>NZ_JACMTR010000002.1:4823918-5144721 GCF_014267175.1 Pseudonocardia sp. C8
CGCCGTCGTCGACGAGGTCGATCGGTGGGAAGAGCTGCGGGTCGCAGGCGCCGCGATCAAGGACCACGTGCTCACCCACCTGGACGGCTACCTGGTCCAGCTCGAGGAGTCGCTCACCCGGGCCGGCGCCACCGTCCACTGGGCACGGGACGCCGAGGAGGCCAACCGGATCGTCACCGCGCTCGCCCGGGAGACCGGAACCGACGAGGTGGTCAAGGTCAAGTCGATGACCACGCAGGAGATCGGTCTCAACGAGGCGCTGGAGGACGCGGGCATCCACGCCTGGGAGACCGACCTGGCCGAGCTCATCGTGCAGCTGGGCCGGGACCGGCCCAGCCACATCCTGGTCCCGGCGATCCACCGCAACCGCGCGGAGATCCGGGAGATCTTCCTGCGCGAGATGGGCAAGGTCGGCACCCCGGCTCCGGAGGGACTCACGTCCGCACCGCACGAGCTGGCCGAGTCGGCCCGCCGGCACCTGCGCGAGAAGTTCCTGCGGGCCAAGGTGGCGATCTCCGGGGCGAACTTCGCGGTCGCCGAGACCGGCACCCTGGTCGTGGTCGAGTCCGAAGGCAACGGCCGGATGTGCCTGACCCTGCCCGAAACGCTGATCAGCGTGGTGGGCATCGAGAAGGTACTGCCCACAGTGGCCGACCTCGACGTGTTCCTGAAGCTCCTGCCGCGCAGCTCGACCGGCGAGCGGATGAACCCCTACACCTCCACCTGGACCGGGGTCACACCCGGCGACGGTCCGCAGCAGGTGCACGTCGTCCTGCTCGACAACGGCCGCAGCGACGCCCTCGCCGACCACGTCGGGCGGCAGGCCCTGCGCTGCATCCGCTGCTCGGCCTGCCTCAACGTCTGCCCCGTCTACGAGCGGGTCGGCGGCCACGCCTACGGCTCGGTCTATCCCGGCCCGATCGGCGCGGTGCTCAACCCACAGCTGCGCGGCACCGAGTCGCCGGTCGACAAGTCGCTGCCCTACGCCTCGTCGCTGTGCGGTGCGTGCTTCGACGTGTGTCCGGTGCGCATCGAGATCCCCGACCTGCTGGTGCACCTGCGCACCCGGGTCGTCGACGAGAAGCGCGGCGGGCTGCCCTCGGGCGAGCAGCTGGCGATGAAGGGCGCGTCGTGGATGTTCGCCGAGCACACGCGCTGGGAACGGGCGCAGCGCGGCGCCGAGCTGGGCGGCCGGGTGCTCGGGAAGAAGGACTCGATCGGACGGCTCCCCGGGCCGCTGTCGGCCTGGAGCGACGCCCGCGACGCCCCGATACCGCCGGGCGAATCGTTCCGGACCTGGTGGAAGCGCGAGAGAGGACAAGGATGATCGGCTCCAGGCAGGAGATGCTCGGCCGGATCACCGCCGCGCTCGACGGCGCCGAACGGGCGCCCGCGCCGGGCCGCCGGCACGGCGCGGTGACGTCCTCGCCCGACGTCGCAGCGCTCTTCGTCGAGCGGGTGGAGGACTACCGCGCGGTCGTCGAGCGGGTGGCCCCGGCCGGGGTCGCCGCGGCCGTGGCCGACGCGCTCGCCGGGACCGGCCAGGTCGTCGTACCCCCCGGGCTGCCCCGGGACTGGCTCGCCGCCGACGGCGTCGACGTGGTCACCGACGACGGCGGCCTCGCCGCCGACGACCTCGACCGCATCGACGCGGTCGTCACCGCCGCCGCCGTGGGTGTCGCCACGACCGGCACCATCGTCCTCGACCACGGCCCGGACCAGGGACGGCGAGCGCTGTCGCTGGTCCCCGACCTGCACGTGTGCGTGGTGCACGAGTCCCAGCTGGTCGGCGACGTGCCGGAGTCGATCACACGGCTCCGCGACGCGGTCGTCGGCGGACGGCCGCTGACCTGGATCAGCGGGCCCTCGGCCACCAGCGACATCGAGCTGGAGCGGGTGGAAGGCGTGCACGGTCCGCGCCGCCTGCACGTCCTGCTGGTCTCCGACGGGGACTCGACGCCACGGGCCCGAGCCTGACGGGACCCGGCCGGCGTCCATCCGTCGCGCCGGCTCCCCCGGGTGACGCCACGATGACGCTCGGTTCGCAAGGGTGGGCGCGACCTGAGGCCCGTGCCTCGTCGATCTCGGCAGGGAGCGTGTGGCATGAACGACACCGGGTTCGATCCGAACCGGAGCAGTCTCGCAGCCTGCATGGAGCGGATACAGGAAGCGCTCAAGGGTCACGGCCGCGAGCTCAACTCGGGCATCGTCACCAGTCGCGACGAGGACGCCCGGGAGCTGCGTCGCGAGCTGGCGATCGACAACGTGCCCGAGGGATTCCGCAAGTACCAGCTGCCGGTGATGTTGCCGGAGCAGTCCTTCATGTTCATCACGGTCGCGGATCCCGATGTCGAGTCGCCGGCCCACTCACACGACGAAGGGGACGGAATCCGGTTCATCGCCGGCGGCTCCATCATCTATGACGGATCCGAGCTGGTGGCCGGGGACTGGATGTTCATCCCCCGTGGTGAGCGCTACTCGTTCAGGACCGGCCCGCACGGCGCCCTCATGTGCTACTGCTACTGCTGTTGCTGCGCCTAGCTTCCTTGAGCCAGGCCGTGGTCAGGACACGGCCCGGCCCTGGGGTGCGAATCCGTCCTCGGGCTGCAGGATGGTCACGCTGTTGCCGTCCGGGTCCTCGAGGATCCCGAACGACACCCGGGGCTCGGCACCTGCTCCTCGTACGTCGCCAACCGAAGGCTGGCTGCGGCTGCCGTCCGGACTCATCGGTGGCCGGCTCGCCGACGGTTCCAGGTCCGCCACCACCGGTCCTCATACGCGGGTCGGATAGTCCCTGGGACGCCGGTGCGCACGCCTGCGCGCCGAAGCGGCGGGTAGCCATCGCGCCCTGACCGCAGCGTCCGGGTGCAGGTCGGCGGTATAACCAGGGCGCACAGTACGCCGACGGGTGGTGAGGGGCCTCGGGGAGGAGCGGTCCGTGGCCGGAGACCAGGACGATCACTTGGCCGAGGCCGGAGAAGCGGTACGGCTGAGCGACCTTGCCATCCGGCAGAGCGCGGAAGGTCGGCGGGAGCAGGCGCTGGCCGCAGCCGAGGGAGCTGCGAGGCTGTATCGCGCTCTCGCGGAGGGCTTCCCTGTGATGTTCGGCCCCGACGCGGAGCGGGCCGACGCGCTCGCCGCAGCGATACGGGAGGACCGGCCCATCGCGTCGACCCCCGAACCCACCACGTCCCGGCAGTGCGCGCCGGCGGACCAGATCACCACGGCCGGCGTCCCCGCGTCCCACACGGCACGCGTGCCGGACGGGCCCGCAGCCGTTTCCGCCCCTGAGCCGGAACCGCCGACCCCACCGGTCCTCACCACACGTCGTACCGGCCGGTCGCGGCGGCGCACCGTGCTGTCGGCGGTGGTGTCGGCCGTCCTGCTCGTGCCCGTCGGTATGGCCGGCTGGGCATTCTCGCGACCGCCCACGCCGACCCCGGTACCGGTGCAGGCGCAGGCGCCACCTGCCGCTGTCCCGGCCACGCCCACCTGGACTGCCACCGCCCGCATCGATGTCGCCCCGACAGGGGTCACCCTTCGTTCCGTACCGTCCACCGCCGGAGCCCCGGTCGGGCGACTACAAGCCGGCGCCGTCGTCCGGATCCAGTGCGGCGAGATCGGCCGGATGACCTCGACCGATGCCGGGGAGCGCAGCTCCACCTGGCTACGCGTTGCCGCCGGCAGCTACCTCGCCGCGGTGAACGTCGAGGTCCGCGGGTCCCGGCCGGTGACGAACTGCATCCCCGGACAACCGCCCGCACCCATCCCTCACCACAGGTGAGGGATGGGTGCCGACGCCGGGTGGGACGGCGTCCACCGTCACGCACGGCCTGCGGATCGGGCGCGACTGCTGTGGCGATGACCAGCACGCCTCCCGGCCCACCGTCGCAGAGTTTCGTTTCGGGCGACGGCGTCTGTCGCGCGCCCGGTCCGGCGACGGACCGGATCAGCGCCCGGAGGCGCCCTTGGCGCAGCCGACGGCGACACCTGCCAGCGCCGCGGGTGCGTTGCCGGTCAGGATTCCGGGCGCCGCGGTCCACATCGCGTTCTCGTAGCAGGCGCCTTCCCGCTTACCGATCGGCGCGTGGCCCCCCTTCGAGCAGCTCCCCGGCCCGCCCTTGGCCTGGGCGGCCGTGCCGGAGCAGCCGGGCGAGTCGTCCGCGAACGCGGCGCCGGGCACTGCCACCGCTCCGGACGCGGCCAGCACCACACCCGCTCCGACCGCCGCGGCGCGTCGGGCCCACCTGTTGTTCTTCATACATTCCCCCCGCTCGTGATCGTTCGTCGAGCGGCCCACGTCCTACCAGCCGACCCCGACGCGCGTCTGTGAGCGCGGCCACACCCGGGGTGCCGCCGTCAGAGCCAGCCCGCGTCCTCGGCGATGCGGATGGCGTCCATGCGGTTGCGGGCGCCGACCTTGCTGATGGCGTTGGACAGGTAGTTGCGCACGGTGGTCGGGGCGAGGCTGAGCTCGCGCCCGATCTCGGCGGTGGAGATGCCGGCGCGCACGCTGCGCAGCACGTCGCGTTCCCGGGCGGTCAGCGGGCTGTGGCCGGTCTTGCGGGCCTGGGCGATGAGCGTCGGGTCGATGACCCGTTCGCCTGCCGCGACCGCTCGCACGCTGGCGGCGAGGGTGCCGGAGGGGGCGTCCTTCGGGAGGAAGCCCCCGACGTCCGCGTCGAGCGCGGTCAGCAGGTGGCCGGGCTGGCTCAGGCCGGTCAGGATCAGCACCCGGCACTCCGGGACGGTCTGCCGCAGCGCGGCGGCCGCGGACAGCCCGTCCGTCCCGGGGAGGTCGATGTCGAGGACCGCGACCCGCGGCCGGAGCCGCTCGGCGGTCTCGACGATGTGGTCACCGCGGTCGAGCTCGGCGACGACCTCGAGGTCCGGTTCCAGGGAGAGCAGCGCGGCCAGCGCGCCCCGGATCAGGTGCATGTCCTCGGCTATCAGGACGGTGATCGGGTCCGCGCCGCTCATCCCGGCAGCGCTCCCTGGCCCGCAGCGGCGAGGGGCGGCGGTTCGGCGGGGACCTCGACGTCGAGGACGAAGTCGTGCCCGTGCCGGGCGGCGCTCACCCGGCCACCCAGCGGAGCGGCCCGTTCGGCCAGCCCGGTCAGGCCGTGGCCGGCACCGGGCCCGTGGCGTGCCCCGTCGTTGCGGATGCGGAGGTGCGTGATTCCGCCCCGGCAGGTCAACCGGAGCCGGCACGTCTCTGCCTCGCTGTGCCGCAGCACGTTCGTCCCCGCCTCCCGCACCACGCCGGCCAGCATCCGGTCGCTGTCACCCGCCGGTGCGGGGCCATCCTCGTCGAGATCCACCGTGACGTGGATCCCGGCGCACTCGAGCAGTGCGGTGAACGCCGCGATCTCGCCGGTCAGCGTGAGCGACTCGGCGCCGTCGATGGTGGTGTGGATCTTGCCGAGCACGTCGTCGGCCAGGTCGGCGACCTCGTCGAGCTGCCGGCGGGCCGCGTCCGGTTGCCGGTCGGCCAGTGCGGTCGCCAGGTCCCCCTTGAGCGAGATGGCCGACAAGCTCTGGCCGAGAAGGTCGTGCAGGTCGCGGGAGAGCCGTTGCCGTTCCCGGCCGAGCGCCGCCGCCGCGGTCCCGGCGCGGGCGGTCTCCAGGTCGGTCAGGGCCCGCATGAGCAGGGCGGCCCCGGCCAGCGCTGCGGTCGCGACGGCGAACCCGAAGCCCCAGTACACGCTCACCCAGGCCGCCTCCCACCAGCTGACGTCACCGGCGTCGAACCATACGAGCTGGGTCCACAGCATGCCCACGACGGGGACTGCCCCGACCAGAACGGCGAGCGCGGGGGGTCGCAGCAGGAGCAATGCGGACGCGGTGACGAAGAACTGGCTCGACGCCCAGTTGAACCCCCAGACGGGGAGCGGCAGGTACACCAGCCCCAGCAGGACGAGCCCGCTGAGCGGCCAGCCTCGGGGTCGGCGGTGGCGCACCACCGCCAGGCCGTGGTGCACGTGGAGGGCACCGATCGCGGCGGCCACCGGCAGGACGTGCTCCCAGGGGACCGCGGCGGCGGCACCGGAGGGGTCCCCCGTCACCGTGTACAGCGTCGGGGCGATCAGGAACAGCACGGTGGTCGCGCCGATCAGGAGCGGGGCGCGATGGCGTGCGGCGATCACGCGTCGTCCCTCCGCTCGTCGATCCGGACCCGCGGCTGCCCGGCGGTGAGGTCGGCGGTCAGCGTGACGTGCCGGGCCTCGCGGGCGGCCAGCAGCTGCGCGATCCGGTCGTGCAGCTCGGCCCGGGCGGACGGGGCCAGCTCGCCCGCGGCCGGGGTGACTGCGTCGTCGCGGATCTCGACGGCCATGCCCCCGGCGCGCAGCAGCGTGGCGGCGAGCTCGATCTCCGCGTGCACCGACGCGTCGCGGTAGCCGTGGACCAGGTCGCGCGCCCGTGCCAGCGCGGAGCGGGACAGGTCGGTCAGCTCACCGATCTCGGAGGCGGGGGTCGAGGCATCGGCCCGGCGGGCGCGGCGGGCGATCTCGGTCAGCTCGGCGCTCACCGCGCTGCCGACCTCGGCCTCCACCCGCAGGCGTTCCTGGGCGACGGCCGCCGCCACCAGCTCCGCCCGGGCCATGCGGACCCGGCGCACCGACCCGACCAGCCGGAACATGATGTCGATGGCCAGCGCCTTGCTCGTCATCAGCGCCGGCCACAGCGGTGCGATGCCGAACCACACCGACAGGGCCGGGGTCACGACCGTGACGAGCCCGGCGAACACCATCCACGACCACGGCGCGGGCAGAGCCAGCAGGACGGCGGTGGCCACGACCAGCATGCTGTAGATCCAGGCCGGGCCCAGCAGCGGGAGCCCGCCGACGGCGACGACGGCGATCGCGGCGACGGCCCACCCGGACAGCGGGTGCCGGTGGCCGCGCACGGCGCCGCGGACGACGAGCAGGTACCAGGGCAGGCAGGCCGCCATGCCCAGCGTCAGCCGGACCGCGAGCAGAGGGTCGTCGTGCCCGGCGTAGGTGGTGTGCGCCGCGAGTCCCTGCGTGACGGCGACGAACGGCACCGCCAGGGCCAGGCCGGCCGCGGCCAGCTCGAACACCCTCGACGCGTGGCCCGGCTCGGCCTCCCCGCGGGCCGCGTCGGGGTCCACGGTCAGCCCCCGTCGGCCTCGGGTGACGACGACGCGGACGGGGTCGGCTCCGGCGAGCTCGTGCCGGGCCCCGGCTGGTCCGGTTCCGGTTGCTGCGTCCCGGACGGCTGCGCCGAGGGCGTCGGCGTCGCGCTGCTTCCGTTCGTGGGCCGGATGTACGCGCCGATCGGGCCCCGGGTCGGTGACGGGGTGGCCGAACCCTGGCCGGCCGGCTCCTCGGAGGGCGACGCGCCCGGCTGCTCGCTCGGGGTGGCTCCGTCGGTCGTCGGCGCCGGGGGCGGTGCAGCTGCCGTGCTGTCTGCGTTGCCGCCCACCTCGTCGGTGGTGCCGGGGGTAACCGGTTCGACGACAGCACCGCGGGCAGGGACGGACTCCGTCGAGGCCGGACCGGCCACATGCCCGGTCCGGGACGGCGCGGCCGGGCCGGCGGGTATGCCGCCGTCGTCTCCGCCGGCCGGCGCACCAGGGGCCGGTGCGGGGGCACCTGCCGGGGCGGGGGCACCTGCCGGGGCGGCGGCACCGGCCGGGGCCGGCGGCGGCGCGGCGGGGCCGTGGTTCGCGGCGAGCGAGCGCGCCGTCGCGCTGTACCCGGTCAGCTCGGGAGCCGTCACGGCCACCACCCCGAGCGTCGCCGTCGAGAAGATCGCGAAGCACGCTGCGGTCATCGCGAGACGCCGGGGCGGGCGGGCCGGGCCGTCCGCCACCCGGCGGTGTGGAGATGGCGGCGACAGCGTCGGCCGCTCCGCGACCGGTGGCCGGTCGGCCTCCACCGTGCCGAGGCCACCGCCGCCCGCACTCGGCCGATGATCGCTCACGCGGCCCCCCACAGAGTCGGCAAGATCAGCCCTCCGATCGCATTCTGCTGCACGACGGTCACCGCGTCGACCTCGCCGCCGACCGCCGGGCCCCCGGGCAGTAGATGCGATTGTCACATGTCACCCGGCGACGCCCGGCCCGCGGGACTTGTGACATCTGCATCTACTGGAGGACCGGGCGCACCGGGGACCCTCGTTCCAGTCGGGTTCGGGGCGGGCCCGTACGGGCCGCGCGGGCGGTGTGCGACATGGGGGGTTCACACAGCGCCCGCGCGGCCCGGTGTCCGACGAGCCCGGGCGCGTCCGGGAACGTGCTCCGGTCCCGGCCCCACCTCGACGAACAGCCGGAAGCACGCGGCGCACCGTCCCACGAGGGTCCTGCAGTCACACACTCCGCAACGTCGAAGCCGGCCACCTGGTCAGGACACATCGACCCGTTCCGGAACGGGAAGCCCTCTACCGTTCGAGCTGAACGCATCAGCGGCACGCGGGAGTGGACGATGATCACCGGGGTACACGCGCTGATCTACAACCAGGACGCCGAGGGGCTGCGGGAGTTCTTCCGCGACAAGCTCGGGTTCGGCTCCGTGGACGCGGGCGGCGGGTGGTTGATCTTCGCCCTACCGCCGGCCGAGCTCGGTGTCCATCCGACCGACGGCGACGCCACCCACGAGCTGTACCTGATGTGCGACGACATCCAGGCGACGCGCACCGAGCTGGAGGCCAAGGGGGTGGAGTTCGTCGGTCCGATCGAGGACGCCGGATTCGGGCTCGTCACGGCGATGCGCATCCCCGGCGGTGGGGAACTGCGAATCTACGAGCCCAGGCACGCGACCCCGCAGCCCTGGTCCGCGCGCTGATCCGTCACCTTCGACGTAGTAATTCGGTTCCGCAGGGCGCCCCTATCGTCGTCCCTTCACGGTCGGTCCGGCGAGGACCTTCCTGTCATGCCCTCCTCGTCGACGTCGATCTCCGCCGCTGCGTCCGTGCGAGCAGGTGTCGCTGCCCAGCTTGAGAGCAGCTGCATGGCTTCGGCCGTGCGAGAACCCGCCTCGACCGTGAAGAAGAGCATGACCAGGCCGGTGATCTCCTCGCGGCGCCGGCTCGTCCCTGCCGGGCCGAGGGGCGGGGGCAAGGTACTCAGTCCCGACTTGTATCCCGACCCTCGGTCTGGCTGCCGTCTCGGCGGGCCGTGAGGAGGTCACCCGCCGCACTCCCTGATTTCCGAAGCGGTGCCGGGTTCGGGCGGAGCCCGCCGGAGGTGCTGCCACCCTGACACCGGATCCGGGCGAACACTGTGTCGCCAGCCCTTGCGACGGGTGAAGCATGCCGTCATGCGCCCCGCTCCCGGTCACGTCCTGCACTTCTCCGAGGACCCCACGATCCAGGTGTTCGAGCCTCACGTTGCCCGGACTGCGCGCCAGAAGGACGCCTACGTCTGGGCCGTGGATGGCTTCCAGGCTCCGAGCTACTGGTTCCCCCGGCAGTGCCCTCGCGCGATGGCCTGGCGGACGTCTTCCACGACCGACGATGACGCACGGGCGATCATCGGTCCTGGCCCGGAGACCCGCGTCCACGCCGTGGAGTACGCCTGGGTGGATCGCATCCGGGACGCGAAGCTCTTCGCCTACCAGCTGCCGTCGGAGACCTTTGAGCCGTTCGGCGCCCCGGAGCCGCACGCCTACGTGTCGACGGCAACCGTGCGGCCAGCAGGCCCGCCGGAGCCGGTGGGTGACCTCTTGGCACTGCACGAGGTCAACGGAATCCAGCTTCGGCTGCTACCGCGGCTTCATGCGTTCTGGGCGGCCGTCACGACAAGCAGCCTCGGGTTCAGCGGCATCCGGCTGGGGAACGCGCAGCCGTAGCACCGAAGCCGCTCGGAGATCAGAGCACTCCTCCACCGGCCGGGGCCGGGTAGCCGAGCCTCGGCGCCGCGAACGGGCCGGAGGTGTAGTGAGCGAGCGACGGGGTCCGACGTGCCGGCCCCGCGCCGCTGGAGGCGGCGCCTTGACGGCCTCGTGAGCCACACGCTGCGTAAGACCGTGGCGAGCTTCCTGGACGGCTCCGGACGAGTCCGCCCGAAGATCAGCGATCAGCTAGGTCACTCGAAGATCACCATGACGCAGGACCGCTACCTCGGTCGGCGGCTCACCGATCGGGAGACCGCGGAGATCCTGGAGAATATGTTCGAGCCGGACAGGGACGAGTAAAGGTCCCAAAGTGGTACTGCGATCTTGACCGCCGATCACGACCGAGGGGCCGACCTGCGGGAAACGTGGACCTAACGCTAAAGCATACGAACCACCACGACGTGCTGGTCGAAGGTCCAGAGATCCAGGTCACGCCCGTTGGCGCCCTCACCCGGCAGCTCGATGACCATCAAGTGCAGCAACTGATCAAGGGCTACGAGGCCGGCGCGACCGTCTACGAGCTGGGTGACCAGTTCGGTATCGAGCGTCGCACCGTCAGCGCGATCCTCCACCGCCACGGCGTAGCGATGCGTCGACGTGGCCTATCCGACGAGCAGATCGACGACGCGGTTCGGCTCTACCACCAAGGGTGGTCGCTGGCCCGGATCGGTGACCGCATGGGCGTCGCCGCCGGCACCGTGCGCCAACGGCTGCACGAGCACGGTGTCACGATGCGGGACACCCAGGGGCAGCCCGGGGCAGGTGCGGTCTGATGCGCGCCGAGCCAGCCACATCCCAGCCCGCCCCCGATCGATCACTTCGTCTGCAGTGCGCGTGCACGCTGTTGGTGGCCGTGGGGGCGGCCTACGTCTCCTATCGGCACGGCCGTGAGTTCGCCCTCCGGTTCGGTGCCGACGAAACTACCGCCACCCTCTGGCCTCTCATTGTCGACGGCCTCTTGACGATGGCAACGATCGAGCTGTGGAAGGCCGGTCACCGGTATCGCGCCAGCGGGCAGTGGAAGGCATGGTTGTCGTTCGCCCTCGGGATCGGGCTGTCGCTGTGCGCCAACATCGCCTCCGCGCCCGAGCTGAACGCTTTCTCCATCGCCGTGGCCGCCTGCCCCCCGCTGGCACTACTGCTGTCGGTGGAACTACTCAACCAAGCGCTCAAACGCCGCCGCGCGGAAACCTCAAGCGGCACCGATCACGAGCCCGACGAGAACGCATCACCAGAGCCGCACTCACCGGACACGGGTGAAAGCAGGTCGTCAGAGAACTCCGAGACGAGCGCCGAGATGCCAGCACTGCACACGATAGTGAACAACGTTCCTGGTCACAGCACCAACAGCGCCGACGCTGACTCAGAGCCACCGGACGGCGGCGACGATGATCTACTGCTAGAGGAGGCGTACCGGCTCGATGCCGAACACTGGAACCTCTACCAGCGGCCGATCTCAGCCGACACCCTCCGCCGCAAGCTCAGCATCGGCTCGCGGCGATCCCGCGCTCTCACCCGACACATCCGACAACACCGACGGCCCGGACCAGCGCTCGCGGCGGTGGAATGAGCGCCGGACCCGCGGTGGGCTGCCGCCCGGGAGCCGGCAACCCACCGCAAAGTTGCCGGGGACGGCGAATTCCCCCGAGCCCGGCGATCATCTTCCCGTCGGCTCGGCATGTTCAGTGGGTATCGGCCGACATTCCCAAGACCGGGTCCGACCCGGTTGTTGCACGAAGGGGAATCGACGGCAGGGGTCACGACTGCGCTCGGATCGCAACAAGTATTGCTGTCCGCCAGCCCGTGAGGTGCCGGGCATTGGCCGCTTATCCGTGCGGTTGCTGGTCGTGTGGAGCGGGGAGGGTGATGGAGGCGTCGGCGCCGGTATCGGGGCGGTTGGTCAGGTGGGTTTGGCCGCCGTTGGCGGTGATCAAGGCTGCGGTGATGGCGAGTCCGAGGCCGCTTCCGGGGTGGGTGCGGGCGGTGTCGGGTCGGGTGAAGCGGTCGAAGGCGTGGGGCAGGAAGTCGTGGGGCAGGCCGGGGCCGTGGTCGAGGACGTGGATTTCCGCGCGGCCGTTGGTGTGGGTGGCGGTGAGGTGGATGTCGCCGGTGGCGTGCCGTAGCGCGTTGTCGACGAGGTTCGCGATTGCGCGGTCGAGGTGGTCGGCGTGGGCCAGTGCGGCCAGTCCGGTGGGGGCTTCGACGGTGATGTGGCGGCGATGGTGCTGGAGTGCGGGGCGGAAGCGGTCGGCGACGGCTTCGAGCACGGGACCAAGTTCGACCACTGTGGACGATGGTCTGGTCTGCTGGCGGTCGGTGCGGCTGAGGGTGAGCAGGTCTTCGGCCAGCCGGGACAGGCGTTGGGTTTCGGCCAGCGCGGAGTGCAGGGCGGTGGTGAGTTCGTCGTGGCTGCGGGGGCGGCGCAGGGCGAGTTCGAGTTCGGTGGTCAGCAGGCTTAGCGGGGTGCGCAGTTCGTGGCTGGCGTCGGCGATGAACTGGCGCTCGCGGGTCAGGGCGGTGTGTAGCCGGGTGAGCATGGCGTTGAGGGTCTGGCCCAGGCGGGCGATTGAGCTTGGCCCCGTGGCCCGGACACCTGACCTGAGGTGACCGTCGGTCACCAGGGAGGATGTTGCGGTGCCTGCACCACACCCGCCTGAGTTTCGTCAGCGTGCCGTCGAGTTGGCTCGTCTGGGCGACAAACCGGTCGCCGCGCTGGCCAAGGACCTGGGCATCAGCGAGTCGTGTCTGCGGAACTGGATGGCCCAGGCGGACGCCGATGAGGACGGTGACTCGGCGCGGCTGACCAGTGCGGAGAAGAAGGAACTGGCCGAGCTGCGTAAAAAGAACCGGCAGCTCGAGCTGGAAAACGAGATCCTTAAACGAGCAGCGGCCTATTTCGCCCGGGAAAACATACTCCCAAAGTAATCTACCCGCTGGTCCGTGAGTTGGCCGACGACGGTATTGACGTCGCGGTGGCCTGCCGGGTGTTGAAGGTTTCCCGTTCCGGCTATTACGAGTGGTCCACCCGGCCGCCCTCGGCCCGTGACGAGGAGAACGAATTGTTACTCAAGCACATCCGCCAGATTCACGCCGAGTCCCGCGGCACCTACGGTTGGCCGCGGGTGCACGCCGAACTCACGCTCGGGCTGGGCCTGCCGGTCAACCACAAACGGGTCGCACGACTCATGCGACAGGCCGGCATCCAGGGCCTCTACCGGCGCCGCCGGCGTGGCTGCACCGTGCGCGACCCCGCCGCAGATCCAGCCACCGACCTGGTCAATCGCAACTTCGCCGTCGAGGAGCCCAACCGCCTGTGGATCACCGACATCACCGAGCACCCCACCGGCGACGGGAAGGTGTACTGCGCCGCGGTGATGGACTCCTATTCCCGCCTCATCATCGGCTGGTCGATCGCCGACCACATGCGCTCCGAACTGGTCACCGACGCCCTCGGCATGGCCATCCTGCGCCGAAACCCCGAAACCGGGACAACAATCCTACATTCCGACCACGGCGCGCAATACACCTCCTGGGCGTTCGGCCAGCGACTCCGGGCCGCCGGCCTGCTCGCCTCGATGGGCACCGTCGGAGACTGCTACGACAATTCCATGATGGAATCCTTCTGGGGCACCCTGCAACTCGAACTCCTCGACGCTAAACAGTGGAAAACCCGCGAGGAACTTGCCAACGCAATCTTCGAATGGATAGAATTCTGGTATAACCCGAAACGGAGACACTCCCGCATCGGAATGCACAGCCCCGTCACGTTTGAAGCCCTGCACACGGAGTCAGACCAACACCACTGACCCCACACCCGATGTGTCCGACGAACAGGGCCAAGCTCACGATCTCGTCGCCGGTGTCGGGGACGGGGAGGTGGTGCTCGGGTTGGTCGGCGTCGATGGTGGCTGCGCGGCTGCGCATGGCTTCGACCGGTCGCAGGGCGGCGCCGCTGAGGGTGTAGGCGGCAAGCACGGCCACGAGCAGCACCAGCGGGAACACGATGAGTAGTTCGCGGATGAGGTCGGCGACGATGCCGTTGGCGTGCTGTTGCAGGACGCCGGTGGGGTCGCCTTCGTTCACCGCGTCGCGGAACTGCAGCACGGTCGCGATGCCCGCCCCGGCAAGGACGAGGGCCATGACGGCGGCGAACAGGATCGTCAGCCGCCAGCGGATGGGCAGTCTAGCCAGCAGAGGGCGCATGGTGGCCTCCGTCGGTGCGGAGTCGGTATCCGGCACCGCGCACGGTTTCGATGGAGCGCACGCCGAAGGGCCGGTCGATTTTCTGCCGCAGGTAGCGGACGTAGACATCGACCAGATTCGAGGTGGTGTCGAAGGCGGTGTCCCAGCAATGATCAAGCAGTTGGTCGCGGGTGTGCACCATGCCAGGCCGGCGCATGAGCGTTTCCAGCAGCACGAACTCCCGGTTACTGAGGAAGATTTCGGTGTCGCCGCGCCAGACGCGGTGGCTGGCCGGGTCCAGGTGCAGATCACCTGCTTGTAGTACGGGCGTGCGGTCGGCGAGGCCGCGGCGGGCGAGTGCGCGGAGCCGGGCGAACAGTTCGGTGAGGTGGAACGGTTTGGTCAGGTAGTCGTCGGCGCCGACGTCCAGGCCGCGGATGCGGTCGGGCACCGCACCGCGGGCAGTGAGCATGAGCACTGGCGTTGCCACCTTCCGCGTCCGCATCCGCGTGCACACCTCGAACCCGTCCGGTCCGGGCAGCATCACATCCAGCACGATCACGTCGTACTCGCCAGCCAGCACCGCGGCCAGGGCTTGGTCACCGTCGGTGGCGACGTCGGCGACGTGGCCTTCTTCTCGCAGCCCGCGGGAGAGGAGCGCGGCCATTTTGGGTTCGTCTTCGACTACCAGGACGCGCATGGCCACCTCACGATCCGGCATCCCCGGTCACCGGGGAAGTTGTTCTCATCGTCCTCTCATCGACTGCTCGTACCGTCTGCGGTGCAACCAGGGTTGCAGCACACGAGTGCCCCAGCGAGCAGGAGGGGAGCATCGACGTGTCCGTCAATGCGCAGCTCATCCCCGGTGGAGAATGCGCCCCACGACGTCCGGCTAGCGGCGGAGCCGATGAGCTGTGGTGTCGAACAGTCGACGCTGGGCGAGGTGGCTGGCCACGGCGGCGGCCACGGTCGCGGCGGCCAGCAGCATGTACATGACCACGATCTGGTAGCGGATCGCGGTCAGTGGGTCGACGCCGGCCAGGATCAGCCCGGTCATCGCCCCCGGCAGGCTGATCAGGCCGACGACCTTGGTCGAATCGATCGCGGGCAGCAGTGCAGTACGGGCGGCCGAACGCCGGTGCGGGGCGAAGGCGTCCACGAGCGACATCGCCAGCGCCAGGCGCGCCTCGATCACCGGCCGGGCGTGACGCACGTCTTCGACCAGCCGCAGCAAGGTCAAGCCGGTGGCCTGCATCGCGGTGGCCACGATCATGCCGCCGATCGGCACCACGACCTCGGGCCGAGCCGGCAGGACGCCCAGGAGCAGCAGGCTGGCCAGCGAGACCAGCGAGCCGACGGCGATCGCGACGGTGGCCAGCAGCCATCCGCGAGGCACACCCCGACCGCGCCGACCAGCAACGTGCCCGGCGACCAGCACCATCAATCCCACCCAGCCCGCGGCACCGAGCAGCCCGGCGTGCTGGAACAGCAGCAGGAGCACGACGCCGACGGCGGCCAGTTGCGCGGCGGCCCGCGCGGAGGCGATGAGCAGGTCGCGGGTGAGGCCGAACCGCTGGTGGACGGCGACCGCGACGGCCACCGCCACCAGCAGCACCGATGCCGCCACCTGCAGCCAGGTCACGTCCGTGGTGATCATGAGGCTGCCTCCGGGTACTGGATGTCGTCGGGTGCGCCCGAGGCCAGCACGCGGCCGTGGTCCAGCAGGATGACGTGGTCGGCGACGCGGCGGACTTGGTCGGCGTTGTGGCTGACCAGCACAACCGCACAGCCGCGCCCGACAAGATCGCGGACGGTGCGCTCGATGGCGGTGGCACTGGCCGCGTCCAGTGACGCGGTGGGCTCATCGAGCAGCAGAACCTCCGGCTCCAGCGCCAAGGCGCGAGCCAGGCACACCCGTTGGGCTTCCCCGCCGGACAGCCCTGTGGTGCTGCGATCGAGAAACGACAACGGCAGGCCGACCCGAGACAACAGGGCACCTACCTCCTCTGGGGCCACGTGCGGGCAGCCGAGGCGGATCTCCTCGGCCACCGACTCGCTCAACAACTGGGGCTGCTGCGCGACGAGCTGCACTCGGCGTCGCAGATCCAGCACGTCATACCGGCCCAGCGCGGTCCCGTGGAAGGTGATCTGCCCGGCGTCGGGGTCATCCAGCCGGACCAGCAACCGCAGCAACCGCGACTTGCCCGCCCCACTGCGGCCCACCACAGCGGTGCACGCAGCGGGCGGGATCTGCGCCGAAACGTCCTCCAGCACGAGCGCCGGGCCGTGCCGCAGCGTCACGCCACGGAGGGCGAACACCGAGTCCTGCTGCACATCGACCCCCTCGCTGAGATTCTTGTAACCATGGTTACATCGTGGAGGATAGTGATGGCAATGCCTCAACGGCTCCGTTCCGAGAAGTCAGGCTGGTTCTCCCGGCCAAGTCACATCGGCCCTTCGGTCACCGTGGCCGTGCTCGCGGCTGTGGCCCTCGTGGTCAGCGGCTGCAGCGGCGGAACCACACCGCCGCACCAGCAGCATCCCGCCGCGGGCACGGGTGCCCAAGCCGCGGAGGCGCCAGTGCCCACGACCGAGGCTGACTGGCGAGGTGCGGCCGAGGTGCTGGGCCGGCCGGGCAAGCTCAAAGACGGCACGGTCTACCGGTTCAGCTTCCCGCGCTCGGACCTGGACGTGACCTCGCAGAACGTGACGGTCAAGCCCGCGTTGGCGCTGGGCTCCTACGCGGCTTTCGCTCGCTATCCGGATGGCTCGTCGATGGTGATGGGCGATTTGGTGGTCACCGAAGGCGAGTTGCCCGCCGTGACCGATGCGTTGCAGCGCGCGGGGATCAACCAGACCGCCATTCACAAACACCTGTTGGATGAATCCCCGCCGGTGTGGTGGAGCCCATATCCACGGCCACGGCAACCCCCAAGACCTCGCCCGCGGCATCCGGTCCGCTCTGGACGCCACTGCCACGCCACCGCCCAGCAGCCAGCAGCAGCCCCCGCCGGAGCTGGACACCGCAGGAATCGATGCCGCGCTCGGGCGCAAAGGAACCGCTGAAGGCGGGGTCTATAAGTTCTCCGTGCCCCGCAAGGAGACCATCAGCGATTCCGGCATGGTCGTGCCACCCGCGATGGGCGTGACCACGGCGCTGAACTTCCAACCCACCGGCGGAGGCCGCGCCGTGATCAACGGCGACTTCGCCATGACCGCAGGCGAAGTACAGCCGGTGCTACGAGCCCTACGGCAACACGGCATCAGCGTGATCTCACTGCACAACCACGGACTGAACGACGAACCGCGCCTGTTCTACACCCACTTCTGGGCCGAAGGCGACGCTGTCCAACTCGCCCAAGCCCTGCGCCCGGCGCTGGACGCCACCAACGTGAAGCCACCCAAGTAACGGGCCGCAGCCATGACGCACCACCTGGTCGACTCCCGCACGTCCCCCCGCGGCGGCAAGGGCCTGCCGACGGCGGCGCGGCGTCTCGGGATCGTGGTGTCGGTCGTGCTGATCGGCGCGGCCGGGTGGCTGCTGGTCCGGGAACTGCGCGGGCTGCGTTTCGGCGCGGTCGTGGGCTATCTCGGCACGGTCTCGCCCGGGTGGCTGCTGGTGGCGCTGGTCGGCACGGTCGCGGCCTACGTCGCGCTCGTCGGCTACGACGCGCTCGCGCTGCGGCACGTTGGCCACCCGTTGCCGTGGCGGCGGGTGGTGCGCGTGGGGTTGATCGGGTTCGGGATCAGCAACACGGCCGGCCAGGTGTGGTTGGCCGGTGGCGCGGTGCGGTATCGCCTCTACCGGGCGGCGGGGCTGGCTGCCGGCGAGATCGCCGGCGTGGTCGTGTTCGTGTCGCTGGCGTTCTGGCTGGGCTATCTCGCCCTGGCCGGCGTGGTGTTCCCCCTCGCCGCGCCCGGCGTGCCCCCGAGTCTGCGGCTGGGCGTTCCGCTGGACACGCTGGGGTGGGTCTGCCTGGCCCTGGTGGGCGCCTACCTGGCCTGGTGTGGGCTCGGGCAGGACCAAGCCCGATTGCGCCCACCGGCGCTGCGGGTGGCGCTGCCCCAGGTCGGGGTGGCCGTGCTGCGCACGCTGCTCACCGCGAGCGTGCTGTACGCGGTGCTGCCGGAGGGGGTCGACTACCTCGCCGTCCTGGGCGTGTTCGTGTTCGCCGTCGGCATCGCAACCCTCGGGCAGGTGCCGGGCGCGGCCGGGGTGCTGGAGGCCGTGGTGCTGGTGGCGCTGCCCGCCCTCGACCCGGCCGCGGCCGTGGGCGCGCTCGTGCTGTTCCGGCTCCTGTACTACCTGCTGCCCCTCGCGGCGGCGCTGGTCGCCCTGACCTTTTCCGAACTCCACCCCCGTCCCGGAGGCGCATCGTGAGCCCGGAGACGCAGCACATGCCCACCCGGCGAGAGCGCTCGTTCGAGCGCGCCCGCGCGATCCTGCGTGCCTACCCGGCCGCCAAGGCCCAACTCGCCGTGCTCGACGACAAGCACCTCTTGTTCAACTCCGCCGGCACCGCCTTCATCATGTACGCCGGCCACGGCCGCAGCTGCGTCGCCCTCGGCGACCCGGTTGGCCCGCCGCAGCACGCCCCCGCGCTGATCCGGCAATTCCACACCATGTGCACCACCCGCGGGCTGCGGCCGGTGTTCCACGAACTCAGCAATGACCACCTCGCCACCGCCACCACCCTGGGGCTGCACCCGCTGCGCATCGCCGAGGAAGCCCGCGTGCGCCTGGACACCTTCTCGCTGACCGGCCGCCGGCGGCACAACCTGCGCAACCGGCTGCGCAACGCGACCAAGGACGGGCGCACCTTCACCTGGGTCCCCTCGTTGGCCCACGCCCCGCACCGGCTGTCCGAACTACACGCAATCTCCCACGAGTGGCTGGGCACGAAACCTTCCCGGGAAAAACGCTTCTCGCTGGGCCGGTTCGACCCCGACTACCTGACCACCGTCGACTTCGCTGCCGGCCTCATCCAGCAGCACGACCAGCCCCTCGCCTTCGTCACCACCTGGGCCGGTACCAGCCACCAGGAGCTGTACCTCGACCTCATGCGCTGCCGGCCCACTGCCCCGCGCGGCACCATGGACCTGCTGTTCGTCCGCATGCTGCAGCAGGCCCACGCCGACGGATACACCTGGTTCAACCTCGGCATGTCCCCGCTGCCACCGGCCACCGACGACCTCTCCACACGGCGATTCGGCCGGCTCTACGCCCAGGCCCGCGACCTCGCGCACCACTTCTACAACCTCGACGGGCTACGCCAGTACAAAGACAAATTCGACCCCCACTGGTCGCCCCGCTACCTACTCGCCCCGAGCCGACCCGGCCTCCTCCGCGCCCTGTCCGACGTCGCCCTGCTCACCTCCGGCGGCACCCGCGGCATCCTCGGCGACACCTGGCACCACCTCACCCGACGCCGATGACCCAGCCACCCGCCCGACAACCCATACACCAGCCACACCCGCCAACGCAGCGACGAGAAGCCCCGGTTTGCTCCAAGCAGGCCTGCTGCACACCGTCCCCGTCCCCAACATGGAAAGGAAACCGCGATGCGACCGCAGAACACCCTGGATTGGGTAGCCTTTGTCCTCCTGCTTGTCGGCGCGTTCGCCTGGGCCGCGTTCATCACCGACGTCAACGTCCTCGACGTAGCCCTGGAACCCATCGCCGACGTCCTCGACGACACCGTCTTCGGACTCATCGGCCTGGCCGGGCTGTACTGGATCGCCCGCGTACTCGGCCTGCCCCCGAAAGCCTCAAGATAGCGGCGTGCCCTCTGCCGCTGTCCGCACAGCGCGACCGTCCCCTGCAGAAGAGGGTATTGATGTAACCATGGTTGTACTGCAACCATGGTTACATGTCATCGGAGGCTGCTGGCCCACATGCGCCCGGGGAGTGGGTGTTGCTGTCGTACCGCATGCCGCGGGAGCCCTCCACCCCGAGGATCGCGGTGTGGCGCAAGCTCAAACGCCTCGGCGTGGCTCAACTCGCCGACGGGGTCGTCGCGCTCCCGGCCGACGCGCGCACCCGCGAACATTTGGAATGGCTCGCCGACGAGATCATCGAGGGCGGCGGCATCGCCGGGATCTGGATCGCCCGGCCAGCCAGCCTCGCACAGGAGCGGGAACTGGCCTCGGGGATGGCCGAAGCCCGGGCGGGCGAATACCGCGCCCTCGCTGAGGAAGCCACCACGGCCGCCGACCTGGCAGAGAACGCGCGGCTGTCCACGGCGCGGCGACTGCGGGCCGAACTGCGGCGCATCACGCGCCGCGACTACTTCCCGCCACCGGATCGTGAGCAGGCGCGCCGCGCGGTCGAAGCGCTGCTGCATCCCACCGCAACCGACCTGCCGCAGGAGAGCTGACCGATGAAGTGGGCCACCCGCGCCAACATCCACATCGACCGGGCCGCCTGTGCCTGGCTGATTCGCCGCACCATCGATGCCGAGGCGGAGTTCGTCTTCGTCGCCGACCCCGCCGAGGTGCCCACCGACGCGACCCCGTTTGACATGCGCGGGGTCGAACTCGGGCACCACCAGGGGGATTGCAGCTTCGAGACCATCCTGCGCCGCTACGACATCACCGACCCCGTGCTGTGGCGCATCGCCGAGGTCATCCACGAAGCCGACCTCGACGACGAACGCTACGACGCCCCCGAAGCCCCCGGTATCGATGTCGCGCTGCGCGCGCTGTCGATGGTTTGCGACGACGAGCAAGTCCTGGCCCACACCCGCCCGCTGTTCGACGGGCTCTACGAGTACTACCGCCGCGCCACTCTGCTCGGCCGCGAACCCGCATAGCCCCCACTGTCCACAGAGGAACAGAATCGATGCGCGACACCCCCGACCAGTCCACCCCGAAGCCACCAGAGCCGCCGCAGGACACCTCCGAAAACGCCCCGGAATCCGCGGCCACACCCCAGTCGCGTAGCGGCGATCTGGTGCCATTTCGGCAGGCGCTGCGGACCTGGTTTGCCATCTCGCTGCAGACCTTCGGCGGACCGGCCGGGCAAATCGCGGTCATGCAACGCACCCTGGTCGACGACAAACGCTGGATCGGCCAACGCCGCTTCCTGCACGCCCTGAACTACTGCATGCTGCTGCCCGGCCCCGAAGCCCAACAACTCGCCATCTACGTCGGGTGGCTGCTCAACGGAGTCCGCGGCGGACTCGCCGCCGGCACGCTGTTCGTCCTGCCCGGTGTCATCGCCCTACTCGCGCTGTCCGCCATTTATGTGGGCTTCGGTGACACCATCCTCGTCACCGCGATCTTCGCCGGACTTGGCCCCGCAGTGGTGGCCATCGTCGCCCAAGCCGTCCACCGGGTCGGCAAACGCGCCCTGACCCACCCCGCCCTGATCGCCATCGCGATCGGCGCCTTTCTCGCCCTGGCACTGTTCGGCGTCCCGTTTCCCATCGTGATCGCCGTGGCCGCATTCGCCGGATGGCTGCTCGCCAAGATCAAACCCCACGCACTGCGCGCCGGAAACGGCACCGAGAACAGCAACGGCCCGCAACCACTGATCGCCGACGATGCCCTGCACACCGAACGCCCCACCCTCGGTCGAGCCGCCCGCATCATCCTCATCAGTGCGGCACTCTGGGGACTGCCGCTACTGGCCGTCGCGCTCCTGACCGGCGTGGGCAGCGTGTTCACCACCCAGGGCATGTTCTTCTCCGGCACCGCACTCGTGACCTTCGGCGGCGCCTATGCCGTGCTCGCCTTCGTCGCCCAACGTGCCGTCGAAGTCTATGCCTGGCTCTCGGCAGGGGACATGGTCCGCGGTCTGGGCCTGGCTGAAACCACCCCGGGACCATTGATCATGGTCGTGCAGTTCGTCGCGTTCCTCGGCGCCTACCACCACCCCGGCGGCCTCAACCCCTGGATCGCCGGAATCCTCGGCGCGCTCATCACTACCTGGGTCACCTTCGTGCCCTGCTTCCTGTTCATCTTCCTCGGCGCCCCACACATCGAACGACTCCGCAACAACCACACCCTCTCCGCGGCGCTGACTGGCATCACCGCCGCCGTGGTCGGTGTTATCGCCAACCTCGCCCTCTACTTCGCCACCCACACCTTCTTCGGGGCCAGCAATCAGCTTCGCCTGGGAATCTTCGATGTGAACGTCCCCGACCTGGCCACCGTCAAACCGGTCGCGGTCGCCATCACCGTCGTCGCCATCGTCCTGATCTTCCGGCTGCGCTGGTCAGTACTCCGCACGCTCGGCATCTGCGCCTTGCTCGGCCTTGTCGCAGGGCTGACCGGGCTACCAATGACCTGAACACGAGCCAAGCCGCTGCTATCAGCGGTGCCGCTTACATCTCCTACCACCACGGCCGCAACGACTGAGGTGAACGCATCCGCACACGACACACGACGGATCCGCATCGGCCAACGATCCCTATTCGCCGTCAGCAGACCCCGGCATGAACCAAGACGAGCAGCTCATACCCAAGTGCAACCCAACTACCTTGCGGGATTAGAACTCGAGAAGCCGTCCTGACCAGCACTTTTGCGTCAGACACCGGAAACGCACCACGGACCGACAGGAAGCCCCTTCACCTGCCATTTCCGCAGGTCATCGAACATGGAGGGGCTTCCTATGGTTACCCTACCTGTGGAGGTTGGGGGAGCTTATTTCAACACAAAGTACCAGGTCACAGCGCTAGAAGGACTGCGGTAAAAGCTGCCGGACCTGAATGCGCCCGCCCAAACGAAACCGAAGCAGGCTAAGCCTGGCCGCGCTCGACGGAGACCAAGTGCGGCAACTGATCGAGGGCTACACCTCGGGCGCGACCGTCTACCAGCTGGGTGATCAGTTCGGTATCGAGCGCCGAACCGTGTCCACCATCCTGCATCGCCACGGGGTCCCGATGCGCCGTCGCGGCCTGTCCGCCGAGCAGATCGACGACGCCGCCCGGCTCTACCACCAGGGGTGGTCACTGGCCCGGATCGCCGGACGCATGGATGTCGCTGCCTGCCCACCCCTCGCGCTGCTGCTATCGGTCGAACTACTCAACCAGGCCATCAAGCGGCGCCGCGCGGAGATGACGATCGAGAACGGTCCTGAGTCTGCCGAGGCCGGCTCAGCGCTGCCGGCTTCGGCAGATTCAGGCGGGGCCAGCCAGACGCTGGACGCTCTTGTAGAGGCCGAGAGGGTGCCAGCATTTCGCACGGTCGTGAACAACATGCCTGGTCATAGCACCGAAGCCGACTCAGCGGAACCGTACGGTGAAGAGGGTGATCCGCTATATGGGGAGGCATACCGGCTCGACGCCGAACACTGGAACCTGTACCAACGCCCGATCTCAGCCGACACGCTCCGCCGCAAGCTCAGCATCGGCTCGAAACGAGCCCGCGCCCTCACCCACCACATCCGCCAGCACCGCCAACCCGCAGCAGTGCTCACGGCAGTGGACTGAGCACCGGACTCGCGGTGGGCCGCCTCCGCCGGGCGCTAGGCCCGAAGAGGTGGAGGCCCACACACCACGTTGCTTATCGTGGTTTCTCTGCTGTGATGAGCGCATATCCAAGGGTGCCGGTGGCGGCGGCGTCGGCGGCGAGTCGCGTGTAGTGCAGTACGGCGTTGACGTCGATCCCGGCGGCGACGAGTTGGTCGGGGGCGGTCATGCGGAGCAGTTTCAGCCGCGCTTCCATCATGTCGATCATCGACCGCAGTGCCTCGTCGTGGCTTTGGGTGTCGGTGGTGCGTAGTCCGGCGGTGTCGAGGATGGCGATGTAGTCGTCAAGTGGACGGGCGTCGGCGATGCAGGCGACCCAGCCGGCAAGTCCGGTGAGTTCGGTGGGGAGACCGTCGGGGTGCACGGTGATGTCGGTGATGCCGACCCGGCCACCGGGCCGGAGCACGCGCGCGAATTCACGTGCTGCGGTGGGTTTGTCGGGGAAGGTGCAGAATGCGCATTCGCAGACCACGGCGTCGAACTCGGCGTCGGCTAGGGGGATTCGTTCGGCGTCGCCGGTGTGAAAGCGCACCGTCTGCCCGAGGCCGGCGTTCTCGGTGGTGGCCCGCGCCTTGTCGACCGTGGCTTGATTGAGCTCGATTCCGTCGACATGTACGCCGCGTTGGGTGGCCAGCAGGCGGGCCGTGGCGCCGGGGCCCGCAGCGACGTCGACGACATGCTGCCCGGCGCGCAGGTCGAGGGCGTCGGCCAACCGCTCGGTGAGAGCCTGCCCGCCGGGGTGATAGGACTCGCCGAGCAGCAGTGCCACCGCGTCGTTGCCGTAGGCTGCCGCGCAGCAATTCTTGATCTCGGCCGCATCTGCCGGACTGTGTCGGGTGCTCATGATTCCACCGCCTTGCGTCCCACGTTCGTCGTGTCTGGCGCGACGGCGTTCCGGTCGGCGTCTGCGTTTGTCGCGATTTTCGAGCCGTAGGGCGAGTCCGTCAGGAGGGGCTGGAGTTCGGTCGCGTTGGGTACCACGCCGGGGATGTCGACTCCGGACTGCTGGGCGCGGACTTGTTCGCGGTAGCCGACGGAGTTGTAGGCACAGAAGGGGATGAGGCGCCCGTCGGGGGTGATTTCCTCGACGCAGCACTTCATGAGTTGTTTGACGTTGAGGGTGTAGGGGTCCTGGAAGTCCTGGACCACGATCATGAAAGCCTTATCGCCGAGGTCCTTGGCGGCTTCGGGCAGGTCGATGCCGCATGCTTCGCATTCCAGGTCAGCCGCGGTGGTCTCCAGGTTGGTGCTGGTGGTTTCGGTGCCCATGAAGGCCGACGCGCTCCAGAGCTTTTCCAATGCTTCGCGGACGCCTTGGTCGGGCATGACGCGGTTGGTGACGTAGTCCAGGTAGTCGTCGAGGTTGATCAATCGTGGGATGGGGATGACGTCGGTGCGGTCGGCGGTCTTGTCGACCAGCAGGTAGGTGATCGAGCGGCAGGTGGGAAAGCAGCACGGCACGGGGAAGAAGTCGCTCGTGCGGAACCAGTCTGGACACTGGTCGGCGAGCAGTTCGATCACGTCCGAGTTGGTCAGCCGGTTCAATGGATCGAACTCGATGTGCCGTCCGGAGTGCGTGACGGGTTGGAACGCCACCGAGCGCACGGCGGGGTGCTCGATGCCGAAGCGGACGATGTCGCCGACCTCGTGCTCGTTGAGCCCGCGTTCCAGCGCAGCGACCAGCGTGACGGTCAGCCCGGCGTCCGCGCAGTTGTCCAGCGCCTTCTGCTTGCGGTCGCGGAGATCCTTACCGCGGATCTCCAGATACGTGCGCTGGTCGAAGCCGTCGAACTGCAGGTAAATGTTGACCCGTTTACCGGGACGGTTCCGCTCCCCCAGCGCCTGCACGAACCGCTGGTCGGTGGCCAGGCGGATGCCGTTGGTGTTGAGATTGACCGCCTTGATCGGCCGCTGCTGGGCGAGGTCGATGAAGTCGAGGAGGTGCTTGTGGATGGTGGGCTCACCCCCGGAGAACATCACCACCTCGGGTTCGCCCTCGGCCTCGACGAACACGTCCAGCATCCGTTCGCACTGCTCCAGCGTGATCGAATAGCCGTCGGGTTGGTGGCCGGAGTCGGCGAAGCAGATCGGGCAGTCGAGGTTGCAGTTGGTGTTGACCTCGATGATCCCCAGGCAGGCATGCTGCTTATGTTCCGGGCACAGCCCGCAGTCCGACGGGCAGCCATCTTTAACTTCGGTCTGGAACGCCAGGGGGATCGTGCCCGGCTTGTTGAACCGTGCCGAGTCCAGGTACGCCTGCGCGTCGCCGTACACCAAGGCTTCGAACCATCCGTGCTCGGCGCAGCGTTTGCGCAGGTAGACCTTGTTGTCGCGGATGTTGACCTGGCCGTCGACGACGACCTTGCACACCGGGCAGATGCTCTTGGTGTACTCGATGAACACCTCGTCGCGATCCTGCTTCTGCTGCGCCACGCTGCGAGCCCCGCTTCCGTCTCGGTGATCGACCTACGCGCACAGCTCAGCAGCAAGCCTTCCTGATCGCAGCAGCACTGTTCGCCACCGAACAGTTCGCAGGCATCGCTCGCGGAGCAGGGTCAACGGTCACGTGCGCGCTGTCCGGCTGGCCTCGCGGTTCGTCCGCCATGGCCTCCGACGAACTGGGCCGCGGTCTGCTGGATGGCCAGCGACCATGTGGGGTAGGCGTGCACCGCCTGTGCCAGGCGTCCGGTGAACATGCCGGTGCGCATGGCCAGCGCGGGTTCGTGGATCATCTCGCCGGCTCGTTCGGCCACGATCGTCGCTCCCAGCACGCGGCCACCCCCGACGGTGCCAAGCAGGCGGCGCGGGCATGCGAGGAGTTTGACGAACCCGCACGGATCGGCCGACGTGATCGCCCGGTCCACCTCGGTCATCGGCAGATAAGCCACCCTGGCCGAGGTGCCCGAGAGGTCGCGCTCAGCGGTGCCCACGACGGCGACTTCGGGGTCCGTGAACACCACCATCGGGATCGAGCTCGGATCGAAGGCAGGGCGCCGAGTGCGCCGCAGCCCCGCGGTGACGGCGATGCGCCCCATCGCGTAGGCACCGTGGGTGTGTGGAAACAGCCCGGTGACGTCGCCAGCGGCCGAGACCCCCTTTACGCCGGTGGCCATGTACCGGTCGACCAGGACGAAACCCCGCTCGTCGGTACGGACACCTACGGACTCCAACGCGAGGTCGTGGGTGTCCGGGCGGCGCCCGGTGGCCACCAGAAGCCGGTCCGCGCGGACGGTCTCGCCGTCGTCGAGATCCAGCAGGACCTGTCGACCATCCATTCGAGCCGCCCGGGCCGCCGTGCCGGTGCGCAGCCGAATTCCGTCCTCGGTCAGAGCTTCGGACAGCGCTGCGGATGCCTCGGGGTCGAGAGCGGGTAGCACTCGCGGCTGCGTCTCGATGAGCGTCACCTCCACGCCGAGCCGCGCGAACGCCTGGGCGAGCTCGCATCCCACAGCCCCGCCACCAAGAATCGCCAGCGAACCCGGAGCTTCGGCCAAGTCGAACACGGTTTCGGTAGTCAACAGGGGCACGCGGCCCAACCCGGGAATCGGCGGGACGGCCGGGCGGGCGCCGGTGGCGACGACGATCTGCCGCGCCGTCATGCGCCGATCATCGACGGACACCGTGCGGGCCGAGACGAATCGCGCACGGCCCCGGACCACGTTGATGCCTTGCTGGCGTAAGACGTCGTCGTTTTCGGTGGCCGCGACGCGGGCCACGGTGTGGCGGACGCGGGCCAGCGCTTCGCCGAACGGCATCCCGCGCGCCGCAGCGTGCAGCAGGGTTTTCGACGGCACGCACCCGGTGAACGTGCAGTCGCCACCGGGGTCGCCGTCGGAGACGAGCACGACTCCCAGTCCCGCCCGTCGGGCAGTGGTCGCCGCGGCCAGACCGGCCGCGCCGCCACCCATCACGATCACGTCGCTGTCGGTCACGCCCGCAGCCAACCACGCAAGGTCAACTTCTACGCACGGGGTTGTCGCCTAGCTGACACTTCCCGTGGTGGTCGGACTGGGACGACTCTGTCAGCAGAGCGACAGTCGGCGCTTGTCTGCGTCGCGCGTGTGGCGTGATGGAGTCAGCGGGCGCGGACCGTGATGGTGGAAGCCGTATGACAGGCAGGGATGGTTAGCCGTTGATCCAATCGCCTGAGCCGCCACCGGTTCTCAAGGAGCTCGCCGTGCTCGCCGTGCTCGGCCGGGCCGCCGGCGTCGGTCGAGGGGCAACCGTTGTCTGGCGGCTGCTGTCGTCTCCCGGAACCGAACGACTACCGGGATGCCGTTGCCCTGACGCGAGACCAGGCAGCCCGGGGCATTAGAGGACCATGCCAGTTTTACGCTGAGCTGTGTCCTGGCGGTGTTCCCCCGTGCTGCCGTGACGGTGTTCGTTCGTGCGGGCTCAGGTGGTGCCCTCGGCCTTGGTTCGTCGTCATGCGCCGACGAGGCTGCAGAACGTGGAGAACGGAACAGGGAAAGGATTGCGACAGTGGCGGCGAGAACCACCGACATCGACAAGGCAGCCGGTGTGCTGCGCGGCGGAGGGCTGGTGGCCTTCCCGACCGAGACCGTCTACGGTCTGGGCGCCAACGCCGAGGATGCCGCCGCCGTCGCACGCATCTTCCAGGTCAAGGGCCGCCCGTCCTCCCACCCGCTGATCGTCCACCTCGGTGACGCGGAGCAGTTGCGCGACTGGGTCGCCGACGTGCCCGCGACGGCGCGCCTGTTGGCCGAACGATTCTGGCCGGGGCCGCTCACGCTGGTCCTGCGGCGCAGTCGCCGGGTGCCCTTGGAAGCGACGGGGGCCTGGAGACGGTGGCCGTGCGCGTGCCCGACCACCCCGTCGCCCTCGCGCTGCTGTCGGCCTTCGGCGGCGGTGTCACGGCCCCGTCGGCCAACCGCTTCGGCTCGGTCAGCCCCACCACGGCGGACCACGTCCGTGCGGAGCTCGGCGATGCCGTCGATCTCGTGCTGGACGGCGGCCCCTGCCAGGTCGGTGTCGAGTCGACCATCGTCGATGCCACCGGCGAGGTCCCGAACGTCCTTCGGCCCGGCGGGGTGACCCGCGAGGCCCTCGAAGCAGTGCTGGGGCGTCCGCTTGCGGTCCACTCGACCAGCCGCGTCCGAGTGCCGGGCCAGCATCCGTCTCACTACGCGCCGCGGGCGCGGGTCGTCCTCGTCGAGCCCGAGAAGATCGTCGCCGAAGCGGAGTTCGCGCAGGACCTTGGCCACCGAGTGGGCGTGTTGCTTCCCCCGTCCTTCGCCGACGTCTCGGTCAAGGCGCACGCCGTGGTGGCCCTCCCCGGTTCGATGGCCGCCTACGCGCGCGGGCTATATGGCTTCCTGCGCGAGCTCGATCAGCGGGGGTGCGACCTGATCGTCGCGTCTTTGCCGGTGGAGGAGGGGCTGGGCCTGGCGATCGCCAACCGGCTCCGCCGTGCCGCAGGGCCTCGGCCCTCCTAGTGAACGGCACCGACATCGTTCGATGTTTCTGCTGAGCGCCCACCAGGGCGGACGTACGACCCTACTGACGCAACGTTGTGCCCGCCCTGAAGGAACGGTCCGACCAGCCCGCCACGGATTGGTGGCGTGCCCTGGTGGTCGGAGCGGGTCAGGAGGTGGTGCCGACGGGCACCTGAACTCCGCGGGCCGCGGCCACCTTCGCGCGGCCGTCGGCCAGGCGGTAACTCAGACCGACCACGGCGGTCTGGCCGGCATCGACCCGTTCGGCGAGCAGCCGGGAGCGGTCCAGCAGCTGGTCGACGGTGTTCCTGACGTGCTCGGCAAGGATCTCGTCGGCCTGCAAGCGTCCGGCGGCCCGCGCCGTGAGCACGCTGGGAGTCACCCGCTCGACGACGTCCCGGATGTATCCGTCCGGCACCAGGCCGTCGTCGAGTGCGGCACACGCGGCAGCAACCGCGCCGCACGAATCGTGCCCAAGGACCACCACCAGCGGGCACCCCAGCACACCGACCCCGTACTCGATGCTGCCCAGCACCTCCGAGCCCATCACGTGGCCCGCGGTGCGCACCACGAACAGGTCCCCCAGGCCCTGATCGAAGATGATCTCAGCGGCCAGCCGGGAGTCGGAACATCCGAACAGCACCGCGAACGGGCGCTGGGTCGATGCGATCTCCGCTCGACGAGTAGCGTCCTGGTTCGGATGCTTCGGCGCACCGGTGACGAAGCGCTGGTTACCGGACAGCAGCAGTTCGAAGGCTTCTTTGGGGGTCGGGGACGTGCTTTCGGTCATGGCCGCAGCCTAGGCCAAGCCCCCGGACCATCACTCTGGCCGGTCTCCGCCAACACCCGCTCTATCGTGTACTGGGCAACCAGTGTAGCGGCGACGCTGTTACCTCTTACGCTGCCGCTGCGGCCGATCTTCTCCCCGTTGACGCTCCTCTCGCTGCTGCTCACCGTCCTCGTCTCCGGCACCCGGGACGGACCTCGCCGCCCAGCATCTGACGATCGACTTGTCATCGTCCTGACATTTCCACGGCAGCAATGCTGAGATCCCGGTTGACTTGGGGGTGAGTGACGTTGAGGAGGGCGCCATGTTGCGCGCGGTCTATCACGGCCAGGTCCTGGCCGAGGCACCCCGGACGGTGCAGGTGGAAGGCAACCACTACTTCCCGCCGGAATCGCTGCGAAGAGACTCCTTCGTGGACAGCCCCACCAAAACACTGTGCCCATGGAAGGGAATCGCCCGCTACTACAGCCTCGTCACCGACGAGACGGCCTTGCCGGACGCGGCCTGGTACTACCCGCACCCGACGCCGCTGGCTCGACGGATCAAGAACCACGTCGCCTTCGACCCTGACGTGCGCATCGAGGGCGAGCCGGAAGGACCGCGCACCGGCGTGCTGGCCAGGTTGCGGACCATAGGGCGAGGTGACCGGTGACGACCGGCAGCGAGGAGCAAACCCGCACGCGGGTTCGCACGGACCGGTTGCCGATGTGGCGGATCGGCCTCACCGGCGGCGTGGTCGGCATCCTGTGCTGTGCCGGCCCCACCGTGCTCGCTCTGCTCGGCATCGTCAGCGCCGGCACCGCGTTCGCATGGGCCACCGACCTCTACGGCAACTACGCGTGGTGGTTCCGCCTGAGCGGGCTCGCCGTCCTCGTCCTGCTCGTGTGGCTGGCGTTGCGCCGCCGCGATCAGTGCAGCATCGCTGGAATGCGGCGCTGGCGGTGGCGCCTGCTTGGCGTGCTCGCGGTCGCGGTGGCGACCTACATCGTGCTGTACGCGGTGACCACCTGGCTGGGCACGCTGGCCTAGTGCCGGGCGATGACCCTGCGCAACGGCAGGGGGAGCCTGCGGCCTGGGCGCGCCCATGAGCCTAGCTTCTGCTTGGCGCTGGCAAGGCGGTCAGCGCTGATGCCCGGTAGATACAGGCTGTCGACAAGCAACGCGGCGGAGTCGCCGGTGTTCACCGGAAACCAGAACGTTCGACGCTCGGTGGCGACGATCTGAAACCCGTGTCGGCTCAGGAGCCCCGCGAGGCGGTCGCAGGCGTGCGGGTTGGGCCAGCGTGGGCTGGCGAATCCCAGAGCCCCCAGCATCCGCGTCCACCCGAGCAAGCCCTGCGGAGAGGCACCGAGCCGGGACGGCACCAGGGCGGCCAAAACGCCGCTGGGGACCAGGACGCGTCCGATTTCGGCCAGCACATCGGGTAGCGGTGTGACCACTTGCAGCGCCATCGCAGCGCACACGGCATCGGCGGCGCCGTCGACGAAGGGCAGCGCGTCGGCCCGGGCTTGCACGACTGGTTCTCGGCCGGCTGCGAGGGCTGCGGTCAGCTCGCTGCTGCTGAGGTCCGCCCCGACCCAGCGGTGACCGGGCAGATGGTCCCGCGTCGGGGCGGATCCGCAGGCGACATCGACGATCCACCCCGCGGTGTCGTGCAGCGGCTCGGCCAGCCACGCATACGGCGAACCCTCCACCTTGCTCAGCACCTGTTCCGTGACGCCAGGCTTCTGGCCGTGAAAAGTTCTGAGGTAGCTCTGCCAGTCCGCGCCGCTCATCTCCGCTCCGGTGTCATAACTGAAGAGTCTGCGAGAAAGGCAGACCACTGCGCATCGTCATCGCTCGTTGCCAACCGTGCTGCCCGGGCCACGATCGCCACGGTTCAGCTGACCACGGGGCGATCATCGCTCATCTCTGTCACGGCGCTGACACTCCGGACACGCGATCACACCGGCAACCGATTCCCTAGGCGTACCGGGTGTTTCTGCCTGGGCTGAGCGAAACACTGACGAGGTCGCGTGGAGGCGTGATGAACACAGAGCAGGTCGAGTCGGTCACTGCTGTCGAGTTCTACTGGCGTCCCGGCTGTCCGTTCTGCATGGCGCTCCGGCTGCCGCTGCGCCGTAGCGGCCTGCCTGTGCGGGAAGTCAACATCTGGGACGATCACCAAGCCGCCGCGCGGGTACGAGCAGTAACCGGCGGCAACGAGACCGTTCCCACCGTCTTCATCGGCCAGCAGGCCCTGGTCAACCCGAGCTTCCGACAGGTCCAGGCCGCGGTCCGTGAGCATGCACCTCAGCTGATCCAGGAGGCTGAGCCATCGCGGAGCCGACGAGGTTTCTGGCCATTCCGCCGTCGGCGGTGAGAGGGGACTGCCATGATCGCGAGTCGCGGATCTTGCCGCCACACTCGCTGCGCGACCGAGGTGGCATCACCATGAGAAATGCGGACTCGCCGCGCCCCGTAGTCGGCGAAGACGAGGTGCGCGCAGGCCCCGAACGCTCGGAAGCGTGGTCGCATCCACGGCAAGCCGTGGGATGGTTCCTGAAGGGGCGGACCGTACGCACGGCCGCCCCTACGGCGGCTGTGGTCGGCACGGTGCTCTCCGCAGTGAACCAAGGCGCTGTCATCGCAGGCGGGTATGCCACGGGCATAACCTGGGTCCAGGTCGCGGTCAACTATGCGGTGCCGTTCACCGTCGCCAGCATCGGATATCTGTGCGCCTGCCGCACTCGTTAAGTTCGCGGCAGGCGCACAGTCTTCGCAATTACTGTCCACAGATCAGTCACGCTGGAGACATCCCATCGGGCCAGGAGGCAGCAGGAGCGCCTATCGTTTTCGGAGCTCGGCTCTGCGGCGTTGATATTCCTCGTGATCGATGTCCCCGGCGGCGTAGCGGCGGCGCAGTTCCTCCTCCGCAGGGTCGGAACGCGAGCCCGGGCCAGCGAGCATGTGGCGGATCAGCCAGATGATCGCCACGGTGATCAGGACTAGCAGCGCGAGGCCGATCAGGCCCCATAGCAGCATCCAGGCCATCATGCCGCCCATGCCCTCCATCATCATCGTGTCTGTCCCTTCGGTTCAGTGGGCTCGGGCGAAGCGCCGCAGCCGCAGCGAGTTGGTGACCACGCTGACCGAGGAGAACGCCATCGCCGCAGCGGCGATGATCGGGTTGAGCAGCCCGAGAGCGGCCAGCGGGATCGCGGCGGTGTTGTAACCGAACGCCCAGCCCAGATTCTGGTAGATCGTGCGCAGCGTCTTGCGGGACAGCTGGATGGCGTGGGTGACGCCATCCAGCTGGCCGGACATCAGCGTGATGTCGCTGGATTCGATAGCCACGTCGGTGCCGGTGCCGATCGCGATGCCCAGGTTGGCTTGCACCAGAGCGGGGGCGTCGTTGACGCCGTCGCCGACCATGGCCACTACGCGGCCCTCGTCCTGCAGTCGGCGCACCTCGGTGACCTTGTCGGTGGGCAGCACCTCGGCCAACACGCGGTCGATGCCGGCCTGAGCGGCGACGGCCTCAGCGGTCTGCTGGTTGTCCCCGGTGATCATGGCGACTTCCAGGCCCATGCCGTGCAGGTGCCGCACCACCGCGGTGGCCTCGTCCTTGAGGGTGTCGGCCACGCCCAGTACCCCGTGGACGTGTCCGTCCCAGCCGGCGTAGACCGCGGTGTAGCCCTGGGCTTCCATGTCGGCGGCGCGCGCCGCGAGCTGTTCGGGCAGGTGCAGCTGCTGCTGGTCGAGCAGTTCCTGGCGACCCACGTGCACCACGGTGCCCTCCACCTCGGCGCGCACGCCGTGACCGGCGACGTTGGTGAACTCCGCAACCGCCGGCAGGTCCAGGCCGCGTTCGTGCGCGGCAGTCGTGATGGCGGCGGCGACCGGGTGTTCGGAGCCGGATTCCACGGCGGCGGCCATCCGCAGCATGTCGGGCTCCGAGCCGTCGGCAGTCGCGGTTTCGGCCAGCTGCATCTGACCGCGGGTGAGGGTGCCGGTCTTGTCGAACACGACGGTGGTGATCTTCTTGGATCCTTCCAGCACCTCGGCGCCCTTGACCAGGATGCCCAGGTGGGCGGCTCGTCCGGTGCCGACCATGATCGCCGTGGGGGTGGCCAGTCCGAGCGCGCAGGGGCAGGCGATGATCAGCACCGCCACCGCGGCGACCGTGCCGGCGGTGGGGTCACCGGCGAGCAGGCTCCAGGCGGCGAAGGTCACGACCGCGATGCCGATCACGATGGGCACGAACACCTCCGAGACCCGGTCGGCCAGCCGTTGCACCGGCGCCTGCCCGCTCTGCGCCTCTTTGACCAGGCGCACGATCTGGGCCAGGGCGGTGTCCGCGCCCACAGCGGTGGCGCGCACGGTCAGCAGCCCGTCGGTGTTGATCGTCGCGCCCGCGACGCGGGAGCCCGTGGTCTTGTCGACCGGGACGGATTCGCCGGTGAGCATCGACTCGTCCACTGCCGCGCGGCCATTGACGACCTCGCCATCGACGGGAATCTTCTCCCCGGGCCGCACCCGGACCACATCGCCCATGGCAACCTGTTCCACGGGCACGTCGTGCTCAGCGCCATCGACCACGATCCGGGCGTGTTTGGCGCCCATCTCCAGCAGCGTGTTGATCGCGTGCGAGGCGCGGCTGGTGGAGCGGGCTTCGAAGTAGCGGCCCAGCAGCAGGAACGCGATGATCATCGCGGCCGTGTCGAAGTACAGGTCCCCACCGGTGAACAACTCCACCGTGGAGTAGAAAAACGCCGTCAGCGTGCCCAGGGCAATGAGCGTGTCCATGTTCGCGCTCAGCGCCCGGGCCCGCTCGGCCGCAACGGTGAGGAACGGCCACCCGGCCACGAACTGCACCGGCACCGCCGCGGCGAACGCCGCCCACCGCGCCCAGTCGTGCTCACCGAAAAACATGGTCAACGCGAAGATCGCCAACCCCAGCGGCCAGGCCAGCGCGATCCGCCACACCCAACCACGGGTGGCTTGCTCGGTCTCCTTGCTCACCGACGCCGGTTGCTCCGCAGTGACCGGTTCGAGCTGATAGCCGAGCCGATCCACCGCCGCCTGCCACTCGTCGACACTGGCCTCGTCGGGCTGGTAGGCGACCCGGGCATTGCCGGTGGCGAAGTTGACCTGCGCCTCGGTCACGCCCGGCTGCTTGTTCAACGTCTTCTGCACCCGGATCGCGCAGGAGGCGCACGTCATGCCCTCGACGGAGAACTCCCGACGATCAACACCCTCGCTGCGTGTGGTCTGCTCAGAGGTCGTCACTGCTGGTCACCTCGCCCGGCCTGCTCGTGGGTATCCGCCACGTCGTAACCCTGGTCTTCGATGAGCGTGCTCAGCGCGGCCAGCGACACCGTCTGGTCGTGGCAGACGGTCACCGTCTTCGAGTCCAGGTCAACCTCGACCGACCGCACCCCGGCCGTTGGTGCCACCGCGGTCTCGATCGCCGACCGGCAGGCTCCACAACTGATCTCGGGCACCGAAAACACCGTGGTCGTCATACCGCGCTCCCTTCCTCCTCCGCATCCGGCTGCGTGTCGATAGCGGGCTCGGCTTCGCCGACCGCGGCGCCGTTGACGCGGGCCTGCGGGCCGGTCAGCGCCGGGTTGAACTTCACCGCCTCGACCAGCTCGTCAATAGCCGGCTGACCCCGGCCATCCAGTACTGCTTCGGAAAAGCAGGTCTCCAAGTGGTTGTGCAGCATGATCCGGTTGGCCCGCTCCAGCGACGACTGCGTCGCCGAGATCTGCTTCATCACATCCACGCAGTACGCGTCGGCCTCCAGCATCCGGATGATCCCGTCCAGGTGACCCCGCACCGTCTTCAACCGGTTCAACGCCGCGCGCTTCTTCGCCGTGAGTTCGTCGGCCATGCTGTGCTCCTCGTCTCCGGTATTCACTACCGTCAACGCCCACCTCTACCGGCCATATTCCCACCCCACCCGGGGTGGGGGTTACCCTGACGGGGCGGGCTTCGTGCGCTCGCCTGTGCCGAAGTGACGTCGTCCGCGGGGAGGCAGGGAGTTGACCGTCGGGGATCACCGGACGATTGGGCAAGCCGCCACGCTGGCGGGAGTGAGCGCGAAATCGATCCGGCTGTACGAATCCCGAGGGTTGCTCCCGCCCGCCCCGCGCTCAGCCCAGGGCCACCGGCTGTTCACCCAGGCCGACATCGAGACGCTGCGGTTCATCGCCCGGGCCAAGGCCGCGGGCCTGCAGCTCACCGAGATCAAAACGGTGCTGGAGCTGCACCGCGACGGGCAGACACCCTGCGAGCAGGTGCGCGCCACACTGGGACAGCGCCTAACCGAGCTCGACACGATGCTCGCCGAACTCTCCGTGCTCCGCGACCGGATCCAGAACCTGCTCCAGCACGATGACGGCGGAGTCGACCCCGGTTCCGGGTTCTGCGCGATCATCCAATCCCAGCCTGCGCCCGCTCCGGGAACCCACTAGGTGTGCTGTTCGGGCACGTTGGTGACAGGTCGGCACGCGGTGGATGATCTTGATATGGGTGAGGGCCTCCGGGTTCGGTGTGGATCACCACGAACACACGCCGACCCGAGGAGGCCCTCTGGTGGTCCACCGTAACGCTCCGCTGACTCCGACCGGGCGGCTGCGGCTGGCCCGATGTGTCGTCGATGATGGCTGGCCTGTTCGTCGTGCGGCCGAGCGGTTCCAGGTCGCCCACACGACCGCGGCCCGCTGGGCGGGCCGTTACCGCCACGACGGCGAGCAGGCTATGGACGATCGCTCCAGCCGTCCGCACCGCAGTCCGCAACGCACGAGTCGGGCGGTCGAGGACGAGGTCCTGCGGCTGCGTGACGAGCACAAGATCGGGCCGGGGCGCATCGCCGGCCGGGTCCCGGTCGCCGCGTCGACCGTGCACCAGGTCCTGCGCCGCCACCACCGTCCGATCCTGGCCGCGTGTGACCGGGCCACCGGCGAACCGGTGCGCCGCTACGAACACCCCCGCCCCGGCGAACTGGTCCACGTTGACGTGAAAAAACTCGGTCGGATTCCCGAGGGCGGCGGCCACCGCGTCCTGGGGCGTGCCGCCGGCCGGGGCAATCAAGCCCGCGCCTGCGGTGGCGGATATCTGTTCCTGCACACCGCACTCGATGACCACTCCCGACTGGCCTACACCGAAACCCTGGCCGACGAGAAGGCCGCGACCTGCGCCGCATTCCTACGCCGGGCGCAGGCCTGGTTCACCGGCCACGGCGTGACCATCGAGCGAGTACTCACCGACAACGCCTGGTCCTACCGCAAAAACACCTGGCAACAAGTCTGCACCGACCTGGGCATCGCCCGACGATTCACCCGCCCCTGGCGCCCACAAACGAACGGAAAAGTGGAGCGCTACCACCGCACCCTGCTCGACGAATGGGCCTACCAACAGCCCTACCACTCCGAACGCGAACGCCAGCGAACCTTCGCCGACTGGCTCGACTGGTACAACTTCCACCGACCCCACACCGCCATCCACGGAGCCCCACCAGCAGACCGCGTCCCCAACCTCTCCGGATCACACAACTAGGGCGTGTTGCTAAAAGTTGTTCCGGGATGTGTGGGCGATGCTTGGGGGGTGTCGCGAGATGTCATCACTGACGAGGTTTGGGAGCTGATCCAGGACGTGTTCCCGCCGGTGAGGACGCGGGGCCGTCCGCCGGTAGATCGACGCACGGTGGTCGAGGCGACCGCGTGGCGGTTCCGGACGGGCTCAGCATGGCGGGACCTGCCCGAGCGGTTCGGGAGCTGGAACACGGTTTACAAGAACTTCCGCCGGTGGGCCGCCGCGGGCGTCTGGGACGACCTGCTCACTCACGTGCAGAAGCGAGCGTCGTTGGCAGGAGAGATCGACTGGGTTGTGTCGGTGGACTCGTCGATCGCGCGTGTGCATCAGCACGGAGCGACGATGAGGCGGGTCACGGGGGGCTCCATCGAACTACAAGAAGGCCGGGCTGGAACCGCCTGATCACGCGATCGGCCGGTCACGGGGCGGTGTGACGACGAAGATCCACCTCGTCTGCGATGGGCAGGCCCGGGCTCTGGCGTTCGTACTGACCGGCGGGCAGGTCGCGGACACGAGCATGTTCACCGACGTGCTCGACGAGATCCACGTCCCCGGCCGGGGCCCTGCGCGCACACGCCCGGACCGCGTGCTCGCAGACAAGGGGTACCCGTCGAAGACGAACCGGGGCTGGCTACGCGAGCGCGGTATCAAGGCCACCATCCCCGAGCGCGCCGACCAGATCGCGAACCGGCGCACGCGGCCAGGCCGCCCGATCGACTTCGGCAACGAGCAGAAGGAACGCTACAAGGGCCGCAACGTCGTCGAGCGGTGCTTCAACGCGTTGAAACAGTGGCGAGGACTCGCATCGCGGTTCGACAAGACGGCCTGCTCATACGCGGCCGGGATCCGTATCGCCGCAGCCCTCCAATGGATTTAGCAACACGCCCTAGGAGAAGGTGACGCCCGCGCAGTCCGGGCACAACGGCCCGGCGGGCTCGCGGCGGAACACCGCGGCTAGTTGGCCGCAGCAGTGGCAGTGCTCGTGTGTGAGCCGTACCGCGTCCACACAGGACAGGCAGACCGGGCCCTCCGGCCAATGTTGTTCGGCGCGGGCGGTGGTTCCGCATCGGGTGCAGGGGACCTGGGCGGCCAGGTAGCACGGCACGCACCTGGCCACACCGTCCGTAGCTGGCACGGACATCGACGGTCGTTGCCCGCAGTCGGTACACGGCGGACCGGGCCGCACCACTTCCCAGCACGCTTTGCACCACGGTCCATTATGGTCACGCGCGCACACCACCTTGTGGACGCCGCAGCCCGAGCACGGTTCGGCCAGCGTCTGGCGGCGGCAGCCGTCGCACCACGGTTCGCCGTCGGCGTCGCGGTAGGCCACCAACCTGGTCCGGCCGCAGTTGTGGCACGGCTGGCGTGGCCCAGCTTGCTGGGCGCAGGCCCGGCAAACCCCCGTGCTCAGAATCCCGACCTTGCGGGTCTTCCCGCAGCGCGGGCACAGCACCTCCGGCGCACGCCGGTTGTCGCACTTCTCGCACAGTGGCCCGTCCTCGATGAGCCGAGCCGCAGGCTTGTCCTCGCCGCAGTCGATGCACCGGCGCAGCGGCCGTTGATGCCCGCGCTGCCAACACCGCCGGCACACCGGCCGTTTCTCGTCGTCGCGGACGGTGACCGGCGCCGTCTGGCCGCATCGTGAGCAGGGCTCGGCCAGATGCGTCCGGCGGCATCGTTCGCACCACGCTCCTTCCTCGGTGTGGGCGGCGGCCAGCACGACCTTGCCGCACATCCAGCAGGGCTCGCGGGGAACGGTCTTGCGGTGGCAGGTGTAGCAGACCCGGCCCTGCGGGCTGTTCTTCGTGGCCTTCATCGTCCGCCCGCATACCGAGCAGGGCAGCGGGACGCGCCGCTCGCGCTGCCAACACCGCGAACACACCGGCTGCCCGTAGCGCCGCGCGGGCACCCGCCCCGACCGACCGCACAGCGAGCACGGTTCGGCCCGGCGCTTTCCGTTGCAGTTCTGGCACCACGCCCCCTCCGCCGTACGTCCAATCGGAACGGTCAGACGGCCACACCCGACACAGCTCTCCTTGTCCCGGCGGGCGTGGTAGCAGGTATGGCACAGCCCGCTAGCGACCAGAGATCGGTCGCATCCACAGCTGGCGCAGACACCTCGCCCTTTCCCCACGTGCGTGACCCGGTGTCCGGTCAGCTCTCGGCGTCGAAGAAGTCCGCGGACAACAACGGCATGTCCGGCACGGCCGGCCGCGGACCCCGGCGAGCCGGCTCCTCGGTGGCCGATTGCGGCTCGACCTCCACCGCCAGGTCCTCGAAGCGGCAGTCGAGGATCTTGCACAAGGCCAGGATCAACTCGATCGGCATCTTCGGCGGACGTTCGGTGCTGACGAGCCGGTAGATCGAGCTGCGGTCGAACTCGAAGCCGTACTTGCGCAACTCCGGGATCAGCTTCGTGGTGGTGTACCAGTTCTTGCGGACCGCCATCAGCTCACGCAGCCGCCACTCGTAGCGCGGCTGCCGGACCTGCACGTCGTCGTTCTGCTCGTCCGGTCCTTGCCGGGACACCGCGTTCATCGCACCCTCCTCCGGCGGCCAGCAGGCTCACCTGACGTGTGATCGCTGAAGTCGTCGTCCATCTCCGCCTCCGTCTCGGCCATCGCGAAGGCGCGTTGCAGCACGGCTTCCTCGGCACCGCGTCCAGGTGCTCGCGGACCTTTAGGTTCTTGAAGTCGCTGCTGACCGCCGTGTAGATCGCCGTGGTCGCCGCGTGGGAATGACCGACCTGGTCAGTGACGAACTGCCCGTCATAGCCGGACTCGATCAGCCTGGTCACGTACGTTCTCCTTCTTCCCGCACTCGGCGTGTGCGGTGGGGTTCGTGTGGCGATTGAGCAGGGACGGCCTTTGTGACTTTGTTCGCCGCGCCAGCGACGGCTCTCAGGCTGCGCGTGGCCTGGTGTCGTGTGCGCGCTTGTTGGTGTGGCTGCTGATGCGGAGTTCGAGCCGCACGGTTTGGTTGTGGCAGCGGTACAAGGCGCGTGGGTCGAGCCAGTCGGCGTCCCGGTTGTCGTCCGGCGCGAGGCCGACGGCGGTGGGTATGCCGAGATCGGCATCGGTGTCGGTGAACAACGTGCCGGCGCCGAGCGTGATCTCCTCGCCGACCGTCGGCGTGACGGGTGCCAGGGACCGCGCTATGTCGCCACAGTGCTCGGAGCGACGTGTCTCGACCACGATGGCGACGAGTCGTCCCGGTTGGCCGACGGGTGCGTTCTCGAACGAGACGTAGTCCTCGGCATCCGGACCGGTGAGCAGGAACACGGTGCCGTAGCGGTCGGACTGGCGTTCGAACCTCGGCCACCACAGTTGGCCCTGGCCGAGCTCGATCGTGGCTGTCTCCTCGGTGTGTCCCGCGGTTGCGGCTTGCTCGGCGGCGGTGATGATCTCGGCCATGGACAGGTCGTTGCGGAACCGGTGCCCGATCTCGGCTTCCAGCTCCGCGTACTCGGCGGCCAGTTCCGGGCGTAGTTGTGCGGCGCGAACCAGATCCGCGCGGCTGGCGAGCACACAGAGGGAGCACGACAGGCGGGTCATGCCCTGGTCGTAGGCCGGGTGGTACGGCACACCTGACGCATGGATGCGTTGCCATACCTGGGTTTCGGTCCAGTCGTGGATCGGAAGCCAGGTGTCGACAGTGCGCCGGCCGCTGCTGGCAGCCTCGCCACGACTCAGGCGAGCCTGCTGGCGCAGAGCAATACCGTTCCGCGTCGAGTTCTCACCTCTCGCGATCACTCATGGTGACTGTCGCTGCCGGGTGAAACTGACCCGGTCTGACCAACCGCTCGGGTCCAGGACGTGGGTAAGCGGGTCAGTGACCGAGGGGCGTGGTCAGGGATTGCGTGCCGAGGGGGGCTCGCCGCTGATGGCGCGCCAGGCCGCGTCGGAATCAACGGTGTCGGCGAGGTCGTGGTTGGTGAGTACGGCGAGCGCGTCGATGGCTGTCAGCCAGTCGCGGCTACGCCGGTGCACCTCGTCGCTGGGGTCGTATCGGTTCAGGACGACTAGCACCTCGTGTCCGGTGAGGGCTCGCGCGGCGAGGCGCACCTGGGACACAACTCCTAGGACAGGCTCGGTGACCAGTAGCACGAGGTCCGGTCTCACCCGCTGCGCCAGTGAGAGGGTGTCGCCGTCATGGGCGATTGGTGAGCACAGCCCGCCTGCGCCCTCGACGAAGCCGATGGCGACGTCTGAGGGCCAGTCGAGTTCGGCGACGAGGTCGTCGAGCAGGATCGGAGCCAGTTGTAGGGTGTCGGCGGCCATCGGTGGCGCGAGGGGTACCGGGTACCACCGGTGTGGCGGGCACACCGTGTCGGCGGGCGTGTCAGTTGCCTCGCCGAGCACGGCGGCGTCGGTCGCGGTATCACCGGGTGTGAACGACTGCGCCGGTTTGCGGGCCGCGACCTCGATGCCAAATGCTCGCAATCGTCGCGACAAGGCGGCGGTCACCCAGGTCTTGCCGACCTCGGTGCCGGTGCCGGTGACCAGGATGAGTCGGCTAGGTCGGGTCATGGAGCGCCCACCGGGTCAACCAGCCGAGATCTTGCCCAGTCTGCGCCAGGGCACCTGCCCTGATCAGTGTGGAGGTGTTGGATGTCCTCGTGGCCCATCATGATCCCTGTTGGCGCAGGGGCGCGGCCATGGCGTGGTAGCCGCCGTCGACGTGGAGGATCTCGCCGGTGATAGCGCGGGCGAGGTCGGAGAACAGGAAGCAGACGGCGTCGGCCACCGGGGTCGAGTCGGCTGGGTCCCACCGCAAGGGCGAACGGGTTGCCCAGGCGTCGAGCAGGGCTTCGAAGCCGGGGATGCCGGTGGCCGCCCGGGTATGGATCGGCCCGGCCGCGACGAGGTTGACCCGGATTCCGGCAGGCCCGAGGTCGCGTGCGAGGTACCGGTTGAGCGACTCCAGTCCGGCTTTGCAGACGCCCATCCAGTTGTAGACCGGCCACGCGGCGCTGGCGTCGAAGTCGAGCCCGACCAGGCTGGCGCCGGAGGGTGGGGCGAGCCGGTTCACCGCCGCGGCGAGCGCGGCGAGGGATACGGTGCTGGTCTGGAACGCCAGTCCGATCCCTTCGGGGCGGGCGTTGAGTAGGGGGCCTTCCAGGGCGTCGGCGGGTGCGAAGGCGATGGCGTGCAGGGCGCCGTCGAGTCTCTCCCACCGCTCAGCGATCGTTGCGGTGAGCCGGGCGGTGTCGTGGGAGGCAGTGGCGTCGAAGGGGATGACGTCGATGTCGCCGGTGAGCTGCGCTGCCGCCGCACGGGCCCGATCGAGATCGCGGGGGAGCCCGGTGAGCAGCACCTCGGCGCCGAGTTGTTGGGCGCGGCGGGCGACGGCGAAGGCGATGCTGTCGGTGGTGACGACCCCGGTCACCAGGATGTGCTTGCCGTCCAACACAGTGCGGCTCCTTCGCGGGGGTTGGTGTGTGCGGCCCGGCAGGCGTGGGTCGTGACCGCTTGGTGGACGTCGATGGCCCGGCGGATGCAGGGTCCGGTCGTGGCGGTGATTCCTTCGACAGGGCGGTCGGCGCTGGCGGCACCGCCGATGCGCCCCGCAGGCCGTGCCGCCGGCACGGCGATGGGAGAAAAGCCGGATCGCTCGCGTGACATGATGGTGTTTGCGTCGGGTGGGGCTGCTCATCGTGGGGTGGCGCCGACGAGCGCCCCCTGCGAGGCGCAGCCGACGAGGCGGCTGTACTTGGCTAGGAAGCCGTTGCCGGTCGGGGCAGGGGGTGGGTGCCAGCGGTGACGGCGTCGTTCGAGTTCGGCAGGGTTGACGTCGAGATCGATGGTGCGTGCCGGGATGTCGATCATGATCGGGTCGCCGTCGGCGACCAGCGCCAGCGGCCCGCCGGCAGCGGCCTCGGGGGCGACGTGGCCGACGCAGAGGCCGGTGGTGGCGCCGGAGAAGCGGCCGTCAGTGACCAGCGCCACCTGGTCACCCAGGCCGGTGCCGCGGACAGCGGCGGTGACGGCGAGCATCTCCGGCATTCCCGGTCCGCCGCGTGGGCCTTCGTACCGGATCACGATCACCTCGCCTGCGGTGAGGCGACCGCCTGAGACGTAGCCCATGGCGGCGTCTTCGTTGTCGAAGACCCGGGCTGTGCCGTGGAAGCGGTCGACGGTCAGGCCGGCCATCTTGACCACCGCGCCGCTGGGGGCGAGTGCCCCGCGGAGGATGGCCAGGCCGCCGTCGGGGCGGAGCGGGTCATCTGGCGTTCGGAGGACCGTACCGTCGGGTTTCGGGGCTGCGAGTTCGGCGAGGTTCTCGGCCAGGGTGGCTCCGGTCACGGTCAGGCAGTCGCCGTGGAGCAGTCCGGCGTCCAGCAGCGCGGCGAGCACTGCGGGCACGCCACCGACCTGGTGCAGGTCGGCCATGACGTGGCGCCCACCGGGACGGAGATCGGCGATGTGGGGGGTGTGTCGGCTGATCCGGTCGAAGTCGTCGAGGGTCAGGCGGACGCCGGCTTCGTGGGCGATGGCGGGTAGGTGCAGCGCGGCGTTGGTCGACCCGCCCAGGGCCATGACCACGGTGATGGCGTTCTCGAAGGCTTCGCGGGTGAGGATGTCGCGTGGGCGGATCCCGGCGCGCAGGGCGGCGACGGCGGCCGCTCCGGTGTCGTGGGCGATGCCGGGGCGTGTGGGGTCGATGGCGGGGGCGGATGCCGAGCCGGGCAGTGCGATACCGAGGGCTTCGGCTTCGGCGGCGATCGTGTTGGCGGTGTACATGCCGGCGCACGATCCGGCTCCTGGGCACGCGGCGCGCTCCAGCTCGTCGAGGTCGTCGGTGCTGAGCAGGCCGCTTGCCTGCGCGCCGACGGCCTCGAACACGTCCTGGATCGTCACCGGCCGACCCTGCCAGCTCCCGGGGAGGGAGGAGCCGCCGTACAAGAACGCCGTGGGTACGTTGAGGCGTGCGGCGGCCATGAGCATCCCGGGAAGGCTCTTGTCGCAGCCGGCGATGGTGACCATCGCGTCGAGTTGTTCGGCCTCCATGACACACTCGACCGAGTCTGCGATGAGGTCCCGGCTGGGAAGGGACGCGCGCATGCCGCGGTGCCCCATGGCGATCCCATCGGACATGGCGATGGTCGAGAACCGCATCGCCACCCCGCCCGCCTTCCTGACCCCGTCGGCCGTCGCGCCTGCCAGGCGGTCCAGGGCGATGTTGCAGGGTGTGAGGTCGTTGGCGGCCGCGGCCACACCGATCTGCGGCCGGGTGAAGTCCTCGTCGGCGAACCCGACTGCCCGCAGCATCGCCCGGGCCGGTGCTCGGGTGACGCCGTCGGTGACGATTCGGCTACGGTGACGCGGGTCCATGTCTTCTCCCGGCTTCGCTTGGTCAGCTCGGCCCTTCATTGGCCCTGGCCTCGGGTGAATGCGGGTTCGCCGTCGAAGGCGTAGAGTCCTTCGGTCTTGATCGGTTCGATGCCGTGCTCGACCATGCGGGCCTGGAGGGCGACGACCTCGGCGGCGGTGGTGGTCCCGCGCGGGTCGAGGAAGCGGCATCGCCAGTGGTCGGTGAGCAGGGTCTCGGGCGCGCCGCCTGGCCAGACCTTCTGTCCCCGGTTGGAGATCATGTCAAGGTGCAGGGGTGCGGCGAACGGACGAAGCTTGGCGGCGAGTTCGTCTGGGGTGGTGTCTGGGCTGTGGACGAACACGTCGACGCCGAGCTGGGTCTTGGCGGCAGCGGATCGGCCCGCGAGCTTGACGGTGATCGGCCTGTGCTGGGCGTAGTGCGTTGCCGGCAGCCGGGTGGGTTCTTGGCCGAGACGGTCGATGACCGATGCCGCGAACGCCGTGGTGCCGACCTTGGAGGTGCTGGTATCGGGCTCGTAGATGTCGTAGGTGTGGATGCCGTCTTCGATGGTCCGCAGCCAGGCGTTGTGGACTCGGCTCGCGACGTCGGCTTGTCCGATGTGGACCAGCATCTGTACCGCGGCCAGCAGCAGCCCTGAAGGATTCGCAACGTCTTGGCCGGCTCGCCGGGGGGCGGATCCGTGGATGGCTTCGAACATGGCGACTCGCTCGCCGATGTTCGCGCTTCCGGCGAGGCCGGCAGATCCGGCGATCTGGGCGGCGACGTCGGAGAGGATGTCGCCGTAGAGGTTCGGCAGGACGACGACGTCGAACGCCTCGGGGGTGTCGGCGAGCTTGGCCGCACCGATGTCGACGATCCAATGCTCTGCCTGGATATCGGGGTAGTCGGCGGCGACCTCGTCGAACACCCGGTGGAACAGGCCGTCGGTCATCTTCATGATGTTGTCCTTGGTGAACGCTGTCACCTTGGTTCGCCGATAGGCTGTGGCGTACTCGAAGGCGTAGCGAATTACCCGCTCGCATCCCTGCCGGGAGATGAGCTTGAGGCACTGCACGACCTCGTCGGTCTGGCGGTGCTCGATGCCGGCGTAGAGGTCCTCTTCGTTCTCCCGAACGATGACGACGTCCATGCCAGGGTGCTTGGTGGCGACGAACGGTGCGTAGGCGACGCATGGCCGGACGTTGGCATAGAGACCGAACGTCTTGCGCACGGTGACGTTGAGGCTCTTGAACCCTCCGCCTTGCGGGGTGGTGATGGGCGCCTTGAGGAACACACCCGTGCGGCGGATCGACTCGAGCGCCTCGGGAGTGACGCCGGCGGGGTTGCCAGCCTGATAGACCGACTCTCCGATGGTGATCGTGTCGATGTCAAGGGCCGCGCCTGCGGCGTTGAGCACCGAAAGGGTGGCTTCCATGATTTCCGGACCGATTCCGTCTCCGTGGGCGACGGTGATCGGTGCGGATGTGGAATGCGTGGTCATGCTGCTCCTGAGACCGAGGACGTGACGGGACGCTGGATGGGCTAGGGGCGAGTCGTGGCGGTGCCGCGTGCGAGCCGGCATCCGGCGCTGGTCGTGCCGCACGGTCCACTGATGCCCTGCTCTGGGTCATCGATGTACCAGTGGGTCGCGACCAGGCGCGGGTAGCGGCTGCCGAGTTCGGTCAGGGTGGCGTGGACGGTGTCGCGGGAGTCGGTGTGCGCGAAGACCGGAAAGAACGCTCCCGGCAGGCTCGCTGCGGGCGCCGCGCCTTGCACCAGGACATCGAGGATCAGGCGCCGTCGCTGGTGGGGGTTGTGTGCCTCGCGCAGGGCGGAACCGTCCAGCCAGCACAGCGACCACAGCCCGGACACCGAGGAGGAGGTCCGGATCCCCACCGGCACTGCTGGCGGGCGCCCTTCCGTGGGGTCCCCGACGGCGCATCCGCAGGTCTGCACATGCTCGCCGCACGGGAACAACGTGGGCAGGTCCGCGTCAAGCTCGCGGCGGATCCAAATCCCGAGCAGGGCGTCCCGCTGAGCTGGATCGCCGCCGTAGCGCCGGTGGTGGACCAGGTAGTCGCTCGCCTGCTCGACGGCGACCTCGGCGTGGTCCACACTTGAGATCAGTAGAAGCGCGCTCATCGGGTACCTCTCTTTCCAAGCGGCTCTGTTACGTGGGGAGTTAGGACAGGTCGTTCCGGGTGGGACGCCGCCATCGGGTGGTGTGGAGCGGTCACGGGAGCGCCTGCCGGGATGTCGGTGCTGGCGTGTCGGTGCTGGGGTGCCAGGGCTGCCACCCGGTGGGGGTGTAGCGGTGCCACGGGTCGTCGGGCTGTTCCCGTGCGGCGAGTCCAATCCAGTCGTGGCTGAACATGTGGTGCAGCATTGTGTGGCGGGCGATGAGGGTGTCCAGCCTGGGCAGGGGTGCCTGCACGATGGCGAGCAGGCGTTGCGGTTCATGTCGGGCGTGGTGGCCGTCGGTGAGGGACTGCCAGGGCAGGCCGGGCTGGAGGTCACTGGTGTGGCCGGTCATGACGCCCAGGCCCCCACCGGTGACGTTGTGCAGGGTTTTGCTGCCGGCGCCGAAGGACTGCGGGTCGACGGTGGCGAAGTAGTACTGGCTGTTGATCCAGTGTGCGACGACGAGCGGCGCGGTGAGGATTGTTTCCAGGACGGTGCCGGTCGGGTCGAGGTCGGGATCGTAGTCGTGGAGGAACACGCGGCTGTGCAGGTCGATGCCGCGGGTGAGGGCGCGGGGCGCGATGAGGAAGGCGGCGTTGTCGGCGAGACCCCATTCCGGGAAGACCTGGGCCCAGTCACGGGCCCGGGCGCGGGTGTGGCGCGCCGCGTGCCGCGGGCGGGGCCGGGTGGGTGCGCCCGGCAGGATGGCGCAGCGTTCGGCGGCCAGCCGGGTGCCGGCCGTGCGGAGGTCGGCGGTGAGCCTGTCAGCGTCGCGGCGGTGGGTGGCGGGCAGGAGGTGGGTGTCCAGCAGGCGTACGGTGTCGGTGGTGGTGTCGTGTTCGGCCGGGACGAACCAGGTGTCGTCGGGAACGGTGATGCCGCGGTCGGCCAGGTGACGGCGGACCTGCGGATCGTTGAGCAGGGCGGCGGCCGTGCGGGCGTTGGGACCTCCGGGATGTCCCCCGCAGGCGCCGCAGTCCAGCGCGGCCTGGTAGGGGTTGTTGTCGGTGTGGGCGCGGTGCCCGCAGAACACGACCAGCCGCGCGAACCCGCGGGTCAGGCCCATCAACGTCAGGATGGTTTCGGCGGTCGCGGCACGCTCCTCGGGGGTGAGCGCCTCGGCGATGGAGATCTCGGTCTGCGGCTCGGGCGTGATGCGGCGGGCCCACCACGCGCCTGTGGCGCCGGCGGCACGGGGAGTGAAGGTCTTGGCCGCGGCCAGCGGCCCGGCCAGCCAGCCGGCGGCTTCGGCGAGGGCGAACGGCGCCAGCAGGTCGTCCTTGGCGGCGTGCAGGGAGTGCTCGGCGGCGGCGAGCACCCTGCGGCCGGCCAGTGACCGCTCGGCCGCGCGCCGCCGACCAGGGGCGGGGTGCTCGGTGAGGGTGTGGCGAGGCGTGATCGGGCCGGGACACTGGGTGCGAGCGGCACCCCCGGCGAGGTCGCGGTAGCGCATGGCGACGGCGAAGAAACCGGCGAAGCCCAGGGTCTGGTAGCTGCCGAGGACCTCCAGGTGGCGGCGCAGTCCTTCGGAGCGGGGATCGATGCAGCACACCACCTGCGCCCGCGGTGGGGCTTCGGGCAGTTCGGGCTGGGGCCGGCCGAGGATGCGCAGCAGCAGCCGGCTCCGGTAGTGGTCCTCGTAGGCGTCCAGCCAGACCAGCGCCCGCTGCTGGATCGGCAGCTGGTCGAGCAGCTCCACCAGCTCGCTCCGTTGGGCGGCATCGGTGTCGGTGACTTCCAGCGCTCCCAACAGGTGGTAGGCCCGGTCGTGCGGGTCGACGGTGGCCTGCCGGGTGTCGAACCGGCTCGCGGAGGCCCAGGACCACGCTGTGCCGGGAGCGTGGGAGCCGGCGAGCGCGGCGGCTTCGACGGCCAACCGCAACGCGAGGTAGTCGACGAGGTCGATGCCGCTGTCGGGCCGCTCGCCGCGCCACCGGACGTGGGCGGCGAAGCCGGGCAAGCAGGCCAGGTGGGCCTGCAGGTAGCGGGTCCGCTGGTCGTCCGGGACACCGAGCGCGGCCAGCGCGTCCAGGATGGTGTGCTCGGCGCGTTCGGGCAGGTGCCGCAGCCGCGCCCGCACCGGCCGCGGCAAGGTTCCGTCATGGGCGGCCAGCGCCCGCCACGCCGAGTAGAAGCCGCGGTCACGACCCGGCATCCGCCAGGTGGACTGGCCTTCGTCCAGGTAGGCCGCGCACCACTGGATCGTGTGGGTGTTGAGCAGGGCGGCCACCTCCGGGGCCAGTGCTTCGGCCGCGGTGCGTGCCTGACGGCGCGGCGGTGGACACGCGATGCCCTGGTGCAGATCGGCCACCAGCAGGTCGACCGGGTCGTAGGCGCGGTTGCCGAGAGTGAGCGGGCCCCGCTGTAGCGCCGTGGGGTGGCGGCGGGCCAGCGCGGCGCGCAGGTCGTCGTCGGTGATCCGGCCGCGCTGCCAGGCGGCACGTAGCCAGGTCTCGTCTGGGGTGACTCGTGCTCCGAGCAGATCCGCGGCGGTGGTGGCCGCGTCGGCGAACGGGCGGTCCAGCAGGCCGGACAACGGGTTGACCGCGATGAAGTCCGCCAATGGCCAGGTCGGAGCCAGGAATCCGGCCGCGTCGGCGATCTCGGCGCGCACTGCCGCCTGCTGTGTGGCGACGTCAGAGACGGCATCGGGGGCGAGGTTGGTGGCGGGGCCGGTGGTCATGAGTGTGAACCCTCCTGCGCGAGCACGACGCGACAAGTGGCGGAACGTGCGACCGTGGAGAACAGGGGAAGCCACGCGTGCGGGACAGCCGGTGACTCACCTGTCATGGCGGCGACCCGCTTGCGCGGGATGCCGTCGAGCGCGTGGGGGCGAGTCACGCCCGAGCTCCTTCCAGTTGGGGAACCGGCCGCGGACGCGGTGTCGGTACCAGCCGTGGCGGGTGACCCCAGGCGGCGGTGTACGTGCGCTGCTGCCCGGCGGACAACGCCGCCACGTACAGCCGGTCGCGCCACCGGCCCAGACCGACCGCGGGTGCCAGGTGGAGCAGCAGCGCACCGGCCGCCAGCACCGCCACCACGGTCGCGAGAACCCAGGCCGAGACAGCGGCGGGCCCGCTTGCGGGCAGGCTCGGGGCCAGGAGCTCGGTGACCGCGCCCACCAGGGCCAGGTACCCGATCGCCACGCCCGGCAGCACGATCACCACCGTGACCAGCGCGCCGCCGGTCGGGTGACGACGCAGCCAGCCCCACGCCAGCCGCGCGGCGGTGGCCACGGCGAAGAGCGACAACGCGACGCCGCCGGCATGAAGGGGTAGCAACCAGGCCGCCACCCCGACCGCCGCGACGGCGGCGACCCCGGCGAGGACAGCGACCTGCGCTGCGCGGGCAGGAGCCAACCGAGGCGCGGGAGGAGCCGCAGTGTGGCCAGCGTGCCGCTGCACGGCCGACCCCGAGCCGAGGAACAGGGTGGCTTTGAACAGCCCGTGCGCCACCAGGTGCACCACCGTCGCGGCGTAGAGGCCGAGCCCGCAGGTCATGAGCATGAACCCCATCTGCCCGATCGTGGAGTGCACCAGCGCCCCTTTGATGTCGGGGCGGGTCAGCATGATCGCGGTGGCGGCCACGACGCTGGCGGCTCCGATGGCGAACGCCAGGTGTGTCGCCACCGGCGCGGCACCGACGATCGGCGACAGCTTCACCAGCAGCACCCCGCCGGCGTTGACCACGCCGGCGTGCAGCAGAGCCGAAACCGGGGTCGGTGCCGCCAGGGTCGCCGGCAGCCATCGGTGCCAGGGCAGCTGCGCGCACCGCACGGCCGCGGCGACCACCAGCGAACAGGCCACCACCGTGCCCACCGCACCGCCGAGGGCCGCGTCGCCCTGGTGGCGCAGGTCGAGATCCCCCCAGACCGTGACCGCGAGGACAACCCCAGTCCACAACGCGGCGTCCCCGGCGACGACGGCACGGGTGGTGCGCCGTGCGGCATCGACGGCCGAGGGCGCCGGCCGATACATCCCCACCAGACGGCACAAGATCACCCCGGTCAGCGTCCACGCCACCGCCAGGGTGACGAGAGTCGCCGCGGTCACCATCACCGTGGTCGCGGCGGTCAGCGCCCCCGCCGCGACAGCGAAGCGGGCCGCGGCCGGATCGCCGTGCAGGTAGCGGCGGGCGAACGCCTGGACCACGGCGCTGACCGTGCACACCAGCAGCAGAACGATCGCCCCGACGTGGTCGACCACCAGCCCGGTCCAGGCTCGCCCGTCCGGGTTGGCCAGCACCATCGCCACCGGCCCGCCGACTACCACCGTCACGGCCAGCGTCCCCGCCAGCGCGGTGGCCACCAGCGCCGCACCCGCACCCAACGCGGGCGCCAAGCTCCGTAGCCGCCGGATCGACCCGGCCATGGCCGCAACAGCGGGAAGGGCCACCAAAACGAGCAGCGTCACCCCTGTCACGCCGTCGTACCTTCCTGACCCGCGCGCGCCGCCGCGCCGCGCGTCGCCGGGGCTCCGGCGAGGTCGGTGGCGCGCGGCTCAGCACCGGTGCCCGCAGCGGGCTCGGGCGGCGAACCGAGGTGTTCCAGGCAATGCGGAGGCAACGCACGCCCGTCGAAACCCCCGATCCGCACCCGGACGAACTCGTCGTGGACCACGCAGTACAGCGACCGCCCCCGTTCCAGCTCCCGGGCGATGTAGGCACCCACGCTCTGCGCGGCCCCCCGCCGCACGCCCGGCGGGCTGGTGTCGATCACCACGTCCGGCGGCGGCGAGGCCCACCGGTGCGCCCAGCGCCGCGCCACCTCATCGGCCGCGCGCTCGCCGGTCAGTACGCCCGCCATCTCGGCGTCGACCACCGCGCCCACCTCCCGCAGCAGGTTCTCCCACGGGAGCGCCATCTCCTCGTCGCCCATGACACCCACCTCCCAAGCACGCTACCAATGACCTGTGTTCTAATACGCGGTATGCATCATACGACATTGATGACGTGCTTTGGCAAGCGTGACATGCATTACCCCCGACGAGGTACAGTTGCGGCCATGCAGGAGTGGACGTTCTTGACCAATCACGCCCACGTACTGCTGTGCGTGGTGCGGGATCCACAAGTTCGGTTGCGGGATGTGGCCGAGGTGGTGGGCATCACCGAGCGGGCGGCGCAGCGCATCGTGGCCGACCTCGTCGAGGCGGGCTACCTGGAACGCACCAGGGAGGGGCGGCGCAACCGGTACCGGTTGCATCCGGATTTGCCGCTGCGGCACCCGATGGACCGTGACACCGCCATCGGGCAGCTCGTGGCCCTGCTCACCGGCATCGACGCCCGATCCGGCAACCTCGTGTAATGCTCGCCGTGCACCCCTACGCGGGCGCACCGGTCGCGATGGCCACCCGACACGGCAAGCAGCGAGCCCTCGCTGCCGCCCTGGCGCGGATCCCCGGCATGCGGCTTGTGCTCGCCCACGATGTGGACACCGATCAGCTCGGCACCTTCACCGGTGAGATCCCCCGCGCCGGGTCGGCGGCCGAGACCGCGGTCCGCAAGGCGCGCCTCGCGATCGAGTCGACCGGCCTCGGACTCGCCGTGGCCAGCGAAGGCTCCTTCGGCCCGCACCCGGTCGCGCCAATGCTGAGCGCCGGCCAGGAGATCCTCGCCTTCCTCGACACGGTGCGGGACGTCTGCATCCTGGAGCGCCGAACCACACCGACGAACTTCAGCCACACCACGACCCGCCGCCTCGACGAGGAAACCGACGCCTACCTGGCGCGCGTCGGTTTCGGTGCCCACGCGGTCATCGTCCGTCCCCACAGCCCCGCCGACGTGCGGGCTCCAGGCCCCATCTGCAAGGGCATCCAGACCCGTGCCGACCTCGATGCGGCGATCAGCCGGTGCACCGCGCACTCCACCGATGGCCTGGCGCGACTGGAGACCGACATGCGCGCGCACGTCAACCCCACCCGCATGCGGGAGATCAGCGTGCTCGCCCACCAACTCGCCTCGCGTCTGGCCACCCTGTGCCCGGCCTGCGGCACCCCCGGATTCGGCCCGGTGGACCGCGAACCTGGTCTGCCCTGCGGCACGTGTGGCGAGCCCACCCGCCTGACCCTGGCAACGATCCACGGGTGTGCCCGCTGCCCGCACCGCGGCCGCCACCCTCGCGATGACGGCCAACGACGTGCCGATCCCACGTTCTGCGAATGCTGCAACCCGTAACCCCCGGACACCACCCCCGCAGACCCACCCGGCCGGCCCCAGCCACTGCACGTCCGAAGGAGCGTCACCACGATGATCCCCCTGACCGCCGCCGCGATCGCCGCGGCCACCGACGGTCACCTCGTCCCGGGGACCGACCCGTCGCTGCTGGTGACCGCACCCGCCAGCATCGACTCCCGCCAGGTCCACCCCGGCGGCGTGTTCGCCGCCCTCCCCGGCCGGCGCACCGACGGGCACTACCATGCATCAGCGGCCCTCGCCGCGGGAGCCGCCCTGGTGCTGGCCGCACGCCCGGTGCCCGCCCCTGCCGTCCAGGTCACCGACGTGACCCGCGCGCTCGGCGACCTGGCTCGCCACGTGGCAGACCGACTGCCGGCCACCGTGATCGGCATCACCGGGTCGAACGGCAAGACCACGACCAAAGATCTCGCCACCCAGGTCCTGGCACACCACGGCCCGGTCGCCGCCACAGACCGCTCCTTCAACAACGAGCTCGGTTTTCCCCTCACTGTCCTGCGCGCCACCCCCGACACCCGCTACCTCATCCTGGAAATGGGCGCCCGGGGCCGTGGACACCTCAGCTACCTGTGCGGCCTGGTCACCCCCCACGTCGGGGTCGTGCTCAACGTCGGCACCGCCCACCTCGGTCAATACCCCGACGGGCAAACCGGGATCGCCGCGGCCAAAAGCGAACTACTGACCGGGCTCCCCTCTGCAGACCACGGTGGGCTGGCCATCCTCAACGCCGACGATCCGCTCGTCGCCGCGATGGCCCCGCTCACCCCCGCCCGCACCCGCTGGTGGAGCCAGCGCCCCCACCCCAACGGCGTATACGCCCGAGATGTGCACGTCACGCCGCGCGGCCGGGCGTGCTTCACCCTGCACACTCCCGAGGGCACGGCACCCGTCACGCTCCGCCTGACCGGCCGGCACCACGTCGGCAACGCCCTCGCCGTCGCCGCCCTCGCCCTCGGCCTCGGCCTTGACCACCACACCATCGCCGATGCCCTGAGCGCCGCTGAACCCGCCAGCGGCGGGCGCATGCAAACCATCGTGCGGGGCGACGGGGTCACGCTCCTCCACGACGCCTACAACGCCAACCCCGACTCCATGGCCGCCGCGCTGACCACCCTGAGCACCATGTCCGCCCGCCGCCGGATCGCCGTCCTCGGCGAGATGGCCGACCTCGGCGACCACGCCGCTGGCGCCCACCACCACCTCGGCGTGCTCGCCGCACGCGCCGGCCTCGACGTCCTGATCACCATCGGCACCCGGACCGCGCCTCTGATCGCCGACGCGGCCGACACCGAGCACAGCACCCTCGACATCATCGCCGTTCCCGACAGCCAGGCCGCCCACGACGTGCTAAGTCGAATCCTTCGTCCCGACGATCTCGTCCTGATCAAAGCATCCCGCGCCGCCCACCTCGAACACCTCGTCGCCGCGCTCAGCAACCGCTGAGCAGCCCGGAGTCGCGGCCGTCTGGCTGCGCGACCCGGCCGCTCGGCGGAGCCGATCCGCGATCGCCAATCCGAGCCCGTCCGGGGTAGGAACCGAGGCCACCACGACCTCGCACTCATGCCGGTCGAAGTCACGGAGGAACTCGAAAAGCCGCCGCGCGTACTGCGCACCCGAGTCCGGCACCGCGATAACGCGCTGCCCGGCACACGCACCGGCACCGTCCGCGAACTCGGGCGGCAGCAGGACGCCGACGCGCCGGCCCTGCGCTGCCAGGTACTCGGCGTGGCCGATCACCTGGCCCGGCTCGACCAGGACAACCCGTGCCCTCGGCGCGTAGTGCGACGGATGCTGGCCCGGAACGCGTACGGCACTCCTCGCCCGCACCGGCACGGAGCAACCCAGTGCGCGCTCAAGATCCTCTCGTGTCACGCCGCCTGGGCGCAGTATCGCAGGTGCGCCGGTGAGGTCGACGATCGTGGACTCGACACCCACCGCACAGGGGCCGCCGTCCAGCACGTAGTCGACGTCGGCGCCCAACCCGTCGCCAACATGAGCAGCCGCCGTGGGACTGACCGAGCCGAAACGGTTGGCCGATGGCGCCGCCACACCGCCACCGAACGCCGTGAGCAGCGCGCGGGCGACCGGATGGTCGGGCACCCGCAGCGCGACCGTCTCCAGACCGCCGGTGACCGCGCGGGGAACACGGCGGCCCCGACGAAGAACCAGGGTCACCGGGCCAGGCCAGAAACGGTCAGCGACGCGGCGCGCCGCGTCGGGCACCTCCGCGACCCAGTCGGGGAGCTGACGCGCCCCGCTGAGGTGCACGATCAGCGGGTGCGTCGAGGGCCGCCCCTTCACGGCGAAGACACGCTCCACCGCGTCGACGTTCTCCGCGTCCGCGCCGAGCCCGTACACGGTCTCGGTCGGGAACGCGACCAGCCCACCCGCGCGCAGGGTGCCAGCAGCGCGTTCCACATCGAGTCCCACGCGCTCAGGCGCGATGCCTGGTTGATCCGACATCACCCGTTCACCCCTCACCACTGCAGTCTGACACACCACCGGCTCGCGCGATCACCGTTGCCCCCGCGCCGCCGGACCCATTTCGAGACCGGATCTCGTACCCTCTCTTCCCGATCAGCACGCGCGGCGCTCAGCCCGGGCAGCACGGGTGGTCACGTCACCAGCGCTCGCACGACGGGCAGCGCCTCGCCGATCACATAGAGCGACCCGGTAACTACCGTGAGCGTGCTATCATTCGCCGCCGCCGCGCGGCGCACCGCATCACCCACATCCGCCTCGACCGCGACCGATCCTGCGCCCACCGCCCGCGCGGCGGCGGCGAGCCTGGCGAGCGGCACCGCTCGCGGTGTCCGGGGCGAGGTGCAGATCACCCAGTCACCAGCCCCGACCCCCAGGGCACTCAGAAACGCCTCCGGCGCGCGGGTCCCGGTCATACCGACCACCACGGTGCGGGAGACGCCGTCGAACCGCTCCCGCAGCGCCCGTGCCAGCGCGGTGGCCGCTTCCTCGTTGTGGGCGCCGTCCATCAGCACAGGGCCGGGGGTGTGGACAAGCTCAAAGCGGCCCGAAGCCCGCAGCGCCCCGCAGACCGCCCGCACCACCTGGTCGGCCACCGGCCGGGCCAGCCACACCTCGGCGGCGGCCAACGCCGTCGCCGCGTTCGCCGCCTGCCACGGTGCCAGCAGACGCAGGAAAACGTCGTCATAAGTCGCCCCGGGCGTGAACAGCGACACCGTCCGGCCATCCGCGACCGGCGCGTCGGCGGCCACGCCGAAGTCACGATCCACGGTCACCACGCGCGAGGGGCGGCGGCCCAGGAACGGCGGGTGCATGGCCGGGTCCGCTTCGGCTAGCACCACGGTCGCGCCCTCAGGAACCGCGCCAGCCTCAGCCACGGCGTTGTCCCACCGCCTGTCACCGAAGTACTCGACGTGGTCGACGCCCACCGACGTGACCACCACCAGGCCGGCGCCGAGCGCGGCGGTCGCGTCGCCGCTGCCACCCAGACCGGTCTCGACCACCGCGACATCAACACGTTGGTCGGCGAACCAGCCCACCGCGGCCGCGGTCATCAATTCGAACCAACTGGGCCGCCCCAGCTCTGACGCGGTGCGCTCGTCCGCCACCAGCGGGTCGAGCACCGCCGCCAACTCGTCGTCGGTGATCGTGACACCATCGATGGTGATCCGCTCCTGCGGCCGGTGCAGATGAGGACTGGTGTACAACCCGACCCGCAGTCCACTGCCCGCCAGCACCGCGGCCAGGATCCGGGCGGTCGTGCTCTTGCCGTTGGTGCCGGCCACCAGGATCACCGGCACCCGCTGCTCGGGCCGGCCGAGCGTGCGCAGCAGCCGCTCGATGACCACGGTCGTCGGGGCCTGCGACACCACCCCACCAGCAGCGACCCCCACCCCCCGCTCATGGTCGACGTGACCGTCCAGCCACTGCCATACCCCGGCGCGCCTCACGCCACCGATCCTAGATCCACCCCCGATCAACCTTGACAGCCACATTCCGGCCAGTGACACTGCGTGCAGAGGGGAGTACTTCCCTAAGTGTCTGCCTGGTCAATACGGACACCCCATGGTGTCCCCGGGCGACCGCCCTCACCAGGGTGAAGGAGACCTCGAACGTCGTCCGTGCGCGGAGGTCTTCGTGCCCTTTCATCCCGTGGTGTCGTCTCTGTCCGTGGCCGCGCCCGCCGACTCGGTGGGGTCCTCGTCGATCGGGTCGCCCTGGTTGTGGGTCGCCAGCATCGCCGTAATACTCGGCCTCCTCGTCACCGATTTCGCCGTCACCCGCCGTCCCCACGAGGTGTCGATACGGGAAGCGATTGGCTGGTCGGTGTTCTATCTCACGCTGCCCGTCCTGTTCGGGATCTGGCTGTGGGCGGTGTTCGACAGCGGGCCGGCACTGGAGTTCATCACCGGCTTCGTGGTGGAGAAGTCACTGTCGGTGGACAACCTGTTCGTGTTCATGCTGATCCTGGCCGGGTTCGCGGTCCCGTCCCCCATTCAGCAACGGGTGCTGCTGTACGGCATCGCCGGTGCCCTGGTCCTGCGGGGCATCTTCATCGCGGCGGGCGCGGCGCTGCTGCAGGCAGGCACCTGGGCGTTCCTCCTCTTCGGCCTGATCCTGCTCGTGTCCGCGGGCAAGATCCTGCACGAGGTGCACACCGGTTCGGCCTTCGCGGGCCGCGACGTATCCCAGATGCGTATCGTGCGACTGCTCCGCAGGTTCATGCCCGTCACCGACGACTACCGAGGCACCCGGCTGACCGTACGGGAGCACGGACGACGCGCGCTCACGCCGCTTGCGGTGGTGGTCGCCGCGGTGTTCGTGACCGACGTGGTGTTCGCCGTGGACTCGGTCCCCGCGGTCTACGGCATCACCGCGGACCCCTACCTGGTATTCGCCACCAACGCCTTCGCGCTGCTCGGCCTGCGCGCGCTCTACTTCGTGCTCCACGCCACGCTGGCCAAGCTCGTCTATCTCAACCACGGCCTGGCGGTCATTCTCGCGTTCATCGGTCTGAAACTGGTGTTGCACTGGGCCCACGGAATCTGGCCGGCCACCCCGCAGATCCCCACGCCGGTCTCCCTCGCTGTCATCGTGGCCATCCTCGCCGTCGTCATCGCGGCGAGCCTGCGCACCCGCCGCCGAGCCGAGCAGCACGTGATTGAGGCCGAGCAGCACGTGATTGAGAAGGACTGACCATGTTCACCATGCTCACCGGATTCCTCATCGACATCGCTGTCACGGCACTCATTCTGCTGGCGTTGGTCATCACCTGCGCAGCGTTGGTGCCGCCCCGCCCGCCACGATGAACACACGCCGTCCCGGGTGGCGTGTCAGTGTGGGGTGCGAAGCGAGAGGGGCGCTGGTCGTCGCGAGGTCCTGTCCGCACACCGCCCGGCCACGCCACGTAGCCCTTGCCAGGGCGTGCTTGGTGGTGCTGGCGTCGGTGGCGTGAGGTTTCCTGGACCCGCGCGGTGGGGCGGCGGGTGCCTGCGCCGGATCCGGGTCGGCCAGATCGTGTTGACGACGCGGGGCTTGGTCGTTGAGGTACTCCCCCTCAACGTCGAGAATGACGAACTGTGGTTCGTTTACCAAGGGTGGCGAGTTATCCGGTGCGGCGACGACGCGGAGGAGTCGAGGCGCCGTCAGCCGAAGCATCACGAGCATCGTCAGGGGTGGCGGGACCGACGGCGGTGATGAGGTCGGCGATGCGGTGGTGGGCTTCCAGCGGGTGGCGCAGATGGCCGTCGGGGTTGATGCGGTAGTGGTTGCGGCGGCCGACTTTGGTGCGCTCGATGTAGCCGCCCTGGATGAGGTCGGTGAGGATGAGCTGGACGGCGCGGGTGGTGATGCCGACCTTCTGGGCGATGACGGGCAGGGTCTGGTGCGGGTCGGCGGCCAGGCAGAGCAGCACGTGGGCGTGGCTGCTCAGGAACATCCACGACCCTGGCGTCTGCGACGCGGCGGCGTCGGCCGGTTCCGCACCAGCATCCACCACGCCAGAATCCACCGTGCCGGAGTCGGTGGGATCCGAGCCCGCTGGGGTGGGGAGGGCGTGGTCGGGTGGGGGTTCGGCAGGCCGCATGGGGCCGACCATAAGGCATTCCTTCCACTCTCGATGCCGCTGTCGGCGCGGGGTCCGGATCGGCGGGGAGCTGCTCGACCGGGTGTGATCAGACCAGCATCGCGTCGGGCAGGGTGTGCTCGTCTGCGCGGCGGATCCGCAGCCGAGGTTGAGTGAGGCCGAGCAGGTACTGGCAGGTCGCAGGCGTGAGGAGCTCGGCGCGAGGATGGGCGGGCAACACGAGCACGTCGGCGTCGTGCACTCGGCACAGTCGCAGCAGGGCGGCGGCCACGCGCCGATGCCGGCCGCCCGGCCCGCGACGGTGATGCCACGCGGTGGTGTGGATCCGCACGCCCCGCTCGGCCAGCCCGGATGACGGGAGCCGTGACAGCGCGGGAGCGAGCGCCGCGGCGGTGACCTGCTCCCGGCGGACCTGCTGCCAGGCGATCAGCCGCGCGTTGAGCGTGAGCCCCGGCGGCGGGTGCAGCACGGCGAGCACGAGGTGGCCGTGGTCGGCGATCAGTTCGACCGCCGCGGGCAGCTCGGCGGCCGGCGCGGGATCGGTGGCGTCGACGACGCAGACGAGGGTTGTGCACTGGGCGGGCATCAGCGGACCTGCTTTCCACGGCACGGATCGAGGAGGCCGCGCGCTGGCCTCATTTCCAGATTGACGAAGTACGGTTCGCCAGTCAAGCCTTGACAGGCGAACCGTATTTCGTCATTCTGGTGGTGCGGAGGGGAGTACCCACCACGTCCGGGATCGTCATTACGGCAGTTCGATGGCTGCCCGGTCCCGGCGCCACCGGACCCAGCGCACGTGCTCTGGCGGTTGGGGAGACCTCCGGTTTCACTCGACGTGACCGGAGGTGCTTGACTGTGGTTGTTCCGTTGTGGGCGTGGGCCGCGGTGCTCGGCGTGATCCTGGTGATGCTCGCGATCGACCTGTTCGCCCACCGCCGCGCACACGTGGTCGGGGTCCGCGAGGCCGCCGCCTGGTCGGCGGTGTGGGTCGCGCTCGGCCTCGGGTTCGGCGCGATCGTGTGGTGGGCGTGGGGCAGCGAGTTCGCCGCCCAGTACTTCGCGGGCTACGTGATCGAGAAGTCCCTCGCGGTGGACAACGTGTTCGTCTTCGCGATCATCTTCGGCTACTTCGCCGTTCCCCGCGAGTACCAGCACCGCGTGCTGTTCTACGGCGTGCTCGGCGCACTGGTGTTCCGGGCGGTGTTCATCGCCGCGGGCTCGGTGCTCATCGCGTCCTTCGCCTGGATCCTGTACGTGTTCGGCGCCTTCCTGGTCGCCACCGGTGTCCGGATGGCCGTGCACCGCAACGAGACCATCGACCCCGACCGCAGCGTCGTGCTGCGCCTGTTCCGCAAGGTCATCCCCACCACCGAGGAGTACCACGGGCAGAAGTTCCTGGTGCGCCAGGCCGGGCGCTGGGTGGCCACCCCTCTGTTGGCGGTGCTGGTGCTGGTCGAGGTCACCGACATCGTCTTCGCCGTCGACTCCATCCCGGCGATCTTCGCCATCACCCAGCAGCCGTTCCTGGTGTTCACCTCCAACGCCTTCGCCATCCTGGGCCTGCGCGCCATGTACTTCCTGCTCGCCGACCTGATGCACCGCTTCATCTACCTCAAGCTAGGCCTCGCCCTGGTGCTGGTGTGGGTCGGCATCAAGATGCTGCTGCTCGACCTCTACAAGATCCCCACCTGGTTCTCGCTGGCCGTGGTCGCCCTCCTGCTCGCCGTCGCCGTCACGGCCAGCTGGATCCGCACCCGCACCACCCCGGCCACCCCAGCGGCTGCCTCTGCCGATTCGCTGGCCGGTGCGGAGCCCGACACGGTCACGACCGAGCCAGCCCAAACCGGGGCGGCCGCAGCCGAGACGGCCCCGTCCTCGCCCACTGGCCTGTCGACGCGCGACTGACGCGCGTCGACCGCCCCGGTGCCGCCCACCGCTCACTCCCCCCACCAGCGGTGGGCGGCACCACCCCACAGACCCAGCCCATCCGGAAAGGAACCCGCTCATGCGCATCTCGACTCGATGGACCTCTGTGCTGCTCGGCGTGGGCGTCGTGGCGGCGATCAGCGGCTGCGGCGCTGTCCAGCAGGCCGGCGACACCGCCGGTTCGGCCGCGGACACCGTGACCGGCGCGGTCGCCGCCGCCGAGGTGTGTAGCGACGCGCTGGCACTGGTCGCCAACCCGCCCGACCTCAGCGCACCGCAGGCCGCACTGGACCAGGCGCACACCACCGCCACCGAGCTCACCGACCTGGCCGCGACCACCAGCGACACCGACATCGGCCGCGCCATCACCGACCTGGCCGCCACCCTGCAGACGGCCACCCTGGACACCCTCACCAGTGCTCCAGCCGCCTGGCTGCAGACCAGGGCCGATCAGGCCGCCGCGCTCACCACCGCCTGCGCGCCCTGACCAAGTAGGGTCACGGGCACGACAGGAAGCAGCCCGTGATGAGCACCGTCGGCGACCCCGCTGAACGTTCGTCGGTCGTCCCTCCCTTCCAGGTGAGCGGCCCACTCGCAGGCGAGGTCAGGTTGTCGAGAGCTCCACCCCAAGCTCCTGGGCGAGGGTTTCCTGGGTGAAGCCGAGAGCCTCGCGCCGTGCTGCGAGAGCATCTCGTCGTATCGCCATAATCACTCCCAGATTCGCTAGCGCACCCACGCTACCCGGCGTTGATCGGACCTGATCAGCGGCCATGTCAACGACGAAACGGCGGACGTTCACGTCCGGACGTGCGACCCAGACCGCCCATGAAAACGCCAGAGCGGGATGGTGCTTGGGACGATCTGTGCTTGTCCGCAGGGGCCGCCACCAACTAAAGCCCCGCCCGACAGGATCAGCGCGCCTCGACCGCGTGCTCTGCCGCGAGCCTGCGCACATACGCGCGGATTCGGTCGCGATCCTCGGGGAACACGCTCTCCCACGATTCGTCCAGGTCGACCCACTTCGGCGGCTGTCCCTTCTCCCCGCCGAGTGGCGCGTCGCGGTTGATGACGGCTCCGTAGGACAGGCTCAGCGTTGGCGTCCAGTCGGCGCGGAAAGAGCGGACAGCGACGGCCGCCGGCACTGACAGCAGCTCGCCCAGCAGGCCGGTCTCCTCCAAGAGTTCACGGGCTGCTGCGGCTCGAGGCGTCTCGCCTGGCTCGACGGTTCCGCCAGGCGGTACCCAGCCTCGCACCCGGTGCCGCACGAGCAGCACGTGGCGGTGCTCCGGGTCGGTGACCCAGACCTCGGCTGCGAGCGGCTCCAACGCGGTCGAACGTGCGTGTAGCCACGCCTGAGCGTCGTCGTACTCGGTCTCGGCAAGGCGAGCATCGACGGCCGCAGCGTCGATCGTCGCCTGGTCAGGCATCGCGTTCGATGCGCTCGAAGATGTCGATATCCGTCGCCTTCTGCCAGTCCGGCAAATCGTTCCAGTCCGCGACGTACGACGGCTTCGGCTCGGGGAAGTGCTTGAAGATCTGGCCGATCCAGCACAACGCCACAAAGCGGCCTTTCTGGTCTGGGGTCAGTTTGGTGGTGGCGCCGTCGGTGGCCTTGATGAAGGCGACGACCTGGTCGTACACGGCGGTCGCGGCGTCGCGTTCCCAGTCGGGGGTCTGGTCCCACGGGGTGATGTAGCCAGGCTTCGGCTCACCGGGGTAGTGCTTGGTGACTCCGGCGATCCACGCCTCGCGGAACACGCGGCCACGGTCGTTGTGCATTCGGTCGTCCTCCATCACGCGGCGCGGTTGCCGACGAGTTTGGTGATCTCGGCATCGAGTCGCTGGATTTGTTGGTCGTTGAGCAAGGAAGCAAGGTGTGGCTGAAGGACCCGCAGCTTCTGTGCGATGACCCCCGAGCGGGTCTGGCGGGCGGTAGTCAGGACGGTGTCGGCGTAGGTGACGACCTGGTCCGGGTCGCGACGGTGCACGCCGATCATCGCCAGGTCGGTCAGGACGCCTGCTTTCCGGCGGGCGGTCAAGGTGCCCTGCAGGGCGTCGACCAGAGCCGCTTCAGCTAGGTCGTGGCGGCCCAGCGTGACGTAGCAGGTTCCGCGTTCTTCAGCCAAGCGGGAGCCATCAAACCGGAGCCAGCCGCCGTTGTGCACCTGGCCCCGTAGGCGCTGGACCTCAGCAGCGGTGTCGAGGGCATGTTGGCAGGAGTCAAAGTCGCCGAGGCCGGCGAAGGTCTCGGCCTGCACCACGGCGACCCAGTGTCGGGTCGACAGGCTGGGGTCGCCTCGACGTGCGATGGTGGCGGCCACGTCGAGCATCGGCGCGGCATCCGCGAATCGGCGCTCGTACACGGCGACGAAAGCATGCCTGGTCAACGCGCAGGCCCACAGGTCGGAAGCGACGGCCTCCTTGCTCGCTGTTGCCGCAAGCGTGTAGCAGTGAGCGGCGTCGGTGTATCGGTTGCCGTCGAAGAAGATTTCCCCCGCCAACTGGAAGAGGTCGGCGGTCAGCTCGCAGAGCCGTTGTCGGATGGTCGGTGTCTGCGGTCGTCGCAAGGAGTCGCTGAGTACACCGAGTTGGGCTCGGACCAGCGGCGGCACCTGGGCCTTGGTCGGCGACAGTGCGTACACGCGCCACAGGTGGGAGTTGAGCTGGGCGAACTCCGCTGCTCCCGCCGTGTCCACCGTGCCCGCGTGAGCTGTGGCGGCGAGCCGGTCGACGTCGCCGAGTACTGTCTCGCCAGCAGGCAGCGCGAGCAACGCGCCGGTCATGCTGAACAAGCGCAGCAGGTCACGACGGTTCATGTCGTCGGCCTCCGCAGGGTCGGCTGGTTCAGTGGCAACGGTAGAAGCTTGCCGGTTCGGCGTGAGCAACGCATCCAACTGGTCGAGGCTCACATCGAGGGTCTTAGCCAAACACGGTCGACGGTACGGCTGCGGGGTCAGGGTGCCGCGTTCCCAGCGTCCGACCGTGGAGAACTCCACGCCCACCGCCGCGCCGAAGCTCTCCTGGGTGTAGCCCATCTGCTCACGCCGCGCGGCGAAGGCATCTCGTCGGTCACTCATGAACACCACCTCACCCCGTCGGTCACCTGCCACGATAGCCAGCTACGGGTCAAGGCTGATCACCCGCTCGGCGAGCTGTACCCGTTCGGACTACCGCCTCTGAAAAGGCGTTTATGCAGGTCAGAGGTGATGACGCCTCATTGCCGCCTCATCGACGCCGCGTCGGCGCTCTGGCTATCGTTGATCACCAGGGGTTTGACTGATATCGCTGCGGTCCGGGCGAGCTTCCGCTTCGGCGCAGCCCGAGTATCCGGAAGCGTCTTTCACCGGGACGTGCCGTCGAGGGGTGTGTGGTGGTAGGACTGCCCTCCACTTCGATGGAATTCCGCTCGCGGGTGTGCTGGCGGGAGCGCTCGGTACCTCGGTCGAGTTCCGGGCTGGTCCGCCTGGCGGGCGAAGTCACGGCCGACTCGCCGGGACTCGGAGCGTAAAACCCACGAAGGAGGATCTGTGACGGTTCAGATGGAGTGGTCGCCGACCACGGTGGCCACGCCCGCCGCGGAGGTCGAGATGGGCTCGGAGTTCGACCTCGACATCACGCTGGTCGAGGTGGTGGACCCGGCGCATCTGATCAACATGACGGATGACGGCTGCGGGACGACGTGCGAGAAGTCGACCTGCATCAGCGCCGCCTGATTGTCACGAGCGACCGGACTCCCGCCAGGGGCTTCTTGGGCGGGCGTCCGGTTTCCATCCGTCGCTTTGGAGAGGTGTCCCGTGTCCACGGCCTTGCCCGACCGCGTCGGCTTTCGAGCCGCGGGTGGCCTGTTGGTCCGGGCTGTTGCAGAGGGCGAGCTGAAACTTCCGCCGTGGCCGACGCTGACCGCGACCGGGGCCGACGCCGTCACCGCGTGGGTGGACTGGCTGCGCGAAGTGTGGGAGGTCGAAGCCGTCCGTGACGCCATCGGCCTGGCCAGCCCTGTCCTTGCTGACCGCGTCCACAACCTGTGTGGCGCTCAGGTTGCCAGCGAGCGCGAATCCCGGCGCGTGGTGCTGTCCGTTCTGCGGTACCTGGCACGGTTGACCGGCCGTCCGACTCCCAACGGCTTGTTCGCCGGGGTCACCGCCGCGCGGTTCGACGCGGATCCCTCTCAGCGTTGGGGTGATGATCATCGCGCGGACGCTGCGGCCGACGCCGGGTGGCTGGCCGAGGTCATCCGACGGTTGGAAGGTCAGGCCGAGATCCTGGAGCGCTTGGTCCTCGTCGCGAACTCCACGTTGATGGTGCGCGGTGAGCGGCTTGTGGTTCCGTACCAGCCGACCGTCAACCATCGAGGCACCGGCGCAGTCGAAGTCGAACTTCGCTACACCGGCCCGGTGCGCGCGGCCGTGCGAGCTGCGCGGACACCGATTCCTTTCGATGACATGCGCGAGCAGGTACAGGCCGAGTTCCCGAGCACCGCCGGGAGCACGGTGACCGGCTTGCTGGCCACGTTGGTCGCTCGTCGCGTGCTCGTCACCAACCTCCATGCGCCGAGCACGGAGCCCGACGCACTTGGCCACTTGGTGCGCGAGCTGGCCACGGTCGGCGAGGCTGCCACCGAGCGGTGCATGACGCTGAACGACATCCACGACATGTTGCGGCGACATCGGAACAGCCCAGCGGAAGCGCGGCGCAGGCTACGGACCGACGCCGCCGCGTCCATGAGCCGCCTGGCTCCGTCACGGCGGAGCCCAGTCACGGTCGACCTGCGGCTGGACCTGGACGTCGTGCTCCCCAGCGCAGTCGCCCGCGAAGCGGAACGTGCCGCGCTGGTCCTGGCGCGCCTGACCTCCCGCGCCAGCGGTACGGCAGCCTGGGCGGACTTCCACCGACGCTTCTACCAGCGGTTCGGCACCGGCGCACAGGTGCCACTGCTCGAGGTCATTGCCGACAGCGGGATCGGCTGGCCTGACGGCTACCCCGGCACCAGCGGAGTGGTCACACGACCCCAGCAGACGCCTCGGGACGAACGGCTGCTGGCGTTGGCCCAGGCCGCCGCGTTGGACGGTCAGCAAGAGGTCGTCCTCGGCGAGAGGTTGATCGCCGAGCTGGAGCTGGCGCCTGTGCACTCGATGCGGCTGCCCTCGCACCTCGAGTTGTGCGCCCGTGTCGACTCCCCGAGCCTGCAAGCCCTGAAGCAGGGCAACTTCCAGCTCGTCGTTACCTCAGTCTCGCGATCGGCCGGCGTCGTCAGCGGCCGTTTCCTGCACCTGTTCGACGAACACGACCGCCGAATGCTGATCACGCCGCTCGCCCCGCCCGCGTCTGACGGGGTAATCCAGGCCCAGTTGTCATTCCCGCCTCTGGACCCCGCCACCGCACACGTCGCCCGCAGCGCCCAGGTCCTGCCAACCATCGTCAGCCTCGCCGAACACCGCGACACCGCCGCGTCAACGGCGGTCCTCACGGCGGCGGACTTGGCGGTCAGTTGCGACAGCGACCGCCTGTATCTGACCGCACCCGCCCTCGGCGCGAGGGTCGAAGCGTGGGGCTTGCACGCACTCAACCTACGCAAACACACTCCGCCGCTGGCCCGCCTCCTGGTCGAACTGACCCGCGCACACTGCGCGGAGGTCACCGACTTCGACTGGGGCACGGCGGCCACGTTGCCGTTTCTTCCTCGGCTGCGCTTCGGCCGCATCGTGCTGTCCCCGGCCCGGTGGCGGTTGGCCGCAGCCGACCTTCCCGACCGGACCTCCAGCTGGGCGACCTGGGACAGCGCCCTGGCCGAGTGGCGCACCCGCCGCCGCCTCCCGCAGGCGGTGTTCCTGGTCGACGGGGACTGGCGGTTGCCGCTCGATCTCGTCGAGGACGCACACCGGGTCCTGCTGCGCGAGCACCTCGGTACCCACCCCCACGCGGTGCTGGAGGAAGGACCCGCTGAGGACGCCGCCGGATGGCTCGATGGCCGTGCTCACGACGTCGTCGTGCCCATGGCCAGCTGTCAGCCGCAGGCCACGACGCGGCCACCGCGCCCGACGCCCCAGCGGATCGTCCGGCCAGGTGAGCACGGGCTGTCGCCGGGTGGTTCCCCCATGCTGTTCGCCAAGCTCTACGGCGACCCGCAACGTCACAACACCGTGCTCGCCAAGCACCTGCCCGCACTGCTGGCGGAGTGGGGCGATGCCCAACCGCGGTGGTGGTTTCTGCGATTCCGCGAGGGCAACGAGCACTACCTGCGCTTGCGGATCAGTCTCCTCAGCACTGAGCCAGTGGTGTTCGGCGAGGCGGCCGGCCGGGTCAGCGCCTGGGCCGACCGGCTCCGCCGCCTCGGCCTGCTGCGCGACATCGCTTTCGCGACCTCCTACCCGGAGACCGGCCGCTGGGGCTCAGGTGCGGCACTATCAGCCGTCGAGGCGTTCTTCACGGCTGACTCCCGCGCCGTGCTCGCCGAGCTCGCCTGGCCCGCGCGACCGCACGACCATGCTCTGGCCGCGGCGAACTTCGCCGCCATCGCCGTCGCCTTCATGGGAGGGACCGAGGCCGGGATGCGGTGGCTGGTCGACCATGTCCCGGCCAAACCTCCTACCGTCGTGCCCCGGCCGGTGTTCACCGAGGCACAATGCCTCGCCGACCCCTCCGAGAATTTCCGCGCCTTGCGCAGCACGCCGGGTGCGGCTTCGGTCGTCGCGACATGGGCCGAGCGCGCCCAGACCGTAGCTGCCTACCGAGCGCACCTGTCCGGGGCTGAGGCCGAGGGCGTCGACCCGGACGCCGCCTTGGGCTCGTTGCTGCACACGCACTTCCTGCGGGCCTACGGCATCGAGCCCGACGACAAGGCGGTGTGCCTTTACCTGGCCCGGACCGCGGCCCTGACCTTCGCCGCCCGCACCGGAGGACCGCGATGAACGCCGACCTCGCCTCGGATGCCGCGGTCGAGTACGCGACGGGGATCGCCGATCGCCTCGCCCGGCCGGACGCCCCCCACCTGCCCACGGACGAGCCGTGGTGGCACCAATCCCTCGCCCACGGCGCTCCTGGTGTGGCACTGCTGCACATCGAGCTGGCAGCCGCCGGGATACGGCCGTTCGACCGCGCCCATGACTGGCTGACCGCCGTCACCAGCAAGCCGATCACCGCCGGAGCGAGCACCGGCTTGTTCTACGGCGCGCCGGCAGTCGCGCGCGCCCTCGCGGGAGCCGCCACAGTCCGTCCCGGCACGTACCAGTCCGCCCTCACGCCCTTGACCCGGCAGATCGCCGCCGACGCCCACAACCGCGTCGACAAGGCCCACGAGCGCATGGACGTCGTCGGGATGTTGCCGCAGATGGCCGAGTTCGACACGATTCGGGGCCTCGCTGGTCTCGGTGCCCATCTGCTGCACCACGACCCCGACGGCACCGCCCTGCCGGCCGTTCTGGGCGCCCTCGTGCGGCTCACCCAACCGGTGATGGTCGAAGGAGAGGCCCTGCCGGGGTGGTGGACCCTCACCGGTCCCACCGGCCACGAGGACGACGAGTTCCCCGGAGGCCACGGCAACTTCGGCGTAGCACACGGCATCGGCGGCCCGCTGGCACTGCTGGCCCAGGCCCTGCGCCGGGGCATCGCCGTGGACGGGCAGCGCCAGGCCGTCGCGACGATCTGCGCGTGGCTGGACTCCTGGCGCATAAGCACTCCGAGCGGGCACCGGTGGCCCTACATGGTCACCCGAGACGAGGCGCGTTCGACGCCGATGTACGTGCGGCACAGCGGGGCCAGCCGACGCCCGAGCTGGTGCTACGGAACAGCGGGCATCGCCCGCACCCTGCACCTCGCCGCCCTGGCCCTCGACGACGCCGATCGCCGCCAGATCGCCGAGGAAGCCGTGATCAGTGCGGTGACCGACCCGGAACAGGATGCGTTGATCAGCGACGCTTCGCTGTGCCACGGCTACGCCGGACTCGCCCGGATCACCGCTCATACCGCCATCGACACACCGGAGCCGGCCGCTTCCCGACTCCGCGCGCTGGCCACCGAGATGCTGCACCGCGCCTGCGCCCAGGCCGTTCCCGAAGGCCCCGGCTTCCTCGAAGGCGCTGCCGGGGTCGGCCTAGCTGCCCTCGCCGCTGAGATCGAGCCCGCGACAGGCTGGGGCACCGGCCTGCTCATCACCTGATCCGTCCGAACGCGATCCGTCCGACCGAGAGGAGATTCCGCGCTGATGCTGCCGGACAGCTGGCACCACTACCTGGTCGAGTTCGCCGACCCGACCACGGCCGAGCACACCGCCGCGACCCTGCTCGTACCCGCTCTCGACCAGGCCCAACAGGACGGCGAACTCGACACGTGGTGGCACCTGCGCAAGACACCCGCCTGGCGGCTGCGTTACCAACCGGTCAACCCCGAGACGAAAGCGGTCGACACGCTGCTGTCCGACCTGGAGGCCGATGGGCATCTCGCGCGCTGGACTCGCGGCATCTACGAACCCGAAACCCTTGCCTTCGGTGGACCCGCCGCGATGGACATCGCGCACTCGCTGTTTCACCACGACAGTCGCCACTGCCTCGCCCGTGCCACGAAACCCGCTGCCTTGGGTCAGAGAGAGACCACCGTCCTGCTGTTCAGCTCGATGCTGCGCGCCGCCGGGCTGGACTGGTTCGAGCAGGGCGACGTCTGGGACAAGGTGGCTGCGCTCCGGCCCACCGCCCAACCCCACTCCAACAACTCTCCGCACACCGAGCGGTTGAGCCAAGCCGTGCGCCGACTGATGACCACCAACACGCACAAGGTCGCCGACGTCGCCCCCGACGTGGTTCCCGAGACCTGGTGGACAGCGTTCGACACGGCCGGTCGCCAACTCGCTCGCGCCGGACACCTCGAGCGGGGCCTGCGCGCCGTCCTGGCGCACCACTTCATCTTCCACGCCAACCGCGCCGGTCTCTCCGGCACCGACCAGGCCACCCTCGCCGCGCTGGCCGTCGACACCGTTTTTTACAGCACGCCTACCCGGCAGGCACCAGCCGGGACCACCTCCAACACCGTTAGGGTTCCCGCAATGACAACCACCGTCAGTGACGGTTCCACCGGCTCCGCCGACGAGCTGCGTACCAAGCTCGCCGACCGCCTCGTCAAGGACGGCACCGTCCGCACCGACGCTGTGGAGGCCGCGTTCCGGCAGGTGCCCCGACACCTGTTCCTGCCCGACGTCCCCCTGGTCGAGGCGTAAGCCGACGAGCCCGTCTACACCAAACACGAGGGCGACGGCACCCGAATCAGCGCCGCGTCCCAGCCCAAGATCGTCGCCATGATGCTCGAACAGCTCGGCATCCAGCCCGGCGAACGGCTGCTCGAACTCGGCGCGGCCACCGGCTACAACGCCGCCCTGATGGCCACCCTCACCGGCGCCGACGGGCATGTCACCACGATCGACATCGACGAGGACCTCGTCGCCGGAGCACGCGAGCACCTGGCCGCAGCCAGCATCGACAACGTCGAGGCGGTCGCCGCCGACGGCGCACTCGGCCACCCAGAAACTGCGCCTTTCGACCGCGTCATCGCTACCGTCGGTGCCCACGAGGTCCCGGCTGCCTGGCTCGACCAGCTCACACCCGGCGGACGTCTGGTAGCTCCGGTGCGCCTGCGTGGTTGTGCCTCTCGCAGCATCGTCTTCGAACGCGACCAGGACGGCTGGCGCAGCCTGGGCAGTGAGATGGCGATCTTCATGCCGCTGCGTGGCCTTGGCGACGACGCTCGCCGCGTTCTGGACCTCACCGGCACCGGGGAGGTGACGCTGCAAATCCATAAGGACAACAACCACGCCACCGACCCGGACACCCTGACCGGCGTCTTCGACAGCCCTGCCTGCGAAGTGTGGACCGGCGTGCACTTCGTCCCGATGGAATCCTTCGAATGGCTGGATCTCTGGCTGGCTTGCCACCTGCCCAACCCGCTGATGCGCATGGAGGTCGCTCCCGCTGCGAAGGAAAGCGGCCTTGTGCGGCCGATGTTCCCCTCGGTGGCGATGGCCACCACCGCCGCCGACGGCAGCCTCGCCTACCTCACCATCCGCGCCGCGGACCCCGATCCGGACGGCGGCCGACGCTACGAGGTCGGCGTCATCGGCCACGGCCCCAACGCGCAGGAACTCGCCGAGCAGGTCTCGGTCGAGATCTCGACTTGGGACCAGGGCTTCCGCGCCAGCACCGTCCGATTCGCCATTCCCGACACCGCGCCCCAGCCGGACACCAACCCCGGCTTCGTGGTCCTGGACCGCCCCACCAAGCCCATGACCGTCACCTGGGAGTGACGCCCGTGGACCCCGCCGGCCAGTTCGCCCGCCGCTTCCCCCTCGTTGCCCGAACCCGCCCGGCCTGCCTCCCGCTGGCCCGGCGGGTGGCCGAGCTGTGCGACCGAGCACGCCAAGTCGAGCACAGCGGCGAGCTCGCCGAAGCCGCCGCCGTGCACAACAACGCGGCGCTCATCGCCTCCGACTGCGGCCTGCCCGAACTGGCCCGGCGGTGGTGCCACCAGCAGGTGAACATCTACCTGCGCGCCCGCCCCTTGGGCGCGCAGGTAGCCCGCCTCGCTCTCGAACCGATCACCAACCTCGCCCGCCTCTACATCCGCGAGGGTCAGGGCGAGCGCGCCTTCGCGCTGATCGACACCCTGTTCACCGCGGTCTCCGCCCGAACTGACGCCATCGTCGACGGCATCGAGATCCCGGCCGACCTCACCGACTCCGCCGAGACGCACCAGCACATCCGCAGCTGGCTGTGGGCAGTCCTGCTGGCCACCGGTGGCCGCGCTCTGGCCGCAGCCGGCCGCTGGGCGGAGGCACGCGCCCGGCTCGACGCGTACAAGGGCGTCGGGCGACGGATGCTTGACGGTCGCCAGATCGCGGTCATCGCCCACGCCGTATCCGGGGACACCGACAGCGCCCTCACCCTCTTGGCCGACACAACACCAGGAGACCCTTGGGAGAACGCCGTGACCGCCTGCCTGACCATCCAGTGCCACGGCGCCTCGGGCGTCGCCGATCTGCCCACGCTCCTGAACCAGTACCACCGACTCGACACCTCCGCGCCCGGCTTGGCGGTCTTCCACACACGGCTCGGGTTGTCCTTCATCGACGCCATCGGCACCGTTGACGATCCACCCGTGCACCAGATCGCCGTTGATCTGATCGACTACGCCGCCGCGACACGAGACGGATACGTCGCTCGCGATGTACTCGCCCACAATGGTTGCCGCGAGCTGCTCACCGACTCCCAAGCGCGCGAGTTGTCCGATTCGGTCGAAGCGTGCGCGCTCGGCAGCGGCACGCTCCCGGCCACACTGCTGGCAGACCTCACGACAGCACTAGCCTGCGCCGAAGAGGCCATGGCACGCAGCGTGAAGACGATGTCCTGCAACGTCAACGCTCCAGCGAACCCGTAGGGCGGGTCCTAGGGCGTGTTGCTAAAAGTTGTTCCGGGATGTGTGGGCGATGCTTGGGGGGTGTCGCGAGATGTCATCACTGACGAGGTTTGGGAGCTGATCCAGGACGTGTTCCCGCCGGTGAGGACGCGGGGCCGTCCGCCGGTAGATCGACGCACGGTGGTCGAGGCGACCGCGTGGCGGTTCCGGACGGGCTCAGCATGGCGGGACCTGCCCGAGCGGTTCGGGAGCTGGAACACGGTTTACAAGAACTTCCGCCGGTGGGCCGCCGCGGGCGTCTGGGACGACCTGCTCACTCACGTGCAGAAGCGAGCGTCGTTGGCAGGAGAGATCGACTGGGTTGTGTCGGTGGACTCGTCGATCGCGCGTGTGCATCAGCACGGAGCGACGATGAGGCGGGTCACGGGGGGCTCCATCGAACTACAAGAAGGCCGGGCTGGAACCGCCTGATCACGCGATCGGCCGGTCACGGGGCGGTGTGACGACGAAGATCCACCTCGTCTGCGATGGGCAGGCCCGGGCTCTGGCGTTCGTACTGACCGGCGGGCAGGTCGCGGACACGAGCATGTTCACCGACGTGCTCGACGAGATCCACGTCCCCGGCCGGGGCCCTGCGCGCACACGCCCGGACCGCGTGCTCGCAGACAAGGGGTACCCGTCGAAGACGAACCGGGGCTGGCTACGCGAGCGCGGTATCAAGGCCACCATCCCCGAGCGCGCCGACCAGATCGCGAACCGGCGCACGCGGCCAGGCCGCCCGATCGACTTCGGCAACGAGCAGAAGGAACGCTACAAGGGCCGCAACGTCGTCGAGCGGTGCTTCAACGCGTTGAAACAGTGGCGAGGACTCGCATCGCGGTTCGACAAGACGGCCTGCTCATACGCGGCCGGGATCCGTATCGCCGCAGCCCTCCAATGGATTTAGCAACACGCCCTAGCGCGGTCGTGGGCACGATCCGAGCCCCCGCTAGCGAGAGCGCTGCCCAGCCCGATCTGCGGGTGGGGGCACCACAGGCCCCACCCGCAGATCGACGCTCTAGCGGAGTCAGCCTGCGGCGATGGAGCGGCACTGGCGGGCGCACTCGCGGCAGGCGTGCGCACACGCCCGGCAGTAGTCGGAGTCGCTGCGCTCGCACTGCTCGGCGCAGGCATCACACACCTGCGCGCACAGAACAGCCACCTGCGGTGCCCACTGCGAGCCGCGCGCCATCAGTGTCTCGCACAGCCGACAAATCTCCGCACAATCCACGCACAGCCGACCACAGTCGGCGCTGCCGTTGGGCAAACAGCAGTTGTAGTGGCAGGTCTCGCAGGACTGGCGGCAGCGCGCGCACGCCTCCACTGCTTCCTGATAACGCTGCTCGATCATCGTTGCGGCCATCACAGCCTCCTCGGAAACGGGATCTTTGGCAGGTCCGGTCACGGCCTGCAACGCCGCTTTTACCCATTTCCCCCATGGGCAAGCGCAAATCACGATCAAGCTTCCGCGTGGCGTAGGAACCGGGACGAAGCCCGGGGTGCAGAAAGACCCTGTGGCCGGTGCCGTCGAAACCCACCCCGGAACAGGACAACTGCGCCTCCCGTCGGACTTCTCGACCAGTGCTTGTGTGAAGCGGCGTTGTGTAACGCCAGTTACCGAGCAGACCGGACGCGGCCAACCACGCTGGAGAGGCGAACTGATTGTTGCGTCAAAATTGGAAGGACCTGCTCATGTCCACTACTGCTCGCCCCGTCCACCCGGTGCAGGCGGCTGCCTCCCGCGTGCTCTACGGGGCGGTCGCCGGGATCGGTGGCGGCATCATGTTCGGCATCCTGATGGCGATGATGGGCATGCTGCCCAAGGTCGCGATGCTCGTGGGCAGTGACAGCGCCGCCGTTGGAGCCGTGGTGCACCTGGCGATCTCGGCGATCCTCGGCGCGGGCTTCGGGCTCGTCGTGCCATTGATCCGGTTCTGGCCGCTGCTGGGGGCGGGGGTGGCCTACGGCGTGATCTGGTGGGTGCTCGGCGGCCTGCTGCTCATGCCCGCCGGGCTGGGCATGCCGGTGTTTCAGATGGGCGCCAATGCGATGCAGAGCCTGATGGGCCACCTGATATACGGCATCGTCACCGCGCTGATCTTCTACGGGTTCCGGCGCAGGGCGAATCACGCATGACGCGCCCAGAAGTACCGGTGCTGCGGATCTACACCTCACCCGGCTGCGCCAGTTGTCGGACGGCGGAAAAGCTCGCCGACACCGTGCGCCGCGTGCGGCCAGCCCAGCCGGTCGAGGTCATCGATCTCGCCCAGCACGCGGGGCCGAAGCCCGACGGGCTCGTGGGCACCCCGACCTACCGGCTCGGGGAGACCACCATCGCACTGGGTAACCCGTCATTGCGGGAGCTCTTGTACCGGCTGGACAACCCGCGGATCGATGACGATGGTGACTAGTGTCGCAACCACTACCGGAGGGCCGGTGCCGGACAACCTCTACTGCCTGTCCGAGGTCGATCTCTTCCGGGACTTGTCCCGGCGGGAAATGGCCGACCTGGGAGCGCACGCCCCGCTGCGCAACGTCGCGGCGGGGCAGGTGCTCTACAGCCCACAGCGGCCGACCGAGACACTGTTCATCGTCAAACGAGGCCGAGTGCGCCTCTACCAGATCAGCGCCGCTGGCCAGACGGTCACCACCGCGCTACTTGGCCCCAGCACCGTGTTCGGGGAGATCCCGCTCATGGGGCTGCGGATGGGCAGCAACTGGGCCGAGGCCCTGGAACCCTCGCAGCTGTGCCTGATGAGCCTGCACGACGTGCGGCAGCTGCTGCTGGCTGACCCGCGAATCGCCACCCGCATCGTCGAGCACATGACCGAGCGGATCACCGAACTCGAACACCGCCTGACCGACCTGGCATGCAAGAGCCTCCCGGAACGACTGGCCAGCACGCTGTGGACTCTGACCAAGGGAACCCTCTCGGGAACGGTGCCGGAGCCGGTCCGGTTGACCCATCACCAGCTCGCCGGTCTGGTCAACGCCACCCGCGAACGCACCACCACCGCCCTGGGAGAGCTGGCCGACCACGGGCTAATCCGGCTGCATCGCGGAAAGATCACCGTCACCAGCCGGGAGCGTCTGTTGACCTATGCCGAGGGCGGTGGCCGAACGGCGACCAACTTCCCGCTTGAGCACTAGATCAGGGAGAGCGGCCCCGGCGTCTTCGGCCCCAAATGAGAGCGGTAGCGGGAAGGAGGCGTGGGCTTGCTGTGTATCGGGCACACCTGCAGCAGTGTGCGGAGTCTTCCTTGGAGGTCAAGCTGTCGATCATGCGTACCAGCGTTGGCGAGGCTGCCCTGGCGACGACTGCCGTCGGTGCTCCTGCTCTGGCGGCAGCGGAGTTGTCCACCCCAATGCTCATGGCCCGCCCTCCCGGCTATCGCGAGTTGGAGATCGCCTGGCGGGGCCGCATTCCCCTGGCAGCGACCGGAGTGATCTCGGCAGCGGCCCTGGTCGGGCGGGCCGTGCGCGGCAGAGCGCCGCGGCGCACTGCGTTGACGACGGTGGTTGGCTTGCTCGGCGTGTCCGCTGGTGCGGCGGTGAGCTACGACCCGTGGCTGTTCGCTCCGCGGCGAGGGCGCCCCCAGGTCCGTCCGGCAGCAGAGGCCGACCGCGTGCTCGGCAGCGATACCGAGGTGCTCGGGGTGCGACTCAACGGGCAGGCGCGCGCCTATCCCGCGCGTGCCTTGGCCCGGCCGCACATCGTCACCGACATCCTGGGCGGCGAGCCCGTGGCGGTCAGCTATTGCGGCCTGACCAACAGCGCCATCGCCTACCGTCTCGGCGAGGGCCGAACGCGGATGCGGCTGTCCGTGCTGTCCGCGCCCCGCAACAACATCCTCTACCGCGAACACTCCACGGGAAGCTTCGTCCAGCAACTCCTGCCCGAAATCGCCCACGGCGAACTCCTCGGCCAGCGGCTGACCACCGTGCCCGTCGTCTATACAACCTGGGCCGCGTGGCAGGAGCTCGCCCCGGAGACCACCCTGGCCGACAGCCCGGTCCGGTCACCGGGTGACCGGCTGGTCACCAGCTTGATGCGAGCCGAACACACGCGCACCCGGTCACGCTCCCGCACACTGCTGGCCACCGACAGCGTGGACGAGCGGATCCCGGCCAAGACCCAACTACTCAGCTTGGTCGAAGACGGCGACGCCATCGCCTACACCCGAGCCGCGCTCCATGCCCAGCCGGTCATCAACGACGTCGTCGGCACCCAGCCCACCGTCGCCTTCTACGAACCAAGCAGAGATATCGCCACAGCATTTCGCCGCCACATGGACGGCCGCCCACTCGAATTCCGACCAGCCACACCCACCACCGGCGGGTATGAGGTGGCGGAGGACACCGACACCGGCAGCACATGGGACGTGCTCGGTCGCTGCATCCGTGGCCCCCGGGGCGGACAACAGCTGCAGGCAACGCCGTTCTCCTTCGACAAACCCTTCTGGTTCGCCTGGGCCGCCTACCACCCGCACTCCCGACTGCACGCCACACCCGACGAGCTCACCACTGGTCAGTCGCGGTGAGCGACGCACCAGGTGCGTGATCGACGATCCGAAGACGCCCCCGCCTCGCGAGGAGGATCACATGCAAGAACGGACCGCCGTCGTCGACGACATTCCCATGCGCTGGATCGAGCACGGTGACGGCCACCCGGTGGTGTTCGTGCACGGCATTCCCACCTCGGCCGAGCTATGGCGCCACGTTCTCCCCCGTCTCGACAGCGCACGGTGCCTGGCCTGGGAAATGCCTGGCTACGGCGCCAGCATTCCGGCAGGAACCGATCGGGACCTCTCAGTGGCTCGCCAAGCCGACTACCTCGTGGCGTGGCTGGACCACCTCAGCATCGACCGAGCCGTGTTCGCGGGACACGACCTCGGCGGCGGAGTCATCCAGATCCTGGCCGCCCGTCACCACCATCGGGTTGCCGGTCTCGTGCTCACGAACGCGATCTGCTACGACTCCTGGCCCATCCCCAGCGTTCAGGCGATGCAGCGCGCCGCACCGGTCCTGCGGTGCCTGCCCGACAGCGCCATATACCCCTGTTCGTCTCCCTCCTGCGGCGTGGCCACGACAACACCGCCCGCGCCAGCGAGTCGATCGGTGTGCACTGGCGGCACTACGCCACCCACGGTGCGGCCCGTTCCCTGGTCCGGCAGGTCAACGCGCTCAACTCGCGCGACACACTCGCGGTCACCGACCAACTGCCTCAGCTGGATGTGCCCGCTCGGGTGGTCTGGGGCACCGCCGACCGGTTCCAGAAGGAGCACTACGGCGCCCGTTTGGCCAGTGACTTAGGGACCGACCTTCGGCGCATCGACACTGGTCGCCACTTCACGCCCGAAGACCACCCCGACCAGCTCGCGGCCGCCGTCGACGAGATCACCGCACGGGCGTCCCGTTGATCCCACGATGTGCTTCGCTCTTGCTTGTCCCTGCCATGCCACCGTGGGTACGGCGGCTGGAACTACCCCGGCGTGTCCTAGCGCTGAGATCCTCCAAGGCCGGTTCGATCGCGGTGCGGTTTCGATCAGAGCGGTGTCGCTGCCGAAGCGGGTGAACACCTGGGCGAATTCCATGCCGACCGGGCCCGCGCCGAGCACTATCAGGGAGCGTGGGACCTCGCGGGCCCGTACGGCGTCTCGGTTGGTCCAGAACGGTGTGCCGGTCAGTCCTCGATCGGTGGGATCGCCGGTTCAGTACCGGGGTTGAGCACGATCCCGCGATGGGCCCGGAAGGACCAACTGTCAGCAGCCGGACACGAACGCCTGCTCGTTGGAAAGCCGTGCGAACGCCACCGCAACCCGTGACCAGGTCGCTCTACGCCGATCTGCCCGGCACCAACCCTCCTGTGTTAAGCGGGGTTGGCTTCGAGAAGCCGGTACAACCCGTCACGGTCGATCAGCTCGATGGCGGCGTAGCGCACAGCGATCAAGCCCTGCCGCTCGAACTCCTTGAGCACCTTGTTCAGCGAGGGCCGCTGCACCCCGACCATGGCCGCCAGCGTGCGCTGCGGCAGCAGAACCTGGTCCACAACGGCTTCGTCGAGCAAGAGCTGGGCCACCTGCTCGGTCAGCGACCGGCCCAGCAGGCCGATCACCCGGTGCTGGCTGGCCGCCAAGCGCTCGGCCACACTGGACAGCCACCGTCGCGTGATCGTCAGGCGTTGCCCGAGCAGCTGTTCGAAGTCGGGCGCAGCCAAGAACAGCACGGTGGCTTCGTCCAGCGCGTGGGCGGTGTAGGGCAGGGGCATGTCCAGCAGATGCTGGATGTCGCCGTCGACGTCGCCGGGTTGCAACACGTGCACCACCGAACGCCGCCTGCCCGCGCCCACCGACAGCTCGACCCGCCCGTGCTGGATGATCCACACCCCCGGCGGTGCCGAACCGGCCGGGAACAGCAGCTCGCCCCGAGCGAGCGCGCGGGTGCGCAGGAATGCCGCCAGCGCGGTGAGATCATCCGGACTCAACGGCGAGGACTCCCCGCGCCCGACGCACCGTGCCACCCACGCGGCCTGCCGGATAGCCATCTCCGTAGCACCACCGGGACCCAGCAGACGCACGGCACGGTCCAACGCCGCAGACGACACGCGGGAGAACGTCATAGGCCCATCATGTCATCGCGCTGACATTTTCGTCGGCTCCAGCGCGAGGGCGGGGTCGGATGGGGGCACGGTCAGTAAGCGGCGGGAAGACGCGCTCGCCCGCCCGAGCGCCGAGGCGGGAAAGGCATGCCTAAAGCCGCCATCGTCGTCCTCGCCGACACCGGGGAGGCATGCTGAGACCAAGGCGCGTGGTGAACGCAACTCGGTGGTCGCCGTCTGACATTCCACAGCCCTGTTGCGGAGTGGTCTGCCAACCACCTAACTTGGAATGGTCGTTCCAAGTTGGAGGTGTGGTGCCGGACGTTAGACACTTCGATCCTGATGTGGCGGTGGCCCAGGTGGTGCCGCTGCTGTGGCGGCGCGGCTGGTCACACACCGGGATGCAGGACATCGTCTCCGCCACCGGCCTGAGCCGCTCCAGCTTGTACGCGACATTCGGCAGCAAGAGCGCGCTCTGCCTGAATGCCCTGCGGCGATACTTGGCCGACCACGCGGACCCGGCGTTCCGAGAATTGGAGACCGACGGGCGGGGGTTGCCGGCCATCGCGGCGTTCTTCGATCAGCTGATCACAGCGCGCTGCTCGGGGCCGCACGCCCGCTGGGGCTGCCTGGCCACCAATCTGCAAATCGCCGCCGAAGGAGCCGACCCCGATGTCCGCACGGTGCTGGACGAGCATCACCAGCACCTCGTCGCAGCCCTGGCCACGGCGCTGCGCGCGGCCGAGCAGGCTGGTCAGCTCCACGAGGACGTGGTGATCGGTGCCAGTGCCGAACACCTGGCGCTGTTGGCACAAGGGGTCAACCTGCGTTCGCGCGCGGGCGCCGAGCCGTCCAGCTTGCGGTGGGCCGTCGAGGCCGCCTTGGGCGCACTGCGCCGCCCGGGCAGCCATGCCACGCCCGGCCCGGAGATGTCCCCTGGCTGATTCCAGCACACCGGTTCCCGCCAACGAAGCACCAGCACACCACGCACGAAAGGATCGAGTCCATGGTGGAATTCCGCATCCACGACGAGCACACCGCCCCACACGACGTGGCCCCCTCGCTGGAGCACGCCAAGCAGAGCTTCGGGTTTGTGCCGAATCTATACGGCGTGTTCGCCGAGTCGCCGCAGGCGTTCAACGCCTACCAGGCGCTCAGCGACCAGTTCCAGAACACATCACTATCCACACAGGCCAAACATGTCGTGTGGCTGGCAGCCAGCCGACAGAACTCCTGCCACTACTGCATGGCAGTGCACTCAGCGATGGCCCAGCAAGCCGGGGTGAATACCGACACCATCGACGCCCTGCGCAACGACAAGCCCATCCCGGACGAGTCGCTGGAGGCCGTGCGGCGCTTTACCCAGGCCGTGGTCGCCCATCAAGGCTTCGTGCCCGAGGACGAGACGCAGGCATTCCTTGCCGCCGGGTACAGCCAACGCCAGATCCTGGACATCGTGTTGGGCGTGGCGATGAAGACGCTGTCGAACTACACCAACCACTTCGCCAACACTCCGGTCGACGACGCGTTCCAGCCGCACACCTGGAACGCCTGACCCACCGGGGGTGGGGTGGCACGAACGCCCACCCCACCCCCGGTCCTCATCGGGCAAGCAGCCACGACCACAGGAGGCAGATCCCCATGCCCACCCGGCCTCGAACAGTGGCGTTCGACGTCGTGGAGACGCTGATGTCCCTGGAGCCTCTCCGGCCCCGATTCACCGAGGTGGGCCTGGCCCCGCAGCTGCTGGAGCGGTGGTTCGACCGGCTGCTGCGCGATGGCATGGCGTTGACCCTGGCCGGCGACTACGAACCGTTCCCGAACGTGGCCGCAGCGGCCCTGCAGACGCTGGCCCGCGGTGAACTCGACGATGAGGCCATCGCCCATGTGCTGACTGGCTTCGGTGACCTGCCTGCCCACCCCGACGTCGAACCCGCCATGCAGATCCTGGCCGACGCGGGGATTTCCGTGGCGTGCCTGAGCAACGGCACCGCCGAGACCACCACCCAGTTCCTGCACCGCAACAAGCTCGCCGACTACGTTGATCAGGTCCTGAGCGTGGCCGATATCCACAGCTGGAAACCGCCAATGCGGGTCTACGAGCATGCGCTGAATGAGATCGGCCATGCCGCTTCCGAGGTCGCCTTGGTTGCCGTGCACGCTTTTGACTGCCACGGCGCGAAACGCGCCGGACTGACCACCGGCTGGGCCAGTCGGCTGGAAGGCCACTACGCCGACGTGTTCCTCCCCGCAGACGTCGTCGGGCAGGACCTCGTCGAGGTCGCTCGGCGACTCACGGCACTGGCCACCGTCCTGCCGGGCGACCCGACCCGGCCATAAGTAGCGGCTGCTGATTCCCCTTGTTTCGGATCGGGCGGCAGACGTGTGCACCTGCGCCGTCTGCGAGCAGGCGCACCGACTGGACGTCGCATCCGGACATCTCCCTCGACTCAGGTCCCGGCCGGCACCCGCACCGCCGACACCCCGCAGTCGCCCCGCGAAGCCTGCTCGCTAACGCGCCACGTCGGACAATGCTGACAACCAGGCTCGGTCTGTACCGGCAATCGAGCGAGCCGGGCAGCACGTCGCACCTGCTGCCAGGCCAACAGCCTAGGGTCACCGTGCGCTGGCCACGCCAGCTTGCGTCGCGGTGTCGAGATAAGCGTCGAGGCCGCGGATCATCAGGTCCAGGCCGATGTCGAACTGGGCATTCATGTCGCAGTCGCCGCAGACCAGCAGCGCGGTGCGGACCAGGTCGTCGGAGGCATCCGGGGACAGCATGTTGGTGATACGGCGAATGCGGCTCACCGCGTCGTCGCCGTCCGCGGAGTCCGGGTAGGCCAGTTCGGCAAGGGCATAGCCAATGGCGTACGGGAAGATCGTGCGCAGCAAGGCCACCGCACATTGTTCCGGGACGCCGCTATTGCGCATCACGGTCAGCAGGGCGCTGGAGATTTCCAGCGGGCGCTCGTGGATGGTTTGCCGGCTAGTCAGCAGCGAGGCCGAGCGGGGATGCTGATGGACGAGGTTCCGCAGGGCTGCCGCGAGCCGTTTGATGGCCTTCCGCCAGTCGGCGCTGGCCGGCTCAATGGGGATCTCCGCCCACAGCTGCTCGACGATCCCGTCGAGCAGATCGTCCTTGCTGGCCACGTGCTTGTACAGCGACATGGCCTTCACGCCGAGTTCCGCGCCGAGCTTGTGCATGCTCAGCGCATCGAGGCCGTGCTCGTCGACGTAGCGCACCGCGCTCGACAGCACATGGTCGCGGGTTAGGGGTGCGCGGGTCTGTTCACTGTTCGCCATCGCCACAGTCATAGCTTACATCGTAGCCCTTGACGTGATACACCGTAAGCTTATTCTGGATTACACCATAATCCCACGTTGGAGGCGATGATGCCGACGTTCACTACTGCCCAGGCCCCTCCAGCCCTGGCCGACATCGACCCGGAACTGCACCACGTACTGACCGGTGGCGAGATCGCGAGCACAGCGGATCCCTACCCGCTCTACCGGACACTGCGACGCGACTACCCGGTCGCGGACATTTCCGGCGCCGTGTGGGTCTTCCGCTACGATGACGTGGCCACGGTGCTGCACAACCCGCAGATGTCCACCGACGACCGCAACTCGGCGGCACACCAGGCCCAGCAGGCGCAAGGCGCGCTCTCGGCGCCGTATCTGGCGCAACTGGACGATCAGTCGTTCCTGCACCGCGATCCGCCGGAGCACACCCGGCTGCGCAAACTGGTCGCCAAGGGCTTCACCCCGCGCCGCGTCGACGCCCTGCGCGGATTCATCCAGCACTTCGTCACCGACGTACTCGACGAAGCAACCCGGCGCGGGCGACTCGATTTCGTGGACGAGCTGGCCTACCCGTTGCCGATCGCAGTGATCTGCGAGCTGATCGGCATTCCCGAAACCGACCGTGCGTTCGTCGCCTCATGGCCGCGCACCCAGCTGTGCTGCTCGTTCGAGTCCGGCAGCCTCAAAGCCGCCGCCGAGCTGGACCAGGCCGGCGAGGGTGCCCGGCAGGTCGAGGCCGACCGCATCCAGCAGCAGTTGCGGGACTACTTCGCCTGGCTGATCGACCATCGCCGCGAGAACCCCGGCAATGATCTGGTGTCCGCGCTGCTGGCGGCCGAGGCCGACGGTGGGCAGCTGTCGATCGAGGAGATCAACGCCACGCTGCGGCTGCTGTTCGTCGCTGGCTACGAGAACGCCGTCAACCTGCTCGGCCACGGCACGCTGGCCCTCCTGCGCCATCCCGATCAGTGGGCCGCGCTGCGCGAGAACCCGGCCCTGGCAGCGAGCGCCGTCGACGAGGTACTGCGCTACGACGCTCCGTTCCAGTTCACCCGGCGCGTCGCCCTAGCCGACCTCGACCTCGGTGGCTACCGCATCGGCCGTGGCCAGCACGTGTTGGTCTGGATCGCTGCCGCCAACCGCGACCCGGCCCGCTTCGCCGATCCGGACACCTTCGACATCCACCGCAGCGACAACCGGAATCTGGCCTTCGGCAGCGGCATGCACGCCTGTCTCGGCGGGCCGCTGGCCCGGATGCAGGCCGAGATCACGTTCGTGGTCCTGACCCAACGTCTGGACAATCCGCGCCTGGACGCCGATCCACCCCGCTACCGCCCGGATGTGTTCCGGTCGCTGGAGGCGCTGCCGATCAGCATCAGCCACCCACCCGCCGCAGCTTGAGCACCCACCACACGAGACGGAGAAACGTCATGGACGCCAATGACCGCAGCGCCGAGGACTTCTGGGCCACGGCGCGCACGCTGCTCACGAGGTTCGCCGCCCGCGGACATATCAGTGTCGGCCTGCACCTGGCCCGCCTGACCAATCTCGGAGAACACCCCGTGCCGATTGAACGTCTGGCCCAAGAGGTAGGCCGCCCGGCAGAGGAAACCGCGACCCTGGCGCAACAGGGACCTGGTGGGCATTGGGTACGGCTGAACGACGGTCAGATCACCCTGGATCTGTCGCAGCACACCGGCATGCTGCGGCGCCGGCTGCGTATCGGCCAGCGCAGCTTCCCGGTCAGCGGATGCGCCCCCGACGTGCTGCTGTGGGCGGCCGTGCTCGACGAACCTCTCACCATCGAGGAGACCTGTCCCGCCACGGGTGCCCCGATCCGGGTGGACCTCACCCCGGACGGTGTGGCTAGCCTCGACCCGGCGGAGGCAGTCGTGGGCTATCCGGCCCTGCCCGCGTTCGAGGAAATCGCCGCCATGCCCTCCGAGGAAATCGACGCGACCATCTGTACCCAGGGGCCGCTGTTCGCCTCCGCCGAGGCCGCCAGTACTTGGGTCGCCGACCATCCTGGCGTCCACGTCTTCGGCGTCCGGGACGCCTACGATCACCTGCGCGAGATCGCTCGCGCCCTTCTGGAAGCGGTCAGCCCGACCCCACAGTGATCCGGCTCCGGTCCCGTCCGTGGCCACCTCGCAGCCTAGGCAACGGCGACCACGGGTGAGTCTTAGTGGCTGGCGGAGTGCTCTCGGCCACAGCACTCTCCATCCTCCCGCGCCACGGCGGTGTGGCACGCGAGACGTCGGATACTCCACCACACCAGGAGAACGAAGAGTACGACCGTGCCCATGAGGATCACGGTCGCGTACGGGGCGATGGTCTTCATCGTGGCGGTGGCACCGCCGGCACCGACACCGAACAGCGCGAGGACCGTGGACAGGACGGGGCTGCAGCACAGGCTGGGCACGAGGCTGGCCAAGAAGCCAAATCCCCCGAGGGCAGCCCGGCCGCTGGCACTGCGGCGAGCGGCGAGGGCTTGGCGCGCGGCATAGACCTGCACAGTGAGCACGGTGGCCAGCCCCAGGGCAAGCACAATGCTAAAGCTCCACTGCAGCCCGGTCAGATATGTCCAGTTGGACAGACTCAGGCGCCCGCTGGCTTCTTCGGAGGGCAGCACCGTGGCGTAAACGGCGAAGCCGATGACAGCCAAGACCACCAACAGCACACGCGAGGGGCGATCACGGGCCAGACGAGCCAGCGCGGTGCTAGTGCTGACGGAGCGGGAACGTGCGGGGGTCGCGTGGGACGGCGAGGACATCACCACTCCTGATCAGAACGCGGACGGGCAAGAACGGGCGGATTACGGCGCGGATGGTCGGTCATCATCGTGATTCCCGGGCAGACCTGAGCCGCCACCAGTGCTGTACCGCCCGCGGTGCCGGGCCCAGACCTGCCAGGCCACGACGAGCGCGGCGCCGAGGGCTGCGCCGATCACCCAGGGGTTCCGCAGCCACGCGCCGAGCACGCCGAGCGCCCCCGCGGCGATCAGAGCAGGGACGGCGCAGCACAACACCAGCAGTACGCCAAGGCCGATCGTCGCGAGCACGCCGCGCTTGTCCGTGGTGGCCATTACGCGCCCCTGGTCGAAGTTTGCGCCTTGGCGGTGGAGGTGGCGTCGATGCGCTCGCAAGCTGCCAGCGCCGCGCAGTTGTCGGCCGCCAGCGCGCGGGCCAGCATCACCAACTCGGCCACCCGCGGGTCGGCCACCCGGTAGTAGCACCAGCGGCCCTCGCGGCGGGCATGGACGTAGCCGCAGTCGGCCAAACACGTCAGATGCGTGGAGGTCCGGCCCTGCGAGAGCCCGATGTGGGACACGCAGTCGCTGACGCTGCGCTCGCGGTCGAGCAGGAACTCCAGCAACCGCAGCCGGCTCGGATCGCCCAGCGCGCGGAAGAACTTCGCCACCGTGCCCACCTCGCCGCCATCACCGAGCAACCCGCCAGACCGGGCACTGTCCGCAGCCTCACTCATGCGGGGGTTCCTCCCAACCATCCTGTACATATTCGCCAAGGCGGATACTATGATGCCAGAATACATCCGGAAATACGAATACGACCAGGCGGGCGGGGTCCGCTCGCCACGAAAGGGGTGACCGGGATGGTGTTCGATCTGGCGATCATCGGGTCCGGGGGTGCCGCCTTCGCCGCAGCGATCGCCGCACGGCGCGAAGCCCGATCGGTGGTGATGGTTGAGCGCGGCACCGTCGGCGGCACGTGCGTGAACACCGGGTGCGTGCCGTCGAAGGCGTTGCTGGCCGCCGCCGAGGCCCGGCACGTCGCGCTCTCGGCCGACCGCTTCCCCGGTGTTCGGGCCAGTGCCGACGAGGTCGCCGTCGCCGAGCTGATCAAGGGCAAAGCCGACTTGGTGGCCGGGATGCAGCAGGACAAGTACACCGGTTTGGCCGCCGAGTACGGCTGGGAGATCCTCGCCGGCCAAGCTCGGTTCGTCGACGGTCCTGCGCTGGAGGTCGTCCTCGCCGAGGGCGGCACGCGTCGGATTGAGGCCGAGCACTACCTCGTCGCCACGGGATCGGCGCCGTGGACCCCGCCGGTGGACGGGCTCGACGAGGTCGATTACCTGACCTCCACCGCGGCCATGGAACTCAAAGCCCTGCCCGAGTCGATGCTGGTGGTCGGCGGCAACTACGTCGGGCTGGAACAAGCTCAGCTGTTCTCCCACCTGGGCACGCGCGTCGAGGTCGTGGAGATGCTGGATCGCCTGGCCCCGGCCGAGGAACCGGCGATCTCTGGCGCGCTCGCCGAGGTCTTCACCGGCGAGGACATCGGCGTGCGCACCGGCACGGTCCTCGCCCGCGTGAGCCGCGAGGACGGGCAGGTGGTCGCCGAGCTACGCGACGCGGACGGACACACCCACTGGCTGCGGGCCGACGAGCTGCTGATGGCCACCGGCCGCAAGCCCGTCACCGACGGGCTCGGTCTCGACCGTGTCGGGGTGAGCCTCGGTGAGCGCGGCCAGATCGTCACCGACGAGCAGCTGCGCACCGACAACCCGCGGATCTGGGCCGCTGGGGATGTGACGGGGCACCCGCAGTTCGTCTACGTCGCCGGTGCGCACGGTGCGGTCGTGGTCGACAACGCCTTCCACCAGGCCGGGCGGACGCTGGATTACCACCACCTGCCGCGGGTGACCTTCACCCGCCCCCAGGTCGCCGCCGCCGGTCTCACCGATGCCGAAGCCCAGGCGCAGGGCTGGGACTGCGAATGCCGCGTGCTGCCGCTGGAACACGTGCCCCGCGCGCTGGTCAATCGCGACACCCGCGGCCTGGTCAAGCTGGTCGCCGAACGCGGCACCGGGCGCCTGCTCGGCGCGCATGTGCTGGCCGACGGTGCCGGCGAGGTGATCGCCACCGCCGTCTACGCGCTGCACAACCAGATGAGTGTCTACGAGATGGGCGAGCTGTGGTGCCCGTATTTGACCATGGCCGAATCCCTCAAGCTCGCCGCGCAAACCTTCACCCGCGACGTGGCCAAACTTTCCTGCTGCGCCGCATAACCCCAACGCACAAAACAGAAAGGGCCATGATCGTGGCCACCGAACGCGACCAGATTGCGTCCACACTGGACTCTGTCTTCCGGCCCGAAACCAGCGCGAGCGAAGGATGGCGCGGGCTCACGCTGCTGCGCCTGCTCGCCTGCGGCGAACCGGTAACCATCGAGGATCTGGCCGCCGCCCACGGCCAACCGGTGCGGGAGGTTCGCCGCGCTCTGGCGAGCACGCCGGACATCGAATACGACGAGGCGGGCCGGATCGTCGGCGCAGGACTCACTCTACGGCCGACCCCGCACCGCTTCGAGATCGACGGGCGAGTGCTCTACACCTGGTGCGCCATGGACACCCTGGTCTATCCCCGGCTGCTCGGCCGACCCGCCCGCGTCACCTCGCCGTGCCAGGTCACGGGTATCCCGATTCACCTCGCCATCGACGACACCGGGGTGACCGACGTCGACCCACCTACCGCCGTTGTCTCTCTGGTCACCCCCGAGGACCTGACCTCCGTCCGCGCCGACTTCTGCAACCACGTGCACTTCTTCACCAGCCAACAGGCAGCACAACCATGGCTGGACGACGATCCCGACGCCTCCGTGCTGCCCGTCACCGAGGCATACGACCTCGCACGAGGTCTCACTGCCACGTCGTGCCAGCAAGCCGACACCGAGGGCTGCTGACCCACGCTGCAAGGGCAATCCGCCGCGTGCCGACACAGGATTGCCCGAAGCTCCTGGGGGGCACTCCGACTGCGGACATCCAGTAATGCCCGAAGAGGTACGTATCCATGCCGACGACCAGGTTCCAAGATCTTGCTGAGCAAGTGGCAGTACCTGACTCCCTGGCAACACCACCGTCTGCGCCACCGCCTTGGGGAACAGAGTCGCCATGTCGGCCATCGTCGACGCAGCCCTTACCTGCGTTGAGCTTCAGCACTCCCAATCATGCCTACCCCGCCAGCAGCCACCTCCGCAGCATCCTCGCCCAGCTCACCTTCGGCGCAGCCCACGCCGCAATCACCGAGAGCGGCTGGACACACTCAGGCGCCACCGTCGGTGACAAGCACCGTAGGAGAACAGGAGCAGCATCGTGACCAGTGACTTCGACGCGATCGTGATCGGCGCCGGCCCCGGCGGCGAGGTCGCCACCTCCCGCCTGATCGCAGGCGGTTTGCGGGTGGCCGTCGTGGAGCGGGAGCTCATAGGCGGGGAGTGTGGCTACTGGGCCTGCATCCCGTCGAAGACCTTGCTGCGCCCACCGGAGGCTCGTGCCGAGGCCACTCAGGTTGCGGGGCTGGCCGAACCTGCACTCGACTGGCCAGCCCTGCGCGACTATCGGGATGGCATGATCCGCCACCTCGATGACAGCAAACAAGTCGAATCATACCGACAGCGCGGCGCCACCGTACTCAAGGGAACGGCACGCGTGACCGGGCGCGATCCGTGGCGCGTGCAGGTCGGCGGCGAAGAACTGAGCACGGAGCATGTGGTGGTGGCCACCGGCTCCGAGCCCGTCCGGCCCCCGATCGACGGGTTGGATCAGGTGCCGGTGTGGACCAACCGCGAAGCCACCACGTTGACCGACATTCCCCAGCGCGCCGTGCTCATCGGCGGTAGTGCCGTCGGAGTGGAGCTCGGCCAGTTCCTGGCCCGCATGGGTAGCCAGGTCACCCTGGTGCAACGCGGTCCTCGCCTCCTCGACCGCGAAGACCCACGCGTCGGGGAGCTCACCGCAGAGCTCCTGTCCCAAGACGGGATCGACGTGCGACTCGGCAGTGAGGCCCGTGCTGCCCGTCGTGACGGGGCGGACACCGTCGTCGAACTGGACGACGGCACCACGGTACGCACCGACGTGACCGTCCTCGGTGCCGGGCGCCGGCCCCGTACCGACGATCTCGGGCTGGAACAATCGGGCATCCACCCCGACGCCAGCGGTGCGCTGCCCGTCGACGAGCACTGTCGAGCGGCACCGGGCCTGTGGGCGCTGGGCGATGCCACCGCCGTCGCCTTGTTCACGCATGTCGCGCAATACCAGGCGCGCGTCGCGACCGACACGATTCTCGGTCGACCACGCACTGCCGAATACACCGCAATCCCCCGTGTCGTGTTCGCACACCCCGAGATCGCCGCGGTTGGCCTCACCCACGCCCAAGCCACCGAACGCGGCATCGATGCCGTCAGCACCGAACTCGACCTTCCAGGCGCGCTGGCGCGCCCCTGGACCTACGACACCAGCCCGCAGGGCACCCTCGGACTCCTCGTCGACCGCGCCCGTCGAATTCTGATCGGCGCCTGGGTCGTAGCCCCGCTGGCCAGCGAATGGATCCACACGGCCGCGTTGGCCATCCGTGCTCGCATCCCCCTCGAAACTCTCCTCGACGGCATCCCACAATTCCCCACCTACAACGAGGCTTACCGAGCCGCCCTGGAACAACTCGACCTCGAACCAACGCGGATGCCCCGCTGACACCAGCGTGACTCGCGGGATGACGCGCTCTTCAGCGAAGTCACGCTGATCCGCCGGGGGCCGTCCGCCGGTGGGTGAGGTTAGTGGCTGGCCCCGCCCGGGCGGGGCTTACTCGGATGGGTGGTTTAGCCACTCCATTGCTGGGTACGACGTTGACCTTGTCTCCGGGACAAGCCTTTACGTTCGCGAGGCGGTCGACGGCGGCGCACCTGACCTGTGTGCGGGTCGCTGTGGACGCGCAATGCCAGAAGACATAGCTATCGAAGGAGGGTTCGTCATGGCTGTCGCGACCGTGGGTGAGGCGAACAAGGCGTGCTTGGATGCGTGCGCGGAGTGCCAGCAGGCATGCGAGACGTGCAATTACAACTGTTGCGCCAACAACCCGGACATGGCCGAGTGTGCCCGGTTGTGTCTGGACTGTGCGGCGATCTGCGCTGCCTGCGTGACGCTGCTCGCCCGGGACTCACGCTGGGTTGCCCAGCTCTGTCAGCTCTGCGCTGAGGTCTGCGAGGCGTGTGCGGCCGAGTGCGACAAGTACGACCTGGATTACTGCCGCGAATGTGCCGCAGCCTGCCGCCGCTGTGCTCAGCAGTGCCGGGCGATGGCCTCGGTCTCCGCCTGAGATGACGCGTCGCACACCGAGGGACAAGACTCACGGCCCAGCCCCTCGGTGTGCGATGCCGAGGAGAGCCTCATTTCGGTGGGTTGCCATTGGGGTGGCAGCCCAGCCCAACAGATGCGCGCTGCACTGCGCAGAACGCTGACAAGTGACAGCGCAGAACCGCAGGTCGGAGCCACCCGATTCTTTCGGAAATGCGCGTGGCGGGTAGCTGGGAAGCTGAAGGGTGTTGCGGCGCCAAGGTTCCAAGGGCTTCCCCGTGCAGGTCGAGAGTCGAGCTGCACGGCTGTCTTGCTGGGACCGGTGACAATCGCGACGTTCGGGACGTCCCGTCCCGCATAGTCCGTTCGCCGTCTCGGGTGTGATTGACGCGTTTGACCTTTCCCCTGGGGCAGGGTTCTAGCGTGCGTGGAGAACACCGGGTGACCGGTTCGTGCATGGTTGAGGAGTCAGTGATGCCCACTCCCGCTTCGGAGACGGTTGCCGAGGGACGCGCACGGCTGACGATGCCAGTCAGCGGTATGCAGTGTTCGCTGTGTACCGGGATCATCGAGCGGAGGCTGGCCGAGCTGCCAGGGGTGGAGCAGGTTTCGGTGAACCTGCCGGATGAGCAGTTGCTGGTCGACTACGACCCGGAACGCACTGGCCCCGAGCAGCTGCAGGCTGCGGTGGGCGAGCTCGGGTTCGCCGTCGGGGACTCGGCGGCCTCGCGCGGCGGGCAGGAGTCGGACGAGGATGCGGCCAAGGTCGTCAGCGAGGGACGCCGATTGCTGATCCTGGCCGCGCTGAGCGTGGTGACGGTTCCGCTGATGCTGCTGGAACTGACCGGCGTGGTCGGTGGCTGGGTGGGCTGGCCGCTGGGGGCGCTCGCGGTGGTTTCGCTGGTGGTGGCCCCGGAATTGTTCTCGGACACGCTGCACTCGCGGCGGCGCGGGTTGCTGACCAACCGCCCCGTGGTGCGCGCCTCCATCCTCGGCGGGCTGGTCGGTGGGCTGCTCGGCCTGGCGCTTCCGCTGGAGGACTACCCCACCGGTGGCTACTTCGCCGTGACGGTGCTGGTGGCGACGTATCACGTGTTCTCGATGTGGCTGTCGCTGCTGGTGCGCACGCAGAGCTCGCACTCGGTGAAAAAGCTGATGGCGTTGCAGCCGGACACGGCCCGGCTGGTGCGCGACGGACTCGAAGGGGATGTACCGATCCAGGCCCTGTCGGTGGGTGATGTCGTGCGGGTGCGGCCGGGCGAGCGGATCCCCATCGACGGGCGCGTGTTCTCCGGGCACTCGGCGGTGGACGAATCACTGGTGACCGGCGAGTCGGTGCCGGTGCAAAAACGCGAGGGTGGTGAGGTCATCGGTGGGGCGATCAACGACTCCGGAACTCTGCTGGTGGAGATCACCCACGTCGGTGAGGACACCTTCCTGCGGCAGATCGTGCACAACATCGAGGAGGCCCGCGCGCTCAAGCCCGCGGTGGTGGACCTGGTCGGGCGCGTGCTGAAGGTCTACATTCCGACGGTGCTGGTGCTGGCCGGAGCAGCGGGGCTGTTCTGGGCGCTGGGTCCGCTCGTGCTCGGCGAGACGCCTGAGCTGAACCGGATCCTGTTCGCCACGCTCGGCGTGTTGATCATGGCCTATCCGTGTGCGATGGGCATGGCCGCACCCCTGGGGCTGGTGCGCGGTGCGGGCGATGCGGCCGAGCAGGGCATCGTGTTGCGCACCGGGGACGCGTTCCAGACTTTCGGGCAGGTCCGCCGGGTCGTGTTCGACAAGACCGGCACGCTAACCGAGGGGGTGTTCACCGTGCGCGAGCTGGACACCAGCGGCGATCGGGATGAGCTGCTGGCGCTGGCCGCAGCCGCGGAGGCCCCCTCCGAGCACCCGCTCGGGGCGGCGATCAGCGCCGCGGCCCGCGAACGCGGGCTGGCGCTGGCCTCTGCCGAGGAGTTCGAGGCCATCCGCGGCCACGGAATCCGGGCGACCATCGATGGGGCTGCCGTGCTCGTGGGCAGGCCGTCGTTCGTCGCGGACCGCGCCGGCGGGCTGGGTCGGTTTGCCGAGCGCGCCGAAGAGCTCGAAGCGGCCGGGCGCACCGTGGTGGCCGTCGCCCGTGACGAGGAGGTCCAGGGGGTAATCGCGCTGGGCGACGAAATCCGCGCCGACGCCCCTGCGGCGCTGGAGCAGCTGCGGCGCCGGGGCATCACCCCGGTGATGGTCACCGGGGACAACCACCGCGCCGCGGTGGTCGTCGCCGAGAAGCTCGGCATCGACGAAGTCCGCGCCGAGGTCCTGCCGCAGGACAAGACCGAGATCGTGCGCGAGCTGCAGCAGCACGGCCGGGTGGCCATGGTCGGTGACGGCGTCAACGACGCGCCCGCGCTCACCCAGGCCGACGTGGGCATTGCCATGGGCAGCGGCACCGACATCGCCATCGAATCCGGCGACGTCATCATCGTCGGCAACCGGCTCGATGCCGTGCTCACCGCCCGCACCATCGGCCAGCGCGGCTACCGGCGGACCGTGCAGAACGTGACCCTGGCGTTCCTGTTCAACGGCATCGGCGTTCCCCTGGCCGCCACCGGGCTGGTCGAACCCATTTGGGCCATGGCTGTCATGATCGTCAGCGTTACGGCGGTCTTCGCCAATTCCATGCGCGGCAAGTGGTCCATGATGTTCTCCACCCTGCGCGACATCATCACACGCCAAGCGCTCACCCCCGCACCGACGGCATAAGCGCTTCTCCGGCCGGGGCCGCGATGGTCCGGCTGCGTCCGCATGGACCTAATAAGGGCGTCACCCGTCATGTGACCGGTGATGACCGGGCGGCAGGCGGTGGCGCGATCATTGCCCGGGCTCAATCAGCGTCCGGCGTCTTCTCGCCGGCTGCGCCCTGCTGGTCCTCGCTGTCGGTGTGGTTTTCGATGAGGCGGCAGACCACGGCGTGCTCGCCGCGGCGCTGGCTGTCGCGGGCGGAGCGGCGCACGGTAGCCAGGGAACGGCGGAGCTGGCGCAGGTCGGCCACAGTCCGGTCGATCTCGGTGATCCGGGCATCGAGGAGTTCGGTGACCCGCGCGCACGGCACGGATCCTTCGCGTTGCAGGTCGAGGATGTCTTTGATCTCGGTCAACTGCAGCCCGAGCGCCTTGGCCTGCCGGATGAACCGCAACACGCCGAGATCGTCCTCGGTGAACAGGCGATAGCCGGCCTCGGTGCGCTCGGCCGGCGGCAACAGTCCCTTGGATTCCCACAGCCGTACGGCTTTCGCGCTCACGCCTGCGGCCCGAGCCGCAGTTCCCACCGTCATGTCCACGACAGTCTCCCAACGCGTCGAGATTTCTCCCTTGACCTTACCCCAGCGGCAAGGTTCTAGCGTGTCGGTGAGCAAGAAAACGGCAGCTCGGACCTAGTGAGGAGCAGGCGATGGAATCGATCGTCATGCAGGTATCCGGCATGCATTGCGGCGGGTGTGCCCAGCGGATCGGCACCGTGCTGCGCCGGGTCGAGGGCGTACGAGATGTCCAGGCCGACCACGTCAGTGGACGCGTCGAGATCCAGATCGGTCCGGAGTTGGCCGACCGGGCCATGGTGGCCGACTTGACCGAGCGGATCGAGGCCGCCGGGTTCCAGGTCGTGGGAGAAGAGGTGTCGTCATGAGCACGACCACCGAGGAACGCAGCGAGCTGTGGGCGCCGGAACCGAGCCCGCACCCTGGGCACGAGCGGATCCGCGCGAAGATCGCGGGGCTGCACTGCTCGTTGTGCACCGGCACCATCGAGAAGGCCCTGGGCCGGATGGACGGCGTGGGCACGGTGGCGGTGAGCCTGACCCACGAACAGGTGCTGGTCGACTACGAGGCCGACCGCACCAGCCCAGAGGCGATCCTAGGCACGCTGCGCGATGTCGGCTACGAGCTGTACGACCCGCGCAAGCTCCGCGCGTTCGAAGACGAGGAACGCGACCTCATCCGCGAAGGCACGCGGCTGCTGGGCGCGGTCGCCGCCAGCCTCACCGCGATCGGGCTGATCGCCGAGGTCACCGGCATCTGGTCAGTGCTCGTGCCACTGACCGTGGTCGCGCTGATGGTGCCGGTCTCGTATGCCGTGCTGCGCCCGGCCGGGCACGCGAAGGCCACGGGTGGCGCGGCAGCGATCGTGGCGCCCGGCCTGGCTGCGCTGGGTGCCCGCGGCGCCGGGTGGCTGGAGCCGCCGGTGATCGGGTGGCTCGCCGGGGCGATCGGGATCGGCGTGGTGGTCGGCGTGGCACCGCACATCCTGCGCATGGCCTATCAGTCCGCCCGGCGCGGGATCCTCAACCAACACGTGCTGCTGGAGGTCGGCGCGTTCGCCGGCATCGCCGGGGGTTTGATCGGGCTGACCAACGTGTTGCCCGGCTATCCCACGGCGGCGTTCTTCGCCGTCTCGGTGCTGGTGGCCAACTACCACATCTTTTCGGAATGGTTGTCGTTGCTGGTCAAGACCCGCTCCAGCCAGTCGATCAAGAAACTGTTGGACCTGCAGCCCGACCTGGCCCGCCTGGTGACCACCGAGGGCGAGGCGGAGGTGCCCGTGGAGCAGGTGTCCGTGGGCCAGCACGTGCGCGTGCGCCCGGGCGAGCGCATCCCGCTGGACGGCACGATCCGCTCCGGCTATTCGGCGATCGATCTCTCCCTGGTCACCGGCGAACCCGTCCCGGCCGAACGCGGACCGGGCGAGGAGGTCGTCGGCGGGGCCATCAACGGCACCGGCAGCCTGCTCATCGAGGTCACCGCCACCGGCGCCGAAGGATTCCTCGCCCAGGTGGTGCGCCACGTCGAAGACGCCCGCGCCCTCAAACCCGGCATCCTGCACCTGGTCGACCGGGTGCTGCGCGTCTACACCCCCACCGTGCTGAGCATCTCGGCGCTCGCTCTGATCGCCTGGCTGACCGGCAGCTGGGTGCTGGCCGGGGAACCGGACGTGCGCCGCGCGGTGTTCGCCGCGCTGTCCGTGCTGGTGATGGGCTATCCCTGCGCGGTCGGGATCGCCGCGCCGCTAGCGATCGTGCGCGGCACCGGGCACGCCGCCGACCGCGGCATCGTGATGCGCACCGGTGAGGCGTTCCAGACCTTCCGGCTGGTGCGCCGCATCGTGCTGGACAAGACCGGCACGCTCACGAAGGGCACACCGACCGTGCGCGGCATTCATGCCCTCGATGGCGACACTGACGCGGTGCTGGCGGTGGCCGCCGCCGCGGAAAGCCACTCCGAACACCCACTGGCCCGCGCTGTCGTCGACGCCGCGCATGACAAGGGGTTGACCGTTCCCGAGGTCGAGGAATTCACCTCGGTCACCGGTGCCGGGGTCCGCGCCACCGTCGGCGGGCACACCGTGCTGGCCGGGAAACCGAGCCTGCTCACCAATGAGGGGGTCGACAGCAGCACGGTCACCGCCCCCACCGACCAGTGGGAGACGGCCGGACACACCGTCATCCTCATCGCCCGCGACGGGGCTGCCATCGGGTTGATCGCGCTGGGCGACGAGCTACGGCCCGACGCCACCGAGGCCGTAACCAGGATGCGCCAGGCAGGCATGGAACCGGTGCTCGTGACTGGCGACAACGAACGCGCCGCCGCCCACATCGCCGGCCAACTCGGCATCGACGAGGTCCGTGCCGGCGTGCTGCCGGAGGGCAAGGCCGAGATCGTGCGCGAGCTGCAGGCCGACGGCACCCGCGTAGCCATGGTCGGCGACGGCATCAACGACGCACCCGCGCTGATGCAGGCCGACGTGGGCATCGCCGCGGGTGGCGGCACCGACATCGCCGTGGAATCCGCCGACATCGTGCTGCTGCGCGACGAGGTCAGCACCGTCCTCGACGCCCGCGAGATCAGTGCCCGTGCCTACCGGCGCACCCGCGCCAACGTGGCCATCGCGTTCACCTTCAACGGCATCGGCGTGCCCCTGGCCACCACCGGCCTCGTCTACCCAGTCTGGGCGATGATCGCGATGGCCGCCTCGGTCACCTCGATCTTCATCAACTCCATCGGCACCCGCCCCTCCCTGCTGTCCCAAGCCATCGGCAGCGTCGGACGCACCCAGCAGAGCGCGAAGGAACGTCCGGAACCCGCGCAACCGGCCCACGACTGACTCTCCCGTGCGAGCGAGGGTGCCTCGCTCGCACGGTTCCACCACTCATCGCGATGAAGGAGCACGACGTGAGCACGCAGGCACAAACACCCGCCGCGCTAGTGATCGGCGCCGGGGTGATCGGGCTGAGCACCGCGATCACCCTGCGCCAGCACGGCTGGCGGGTCACCGTGGCCGCCGCCGACTCCGGCCCGGGAATCGTCTCCACAGTGGCCGGCGCGTTGTGGGAGTGGCCCCCATCGGTCTGCGGCCGGCATCACGACGAAACCCTGCTCGAACAATCCAAGAGCTGGGCCATGGTCTCCTACCGGCAGTTCCAACACCTGGCCACGCACCCTGAACACACCGGGGTGCATCTGCGCCCGGCCGTGTCCTACTTCCACCGGCCAGTCGACGAGCAACCACTGGAACTGGCCAAGATGCACGAAGTCGCCGCACACGTGCCGGGATTCGCCCACGATCCGGGGCTGATCGACCGCCACGGGATCAACCCGCGTGCCGGCGTGCTGGATGCCTACCAGTACACCGCGCCGATGGTCGACACCGACCGCTACAACGCCTGGCTGCGGGACCAGGCTCTGGCCACCGGTGTCCGCCTCGTCCCGCGCCGCATCACCGGCGACCTCCGCGACCACGAGTCAGCTTTGCTCACCGAGTTCGACGCGGACGTGATCGTCAACTGCTCCGGACTCGGCGCGCGCGAACTCGCCGGCGACACCACCCTCTCGCCGCACCGGGGAGCGCTGCTGTGGCTGCGCAACGACGGCACCAGCATGCCCCGGATCACCACCGCGCACGCGCTGGCCAACGACCCCTCCAGCCCGCAGCAGGACATGGTCTTCATCGTGCCCCGCGGCCAGGATCGGCTGCTGGTGGGCGGAATTGTCGAAGATGGCACATGGAACACCGACCTCACCCCGGACAACTACCCACCGGTGCGGGACATGCTCCGCCGCTGTCAGGAATTCCTCCCCGCCCTGGCCGACGCGGAACTTGACACCGACGACCCGGTGCGCGTGGGCTTGCGCCCCTTCCGGCGCGACAACGTCCGCCTGGAAACCGAAGCCGGCACCCGCATCGTGCACAACTACGGCCACGGCGGCGCCGGCGTCACCCTGTCCTGGGGCTGCGCCGACGACGCCACCCAGCTCGCGCACCAGCTCGTCGGGAACACCACCGCACCCGCCGCCTAGCCACACCAGTGCAGAGCCGGCTTCAGAGGACGGCCCGTCCCTACAGCCGGACGTGCGATCAGCGGTTACGAACTCGGTTTCCCGCGCGGCAGCGTGTGACGGAACGCGCAATCGTGTCGGTCTGTCGAGAACGTGCTTGACCTTTTCCCCGGGGGAAGGTTCTAGCGTTTCGCTGCTGACGCACCGTTGACTCGCCTTGGAGTCAACGCGTCCGGATCGCTGCAGGCATGTTTGAGGAAGGACTGGATGCCCCACGAACACGAGGACGCCTCCGACACCGTGGCCGGTGGATTGTCTCGGATTGACGTGCCGGTAGCGGGGATGACCTGTGCCGGGTGTGCCAATACCCTGCAGCTCGGCCTGGCCAAAGTCGCTGGCGTGTCGCATGTGGACGCGGATCTGGATGATGATCGTGTCACCATCCACGGTACGCAGTTGGACGAGACGCGGCTCCGCGCGGTGATCGAGGAACTCGGCTACACCGTTGGAATCGGGATTCAGGACACGGCACGCCGAGCTGGGTGGCTGCGGCCCGCGGCGATCGCCGCCAGTGTGGCGCTTGTGTTGGGCATGGGCACCGTGGCTTTCCAGATGAGCTCGGGAGCGTATTTCGCCGCTGGAGCGCTGCAGCAGCTCAACGCCCTGTTCAGCGAGGTCTCCGTGGCCACGGTGGGCATTGCGCTGCTGTTCGGCTTGGCCGTCGGGTTCGCTCCGTCCAGTTACGCCATGGCTCCAGCGGTCATGGGCCTGGTCACCAGCACGCAGACTCACTCCGCCGGACGCGCGGCTCGGCTGTCCGGGTCGTTCGTCGCCGGTATGGCTGTCGTCGACATGCTCCTCGGGGCCGCGATCGCGTCCTTTGGCACCGCGGCGTTGTCCTACCTCGGGGCGCACTTGGCCTTGTTCAACGCCGTCGTGACGGTGCTGTTGCTGGTGCTGAGCCTGGTGATCCTGCGGCTGTGGCGTCCTCGGCTGCCCTCGTTTCTGCCCCGATTGCGCCAGCGCCACACCGCGGGCGGGGCCTTCGCCCTCGGGATGCCGTTCGGATTGCTCACCTGCCCGGCCTGCACCCCGTTACTACTGCCCGTGGCGCTGGGCGCCGCGGCCACCGGCCAGGTGTGGTACGGGGCGCTGCTGCTCGGCGCTTTCGCCATCGGGCGCGGAATCCCGCTAGTGGTGCTGGGCACCTCCACCGCAGCGTTTCACAACATGCGTGGTCTGACCCGATGGGTGCCCTGGATCGAACGCGCCGTTGGGGTCCTGCTGCTCGTCGGAGCAGCCTACTTCGCCGCGGAATTCCTTGCCGTGGGCGGATTCCCGGCCTTGCTGAAGGGAATAGCGGGATGAGAAAGATCGTCATTCGCTCCGTCTCCCGCACCGCGCTCATAGGAACGCTGCTGGTCCTGATCGCGGGCATCCTTCTGGGCTCCACTGCGCACGCCGGTGCGACCGAACAGGCAACGCTTACCGTCGACGGGATGGCCTGTCCCAACTGCGAACGCACTGTCGAAGCAGTGCTGCGTGACAGCAAGGGTGTGCAGACGGCCGACGCCGACAGCGCCAGCCAGCAGGCCCGGGTTACCTTCGATCCCACGCGCACCTCGCCGGACGCGTTGGCCCACGCCATCAACACCCAGACCTACTACCGAGCCTCCACCGCCCGCGGCGACCACCCGGCACAACCCCCAGCCGGGAACAGCCAGGACCAGGCTGGTGCAGACAACACGGGCAGCGGAACCATCGCGCTGTTAGTCACGGCGCTCGGGATCATCGCGCTGGCCGGCGCAGGGCTCTTCCTCCGCCGCGCCCAGCAGCCCTCGCACAGGCAGTAGGAAACCACCATGGCCCGCGGCACGAAGCCGACAAAGGCCGCTGCGATCTCCTGCGGGCACGCGGTCTGACCGGTTGCTTCGCCTGCATTCCCAGGGGGTTCGCGGGCCTGTGTGCATACCCGCTTGATGATGTGGCCGGCCGATCCGCCGGCTACCGGAGCGAGCTCGATGCGGTGAAGCACGGATCCGCGGGTTGACCTTGCCGCGGGGGCAAACTTCTACGGTCACCGCAAACCACGGCACGGGTCGGCCGTCTCGGCGGGCCGCTGCGGCTTCCACCTCGCGGCGGGGCCAGTCGTGGTGGGCAAATCAGCAGCGTGGGTAGGGAGAAATATGCCGATGGATCAGGCGGCGCGAGCCGCACCTCGGGGCGCGGTGGCAAGCATTGTCGGCGTCACATCTATGGCGACGTTTCTGTCCAATTTGAGTTCCACGGGTACCTATTTGGCGGCCCCGGAGATCACCCGAGCTTTGGGGGTGGCGCAGCCTGCCTCGATCGTGAGCGTGATCGCGTATCTGGTGCCGTTCGCCGTGGTGATGCCGGTCATCGCCAAGCTCGGCGACGCGTTCGGGCACAAGCGCGTGCTGCTGGCCGGGCTCGGCCTATACGCGGCCGGGTCGCTGGCAACCCCAGCCTTCTCGGGTTTCATCCCGTTCCTCGGGCTGCGGCTGGTGCAAGGCCTCGGCGGGGGCATCATGCTGGTATCGATGGTGTTCATCGCCCGCCAGCTGGCTGATCGGCAGCGCGAAACCGGGCTGGGGATCTGGCGCGCGGCGCTACTGGCCGGCACCGTCGCCGGCCCACCGATCGGCGGGTATCTCGCGAGCCTGCTCGGGTGGCAGTCGATCTTCTGGGTCACCGGCCTGGCCGGGGCCGCCGCTTTCGGATGGGCGGCGGTGGGGCTGGAGGAGCTGCCCCGTCAGCGGGCGCGCCGGTTCGACTGGGTCGGCGCCGTGGCCTTCACGGTCAGCTTCACCGCCTTGGTGGTCGGGCTGGCCGCAGCCGGGTTCCTGCGCACCATGGGCGGCGGTGTCGCCACTGGGCCGGTGGCCACGCTCAGCTCCCTGGCGCCGGTGTTCCTGGGCATCTTCGTGGTGGGGCTGGCCGTGCTGATCGTCAATCAGCGGGTCAACGCGCAGCCGTTGTTCGCGTCGTCGTTGTGGCGCAATCGGCAGTTCGTGCTGGGCAACGCGGGCACGTTCCTGGTGTGCGTGGGCATGTTCTCGGCGATGATGTTCACCTCGCTGATGCTGCGCAACGTTTTCGACTTCCCCGCGATGCAAGCCTCCAACGCGCTGTTGCTGATGACCGTCGGCGCCGTGGTCTTCGGGATCTGGGGCGGGTCCCTGGCCGGCCGGTTCGGCCCCAAGCTGCCCTGGGCCACCGGGTTCGTGCTCACCGCGGCCACGTTCGTCGCGCTGGCGGTGTTCGTCTCCCCGGTGACCTCGGCGGTGTGGCTGTTTGTGCTCGCCCCGCTGTCCGGGGCAGGGCAGGGCCTGCCCCTGGGGCCGACCGCCTCGGTGGCGCTACAGGATGTGCCCGCCGAGACCAGCGCGGAAGCCACCGGCTGGTTCGACTTCTCGCACAACATCGGCCGCGCCGTGGCCATCGGCGGCCTGGGCGCACTATTCGTACCCGGCGAGGCGGCCAGCTACACCACCATCTTCTGGGTCAGCGCCGCCCTCACCACCCTCGGCGCGGTCCTGGTGCTCGGCCTCAAACGCCCCACGCCCGTCGCCGAGGCCCAGCCCGCGCCAGCGACCTAACCCACCTCCCGCCATTCCCGCGCCGGACTCCACGCCGCGAGTCCGGCGCGGGCAGCACAAGCCCGACTGTCGACCCGACGACACGGGTCGCGACGAGACCGAGACAAGGAAGACGTGTGTCCGATCAAGCCGCCCCTCCCGCCGCGCCCCGCGGCATGCTGGCCCTGCTGACCACGGCCGCATTCGTGATCTTCGCGCAGATCTTCATGATCGCGCCGATCCTGCCGGCCCTGGCGCGGGACTTCCACACCACACCGTCCGTGGTCGGGCTGGCCGTGCCTGCCTACCTCGTGCCCTACGGAGCCATGGTGCTGCTGTGGGGGCCACTGTCGGACCGGTGGGGACGCCGCCCGGTCATCCTCACCTCACTGGCCGCCTTCACCGCACTGGCCGCCGCAACCCCGCTGGTCAGCGACGCACCATGGTTCATTCTCCTGCGGCTGGTCACCGCGCTGGGCGCCAGCGGCGTCGTACCCATCGGGCTAGCACTGATCGGCGATCTCGTGCCATACCAACGCCGCGGCCGAGCCCTGGGATGGCTCTTCGGCGGCATGGCCGGCGGCATGGCCCTGGGTGCTGCTGGCGGCGCGCTCGGCGAACCCTTCCTCGGCTGGCACGGCCTGTTCGGCACCGTGGCCGCGATCGGGCTCGTGCTGCTCGCCCTCGGCACGCGGCTCATCCCAGCCACACCGCGGCCCGCCGCACCGCCCCCAGCTCGCATGGTCGCCGCCGGATTCGCCAGCCTGCTGCACACCCCACGCGGACGGCGCACCTACGGCTACGTGCTGGTCAACGCCGTGCTGCACTCCGGCATCTACACCTGGCTCGGGGTCTATCTGCACCAGCACTTCGGCCTGGACGAAACCCACATCGGCCTGGCCCTGCTCGGCTACGGCATCCCCGGGCTACTACTCGGACCGGTCATCGGGCACCTCGCCGACCGGTACGGCCGCGCCCGCATCATCCCGCTCGGGCTGGCCGTGGCCGCCGGATGCGCCGCACTACTCGCCGTCGAGCCCGCGCTGGCCGCCGTCCAGGCCGGCATCATCACCCTCTCGTTGGGCTACGACATGACCCAACCGCCCCTGGCCGGCATCGTCACCGACCTACCCGGACACCGCGGTCAGGCCATGGGACTCAACGTCTGCACCCTCTTCATCGGCATGGGCACCGGTAGCCTCGCCTTCCAAGCCATTCTGCTGCCCGCAGGCTTCCCCACCGCCCTAGGCGCCTTCGCCGTCGTGGCACTGGTAGCCGCTGGTCTTGCCGCAGGACTGTTCCGTCGCGAACGACCCGCCGAACACCCCGAACCGGCCCGCTGACACAGGTGCCCGGCCCGGACTGTTCAGGCGGACACATTCCTGGCACCCGCAGACGGTCTCGGTGAGCGCCGACATCGCTCACAGGCATTCGTTGTAGGCGGCGATCTCCTCAGCCGCTTGCTCCAGGGCCGCGATGATCCTGGCAAGGCGCTCCGTTGCCGCAGATGCCGCGGTCACCGCTGCCTGCGCCGAACGATGATCGCTTCCCCTCCAGGCAGAGGCCAGGCTCGCCCGAGCATCCTCGGTACTTCGGCGGGCCGTGGAGAGCGGGGAAACAGGAAGTTGCGCTGCCAGACTCGTCAACTCAGTACGAAGTTCCGCAACCGACATGCACACAGCATGTACTCGACCCCCGACACCACGCGATCAAGCAGGCAGGAACATCGGTTGCGGCGAGTCCGACCGCTGATCGTCAGCGGCTATGCATGGTCGACTCCGGTAAGACGGCTGGGGCTGCCCTGTGGGCGGCCCCAGCCCATGCCGACGGCTCAGGCGGCAAGCGCTTCGCCGCTGGGAAGATCGAATTCCGCAATGCGGACGCCTGCGACGAACGCGGACCACTCACCTGGCGTGTACGACAGGACCTGCTCCGGAGTGCCGTGCGCACGAAGACTTGCCCCACCGTCCGAGTTGATCAGGATCTGGATCACGGTGTTGGAGCCTGCCGGTGCACGTCCAGCGACTTCGTCCAAAAACCGTGCCCAGTGACCAGCAGGGACACTCAGAACCGGGCCGGCACCGCGGTCCTTGCTGTCGCGGATGTGGACGAGATCGGTGCCGAAGAAGACCTCGACGCACTGATTGCCGTCCGGGTTGCTGAAGGTGCTCTTGAACCACGCCCCAACGATGCTGCTACGGCGAGTTGTGCTGGTGTTGTTGGAGGTCATCTCCGCTGGTTTCCTTCGTCTGTTCCTGCTTCGTTGGCTGCGACGTCATAGGGTGCCGGCGAGATCAAGTAGGAAGCGACGCGTCTGCTCCGGGCCTGATGCCGCGGCTTTCTGCTGCTCCCACAAGGTCAGGTACCGGGTCGTTCGCTTGCTGTCGTCCACGTACGTCCCACCATCGTGTTGCTCCAGGTAAACGATACTGACCGGTGGCCGGGTGTCGTAGCCGAAGATGCTGTAGTCATGCCCTTGGCCCATGTAGTAGCCCGTGCTGAACGGCACGATCTGTAGCTCGACGTTCGGCCGGTCCAGGGCCTCGACCAGCCACATGGCCTGCTCTTTGACGATCTCCGCGCTCCCGGTGGTACGGCGCAGCGCGGCCTCATCGATGACGAACCAGAACTGCTGGTCGGTGTTATCGAGCACGCGTTGGCGCGCCAGCCGGTCCGAGGTGTCTCGGTCGATCTGCTCCTGGCTCGGCGAGGGGCGCCATGCGCGGAACAGGGTGCGCATGTATCGCTCGGTCTGCAGCAGGCCAGGCACGACCATGGCCTGATACGAGAAGAAGCGCTGGCAGCTTGGTTCCATGTCCACCAGCAGGCGCATGTGCTGGCGAAACCGTGTACTGAACGCCCCGCGCTTGGTCCGGCGGTTGCCTTCGGCTTGCAGGTCGCGGGCATAAGCCTGGTCAGTCTCGCTGGCTCCGTAGCGCTCCAGCAGCGCATCCAGCTCCATCGGCCGGATACCGCTGCCGGACTCGATGTGCGCGATCTTCTGCTGGGTACAGCGCAAGACCTCCGCCGCGTCATCCTGCTTCAACCCGGCTTCGACACGCTGCCGGGCGAGTTCATTGCCCAACACGATCTTCATCACCGCTGGCGGGAGCTGCTGGGCCACGCCTACCTCCGTATCGCAACCAGCCTGATCACGCATGGCACAGGCTAATTCACCCGATTGTACGTGTACTCAACTTGAGTACACGAGTTACGGTCTAGGTCAAAGTCAGATGCCGAACCGCTACATCCGCGAGGTTGCTCCTATGAGTACACAAGTTATGAGGGTACTCGATGAGGACGCTGGCGATGGTGGCGCACCCCAAAGGCATCTCTGTCCAGCAGCAATGCCACCGAATCTCGCGAACCACCGGCCCAGGCATGCTCGGTCGCGTCGCCCCGTCGGGGCCGACCGGCCGAGCCGCCGGCGGCGGGTAGCGCTGCGTCGAGTCCCCTTCCCGCGAGCGACGACTCCGCGTGCTACCCGCCGCTCTCTCCTCGTAGTGCGACTGCAGCTTCTCGATCGTCCTGCCCGATCCGCTGCCTGCACGGCGGTCCCCCGAACGGATCGGTCAGGGCTCGACCACGGCGGCCCCGCGGATGCCCCGAACTCCGTCGGGGCCGCCGTGGCGTCTATGACCCCCGGTGGGCAGGCGTTGACCCCGACCTCCGCCTGCCCACCGGGTTCCACTTCCAACCCGAACGCAGGGGACCCGTCATGAGGCGGCGCAGGCTCGCGAACACCGTGCTCGCGCTGCTGGAGCACGCAGGGTGGATGGCGTCGGCTGACTGGATCGTGCGTTGTCGCGACGAGCGAGGCCGCAAGGCGCAGCTGCGGGTTGGAGTGTCCACAGACGGGATCATGATCGACACGTCCCAGTCGGGACGGCTCACGCTCACCACCACCGAATCAGGGCAGCTTCGAGCGGCCCTGCGTGACGCGTTGCTGACCCGCGCGCCGCTCGTGCCGTCGGAGCCGCCAGCGCCCCGTCGCCCCGGCACGCCTGGCGCCCAAGCGTTGCCCGCGCCAGACGGCGTCGCACACCCACGTCTCGCGAGGACTTCCCGTCGCCCGTCTCCTCCCGCCCCGAGCGAAGGATCGGAGGATCGCCATGGCAAGCACAATGCACCGAGGTGGCCCGACATCGACCCCGACTGCCGCCTGCGCCGAGCAGCGTGACCTCGCCGCTGGCGTGGAGTTCTACCGTCACTTGGGTTGGCCAACCAGCCTCGACGCTCGTCGGCGGCGACTCGTGGTGCATACCGGCAATGCGCTCGACGCGCTGATCCTCCCCGCGCAGTTGGCCAGCGCTGTCGCCACCGAGTTGAGCACGAGCCTGATGAGCGGCCCCGTCAGCACCGGCAGCGACACCGATGGTGGACCTTCCTGACGGCGCCGTGCCAGCGGGCCAATCTGGAGCTGCCCGCCGAGCTGCGAACAGCCAGGGTGCGTGCCGTCCCGCGCGGCGGTCATGTCGTCGTGCCGCACCCGGCCGATGCCGAGCACTGGCCACAGCGCCCGCAGCAGGACCGACCGCTGCCGCCTTGGTCCGCTGTCGTGGCGATCGCCCGCAAGGTTCTCCAAGCGCGGCATTGACCAACCGCACCCGCATTTCCGGGGTCCGACATCGCGCTGCCCACCGAACACGGCAGTAGCACCACATGCCCGCCCATCCATCGCCATCGAAAAAAGGTTCGTCATGCGTATACCTCTGGACGAAGTCACCGCCACCACGCCCTGTCCCGGCGTGCTTGGAGCCCGGACGAGGCATTACCCGCGGATGACTTCCGGCAAGCCCGTCACGATGCCCTACGTCATGAACGGGCCGCTCGGTCAGCATCAGATCGTCATGCCGTCGCTGTGCGCCAATGAGTACCTGGTACCGCCGCGCTTCGACGAAGGCGAGCCGACCGAACCGGTGTGCGTGGAATGCCGGGACCGGCTTGCCGCCCTGCAGGACGACCGCACTTCGCTACGGCTCCGTACGACCGCTCCGGTTAGCACGCCGGCCTGATCGACGTCACACATCCGATGGATGCCGGCTTGCTGTGGGGCGTCACGAACTTCGCGACAGCACGGGGAATCCGATCACGGGCGTGTCTACCTCTGACCACAGCGGACGTCATAGCGCGGAAACGATGGAGGAGCCAACCGTGCCGTTTTTTGCCTTCGAGCGAGCACTCTTGGCCACTCCAACCGAAGAGCTACCAGCAGTTCTCAACGATGAACCGCAATGGCCAACGGTCGACATGGACGACCCCGACATCAAGGAAGAGAGACACCGCGCCGCCGAGGTCGCGTTCCAGCGAACAGAACCGGAACGAGCACCACAGCAAAGAACTGGTCAGTGGCAACCACCTATGACCGGGGACGAGCTAGCGCACATGCTCGAACTGATGCGCAAGAAGTGGAATATGTAAGGAATTCTATCGTGCGACACCTCAAGAAACCCGCGTCAGGAAGCTATTGCGGCCCGGACGCGCCGCTGCGTTTCATCCTTGGCGTTCTGATAATGGTGGCACTATTGGCCGCTGCCTCGCTTGTCCTCGACGGCCAGCCACTCGGTGGGTGAGCCATCGTCCCATCCTCACGGCATAGTACTGCCAGATTGGCGCGATCAAGGCATTCAGCCCCCAGGAGCGGAATCAGCTCGTTGTGGAGCGGCACTCTCGCTGAACGCCTCACCCAAGATACGGTGGACCGTGTCGTCCAGTGGGGATTCTTCAGGAATGACGCGCTCTTCGGTAAAGCCGAGTTGATCCGCTGCCCGGTACCACTTCTGCATCTCGTCATGGCCAAACTCGGCGGCCTGTGGCCGTGTTTCGTGTCGTCGTAGGGTCTCGGCCCAGGAAATGTCGAAGTAATAGAACGTCGTCCCGCCGACATGATCACGGCGCAGCCGGTCCAGCATGTCTCGGTAGCGCGCCGCGTGCATGATTCCCTCGCAGATCACGTGCCACCCGCGGTCAAGCGCGAACCGTATAGCCGTAGAGATCAGCTCGATGTTCGCCCCGCCGGGAACATCGCGCTCCTTGAGCACAGTCCGGCGAAAGTAGTCTTGCTCGATCAGCGCGACGCTGCGACCAAGCTGCGCGCGCAACCGGCGTGCGGTCGATGACTTTCCCGAGCCCGAGGGGCCGCGGAGCACAACGAGCCGTGAGTTCTTGCTTCCGGTCGGGCTCGTCGCCGACGGCGCTGATGCTTGCTCGTCGAGCATGGGGTCGTCAGCGGTTCTGCAATGACTGGAGGACGGGCATTGCCGCGATCTGGTCTGCGCTCAGATCCTCCCAGTGGAGTCCGCTGGGGCGGCGCGGCGGCGTGCAGGTGATGACTTCGTCGGTCGTGACGATCACGTCGACGCTGAAGTCGTGGTTTGTCTCGGGAATGTCGTCCTCGATCACCTGGAGCGGATGCACGGTGGTGACGATCGTGGTGCTGGGACCGATCAGACCGGCCTGGGCAAGCAGGGCGACTTCGATGTCCGAGTAGCCGGCGCCTTTGCCGATGCGCACGCCATGGCGGTTGACGGCGACGCTGCCGCACACGATCAGGTCGACCGGCCGCAGCTCATCCAGGCCGACGTTGCGCGCGACCGACGGCGCGGTACGGCTGGAGGCGGCGTCCTCGGCGGACACGGTCAGCTCAGCGGGGTCGAGTAGGTAGAAGGGCTGCGGTGGCGCGAGCTTGGGCGCGGCCATGTAGACCACCTTGCCTTCACGCAAGGCGCGGGCGCGGGCCGGGAGTTGAGCTTTGTCCGGCACGGCCTTGATCACCCTTGTGTCCTTCCACACCGGCAATGCCGCGAGTCGATCAGCGGCAACGTCGGCGCCGATGAAGTTCGGGATGCGCCCGTACGCACTGCCTTCGCCAGCGACGACACCCTGCTGGTCCAGCAGGTTCCACACCTTCCGCCGGATGGTGTCCTTGCGCGCATCCACCTCGGTCGTGGTCACTGTGTGCGGCTCCTCGTCACGCTGTGGTCATCAGGGAGAACAGCCGATCGTAGATGTCCTGGACGACGGGCTCGCCACGCCAACGGCGGAGTTTGCGTACGGCGTCGGAGACGATGTTCAACCCGCCGCCACCCCGGGTGGCCTCCAGGACATCGATGGCATCGTGCAGGCTCGCCGCAGCCGCATCGAGGTCACGCTGATGCAGGTGAGCGAGGCTGAGGTTGCCCAGCACGATCGCACGGGACTTGCTCTGCGCGGTCATGGCTTGAGCCACAGTGACGAGAATGCGCTGGGCGCGGCGATGGTCACCCAAGAACAGATAGCAGGAGCCGGCCAGCCGATCGAACTGGGTCTCGGAGAACAGATGCGCCGCACCGTCGGTAGCCCGGACGCCGCTGAAACTGCACTCCGCGGCGGCCAGGGCTGACTCGCACCGCCGTGCGTCGCCGAGCATGGCGTGGGCCTCGGCCGAGTGCAGCCGCGCCAGCCCGGTTAAGACGTTGCTGGCTGAGCGCGTGACCTCGGCAGTCTGCTCCGTCAGCCGGAGTCCTTCGATGGGATCGCGCTCACCGTAGAGCGCGAGATAGCTCGTGCGCAGCAGCGCATGCCCTTCGGCAGTCGGGCTGTCGATCTCGCGGGCCGCAGCGGTCGCCTGATCGAAATACTGCCGCGCGGCCCGGTGATCTCGGCGCTGGGAAGCATCCCACACCAGCTACCCCATCAAAGTTGCCGCCGTGGCCTCAGCCGCGAAGAGATCGCGCTGCAGAGCGCCATCCCCGCCGCTGCGGGCGAGGAAGCCGATCTGACCGAGGGCCTGGCCGGTACCGGCCAGCAGGGATGTCGACGGCATCCAGTCATACCGCTCGTCCAGGCCACGGACTTCCTGCCACAGGCGCTCCACGGTGACCGGGTCCGGGCTGCTCGGGGAGCGGAGGGCATACCCGACCCGTCCCCTGCTCGGGGGCTTATCCGGGCCTGCTTCCGGCGTGAGGAGGTCGATCAGCTCGGTGGGCGAAACACCGAGCGCGCGGGCGAGCCAGGGCTGCTTGCGCGGCGGAGGGGTGGTCTCTCCAGACTCCCACCGATAGATCGTCGACCGATCGGTTCCCATGCCCACGGCGGCGGCAAGCTCCTCTTGGGTCATCCCCATCGCGCAGCGCTGCCGCGCAAGACGCACCCGCTTGCCGGACATGTACGCGCCCCCATTCGACCAGTGTCACCCCATGATCCTCGTCGGATTTTCGCAGGTCAAGGACCACACAGCGGTGCGGCAATCCAGGTTTCAGAAAGCGGTCCAGGTCCACGGCCGCGGGATCTCGCCCCGCAGGCATGCGATGCGGTGGCGTGTTTCGCGTGCGGCGTGGGCGCTGTTGGCGGCCTTGCCGAGGACGAACACCACCCAGCGCAGCTCCTGGATATCGGCGAAGACGCGGAACGCGGAGCTGGTCGTGACATCATGCCCGCCGTAGGCAGCGACGAAATCGTGGTAGTCGGTGCTGCTCAGGCGGGCGAAGTCGACATGGTCGACCGCGATGGGGATCAGGTCCCAGTCGGGGTGCCCTCGTGCCACGTGTTCGAGGTCGAGTAGGACCGGTGTGCCGGTCTCGGGAACGGCGACGTTGCCTTGCCAGGCGTCTCCGTGGACGACACTGTCGGACTGGTCGATCCCCAAATTGCCCAGTTGTTCGCGCAGCTCCTCGACACGTCGGACCAACCAGTCTCGGTCGTCCCCAGGCAGATGCTGGGCTGCGGCAACGCGCTCGTCGATTCCCGCGAAGGGATCGAAGCGGGGTAGCTTCGGGTGCGTCGGCGGGCTGAGCGCGTGCAACGATCGCAAGACTGCACCGAGTTCTGCCGTCGTGGCCGGGCGATGCTCCGGTAGCTGTTCCCACCAGGTCACGGGCCGACTGCCCACGACGGTCGGCTGCTGAACGCCGTCGAGCGCCCTGACCACAGCGAGGTCGGAGTCGGTGAGCCATCGAGCGACCTCGACCTGCCGCGCGGCGTTGTCGTGGGTGTGCTCAGGCCCGATCCGTGCAACGACACGGCCGGGTAGCTGGTACATCACGTTGGAGCCATCGCGAATCATGACCGCGTTCGTGGCATCGAGGCCAGCCAGTTGCGCTGCAGTGGCGAGTACGTTGTCTGCCGTCTCCAGAGGTGCCGTCACCCCGCTGATGGTGTCAGGTCGACGGCCGCCCCAACGTGGCGATGTCGTGCCGCAGCTCGGCGACGTCGCTGAACTGCACGTGCGGGGTGGCACTTCGAGCAAGGCCGTGGAGTTCGGTCATGAGCCGTTTCGACCGTAGTGCGGCGGTGTCGATCACGGCTTGGCGGCCGATCGGCACAGCTTCCCGCGGGTACCCGGTCGACATCATCAATGAGGCAAGCCGGACGCGGGAGAACGTGCGCGAGCGAGGATAGTCAGCCGCCTGTAGCTCGACTGCGGTGGTGAGCCGACCGGCCGCCAGCTCCGGGTTGCCGCGGGCCTGTGCGATGGGGATCAATGCCTTCCCGGTGCTGCCCTGGTGCTCGGCGGCGTCGTAGTAGCAGAGCCAGGGCGGGTCCGCGTCGGGGTCGTGGTCAGTGAAGTGGGCGTCAGCACGGTCGACGTCGGCTTGCGCTTCGGCGTGCCGGCCGGTCAGCGCCAGTAGCCGGGCTCGGATCGTCGTCAGCATCGCCCGAGCCGTGGCGGTGAGTCGATCAGCGCGTACTTGGGCGAACTCGATCAGTTCCAAGGCGTCGTCGAGATCGCCCAGGTACGCGGCTTTGCGTGCCATCTCCGCCAGCGTGTTGGCCCGCAGCGCCCACGAGCCGGCTTCGTCGGCGCACCAGAGGGCGAACTGGAAGCACCGGTCAGCGGCGGCGTAGTTGGCGATGTCGAACGCCGAGAAGGCAACGACGCTGGCCAGGTTGCCGACCGCTTCAGCGACGCACCGGTGCACCTGGTTGGGGGCCTGGACGTCCAGAAGCTGCCCTGACCAGCGCAATTGCGCCGCTGCGGCCTCACAGGAGAGGCCCCCGCCGAACAGGTTCTCCGACATCGCTACGGCACGAGTGGTCGCGCGCACGTGTTCGACCTCTGTCCAGCCGAGCCGTGTGGGCAACGGTGTCTCGACGACGGTGCTGGCCAAGAAGTCGCGCGGGCCATTTCCGATGTCGATTCGGCCCCGATAGTTGTGGGCGCGCCTGGGAGTCGTGACCTCAGTCAACGGCTGTTGAGACCGGAAGGTATCGCTTGTTCCGATGCCCCGCGTCGTCGCCGGCACAGGGCTGGGGTTGTCGTCGATTACGAGGAGGTTTGCCAGCTCTGCCGGGGTCACGCTGAGCGCGCGTGCCAGCTTGGGTTGCAGGTCCGGCCGCGGTGCCACCTCCCCGGACTCCCACCGGTAGATCGTCGACCGCTCGACACCAAGCACGGCGGCAAGTTGTTCCTGGGTCAGCCCGATGGCGTGACGCTGGCGCGCGAGCCGGTCCCGCTTACCTGGCACGTGACCACCCCTCGCCGTCAACCGCATCCATCCGATCCCGCCAGCATATGCGCAGTTCACAGGCTTGCGCGCAGCAACCGTGCAGCATCTGTGCAGCGATTCTGCTCTGGTTCATCGTGCACCCCGCCGGTTGACTGCCAGCTGAGCACCCCACCGAAGCGGACACGGACCGCTTGGCGAACACCGGTGCTCGGACCTGAATAAGGGGCTCGCTGCTTACGAGGAGACATTGTGACGCTCCCTCAGCGATTCGTGGGCGAAAGCGCACCACGATCCCGTTGCGTAGACCGTCGGCTCGCACCGCACGCCATCCCGCACCGTCCGACCGGTGCAGGCTCGCCGCCCTCCGCGTATCGAGCGATCGGGAGGAACCGGTGCTGATGAGACGACTGCTGACGACCCACCGTCGCTCGCGCGTGCGTAGCGAGAACGCACATGTGCACGACCGCATCCCATGCCGGGATGGGCGCGGACGACGCGCGCGCATCACAGTCCACGAGCTGGCAAGCGGGAATGTACGGGTCGAATTCCCTGCGCACGGTCCCATCACCGTGCAACCGCTCGACGTTGGGCGTCTGCGTCGAGCACTCCGGTCAGCCGCAGCGCCGCCCGAAGCGGCAACGTGCCCCCGGCAAGGCTACTTCGCTTCATAGGTCTACTGACCCGCCGCGCCGCCGACGGCTTCACAGCCGCAGCGCACACAGGCCGCGGTGGAGGTGAAGCGCGCCCCGACCTTCACCTCCACCGCGCACCACCGACCAAGGAATCCGGAGAATGAGCGCCAGAATCGACACTGCTTCCTCGCACTCACACCACATCGAGACGGCCGCACTCTCGGGTAAGCCCGGAATTCACCGTCATCCTCGCCACGCGGTCGTGATCGCCTCCGGCGGCCTTGATTCGACCGTGCTCGCCTACTGGCTCCATGCCCGCGGAACGCAGTTGACCCTCCTGTCCTTCGATTACGGCCAGCGTCATCGAGTCGAACTGCGCTACGCGGCGGCAGTGGCATCGGCCCTGGAAACGCGTCATGAGGTGGTCGACCTGTCCGCGCTGGGACGCGTGCTCGGCGGATCAGCGTTGACCGACTCGGGTGTAGGGGTTCCGGACGGCCACTACACCGACGAAACGATGCGGGCCACCGTGGTTCCCAACCGCAACGCCATCATGCTCGACATCGCGGTGGCGATGGCGGTTGTCACGAAGGCCGACGCGGTCGCGTTCGGTGCTCACGCTGGCGACCACCCGATCTACCCGGACTGCCGGGAGAGCTTTACGACGAGCTTCGCGCGAACGGCGCACGTGGCGAACGAAGGGTTTCTCCCCAGCGACTTCCAGCTGGTGGTGCCGTTCCTGGCTAACTCCAAGACCGACATCGTGCGACTGGGTGCCGCGCTTGGCGTCCCGTTCGAGCAGACGTGGTCGTGCTACCGCGGCGGTGCACAGCATTGCGGCACGTGCGGCACGTGCACGGAGCGCCGAGAAGCGTTCCGCGACGCAGGCGTGACCGACCCGACGACCTACGCCGTGAGGGACGCGTGATGGCGGCCGATGCGCAGCCGGACCGCATGGAAAGACCTGAGTGGGGCCGTCTTTCCCGTCCCGACGCGCGTGTGCTGGGATGCGCGTTCGCCTCACGAGATGATGGGATCGTTCCCGCCACTCAGGCGGCGCCGACTTTAGCGCACGTGGAAACCACAGCACCAGCGGGCACTCCTGCCACTCCGCAATCGCACTCGTTGATGCCTTTCTTGAGCGAGAAGCATCTCCGTCGAGCGCTGCGCGAGTGCGGGCGACGGTCTTCCAGTCCTGGAGCCGACCGGATGACCTGGGGTGATCTTCGTCGGCAGGCAGGAGTAGTGATTCCAGACCTCGCCGCGCAGCTCGCTACGGGTACGTGGTGCCCTGGACCGCTTCGAGAGCTGACGATTCCCACCTACACCGGGAAAGCGATGCCGACCGCGATCCCCACGGTAGTGGATCGGCTCATACACCGGGCGGTGCGGAACGCGGTGGAGCCGGTGCTTGAAGCACGGGCGTTCGCGTGTTGGGTCTCAGGATACCGGCCACGGCGGAACCGCAACACGGCACTTCGCCAGGCGGCGGGATTCTTGTCCGATGGGTACCGATGCGTGGCCGACATCGACGCAGCCAGGGTTTCCGAGGGCGTCGGTGTCGACGAAGCGGTGGACTGGTTCGCTGAGTGCGTCCATGACGGCACCTTCCTTCGCCTGCTTCGCACCGTGCTCGCAGGATTGCCCAGTCCTGTGGTGCCGGGGTCAGGACTGGCTCCACTCCTGATCAACCTTCGTCTGTCGCAAGTAGACAGAAGGCTATCGGGCCTTCGGGTCGTGCGGTTCGCCGACAACTACTGCGCTTTCACCGAAACGGTCGCGGACGCCGAGGAAGCATTCCGGTGCATCAGTGACGCCATGGCTGCTGTGCGGCTGGAGCCCAACGCGGCCAAGAGCCGCGTGCGACGCCAGGCCAATGCCGAAGACCTCTTCCTCATCGACGGATAGCGCAATGAGCCTTGATTGGATCGAAATCCCGGGCGGCACGTGTTTGTTTGGAGACCAAGCACGCCCTATCACGGTGCCCACGCTGCTGTGGACACGCACGCCGATCACCCAGGCACAACTGGGCGACGTCCCCCGCGAACACCGTCCAGCTACACATATTGACCAGTCCACGGCTGACCGCGTCTCTTGCCAGCTCGGGGGAAGACTGCCCCGCTCAGTGGAGTGGGAGTGGATGGCCTCCGGAGCCGAACGACGGGTGTGGCCATGGGGGAACGCGCCCTGGGGTCCCAAGTTGGCCAATCTCCGGGACTCGGGCTACGAGGACACGACCGATGTTGCCGCACATCCGGAGGGGGCGACGCCGGATGGGATGCTCGACGTGGCAGGGAATGTCTGGGAGTGGACCGCCAGCTCCACTATGGGAGACGGCTTCGTGATCCGCGGCGGCTCCTATGCCTCGCCGCCCCTGTACGCGCGGTGCACGTTCCTCAACTCCGCACCGGCCGAACTTCGGTCTCCCGGCATCGGGTTCCGGGTGGTGCGTGAGCCGTGACGACACCTGTTCCCGCTGAACACGGTTTGATCGTCGCTGGATGCTCGCGGCGGAAGAAGTCGACCCCGGCGCCGATCCCCGCCTTGGACCTCTACGAGGGCGGGTGCATTCCCGGACTTCGGGATCGTCTCGGAGCCAACGTTCAATTGCGCCAGCGGATTCGGATCGTGTCAGCGCTCTACGGCTTGCTCCACGCCGACTCACCGATCATGCCCTACGACCGCCGCCTGACTGATTCTGCCGACGCCGATGTCCTGCGCCAGCGCGTAGCTCCGAATCTCGCGGGTGAGTTGGCTGCCGTGACGCACGTGTTGGCGGTCGTCGAACCCCTGTACCTGCTCGCCCTGGAGCCGGTGGTGCGCCGCCTCGACGCGATCCGTCTGTATTGGATCTCCGCCCCGCGGGATTGGCATCGCGCCGCTGCAGTCCTCGACACCTGGGGGTGGACATGAACGTCTCGCTCACCAAGACCTTGGCACACCGCGGAAATGACCACGCGGGCCACACACGAAACTTCGAGCGGACGACGGGGATTGCCTGGCATGCCCCCGTTCCGTCCGGCTGGGTCGGCGGTCGGCGCCTGTCGGTGGTCCTACCCGCACACAACGTCGGTTACTGCCTGACGATGGTGCTCGACGCGTTGGAGGCACAGACCTACGGGCGCCGCTTCGAGGTGATCGTCGTCGACGACGCCTCAACAGACGCCACCGCGAAGATCATCGCAACGCATCCGGCCGTCACAACAGGACTGCGGCTTCCCACCCGGCACGGTGCGGCCACCGCCCGCAACCTGGGCACCTACATCGCCCAAGGCGAGACCGTGCTCTACGTCGACGCCGACATGCTCCTGCCGCCCACGACCGTGGCCGACCTGGCGGCGCGTGCCACCGACCACGCCGTGCTGACCGGATTCCGGCACAACCTGCCGCACGGCGCTGCCTGGCCCGACGCCGGCCCCGATCTCACCGCCGACCACCGAGTCACCTGGCGACCACCGGTGAACACCTCCTTGCTCTACAGCGGCATCACCCTGCGAGAACCCGTCGATGGCCGGCCACTGGAGCACACCCGCGACTTTCGCGACCTCGGCCACGGGCGGGCGTACTACGACTGGGATCTGCAGCGCATGGTCGTCACCGCGCTGCTGGCCGTACCCCGCGCCGCGGTCCTGGACGTCGGCGGATTCGACGCCGAGTTCGGGCGCATCGGCTGGGGTATGGAGGACACCTATCTCGGCGCCTGCCTCATCGCCGCCGGGCTCCTGGTGATTCCCCTGCGCCAAGCGGTCGGATTCCATCTCGATCCACCCGACGCGGCCGAGCAATGGCAGCACAAGCTCGGCACCTGGCCAGCCACCCTTGCACGCTACCGAGCCCTGCTCGGCGAACCCGCCCGCTCCGGACGACGCGCCGCGCTCACCGCCTCGATGAACTCCCTGTTGCACTCCTGCGAGGTCTTGCGATGACAACCGTTCACCACACCGCGATCACCACCACGACGAACCGAGTCTTCGCCACGGGCGCGTGCGACCAAACCCGATACGTCCACGACCCCCTGACCGGGCTGACACACCGCGCCGAGGGCTTGATCGCCCTCGGGCGAACCCGCCTGCCCGGCAGTTCGGTAGCGAGCTGGCCCACCCTCCATCCCGGCGAGCTGGATCGCGAGGTGCCTGTCAGCGTGTGCTGGTCTCCGCTGGTGCGCTGCAACCTCGCCTGCCCTCATTGTCTGGACGACAAGGCCGTGCCTGAACTCGCCCGAAAGGATCGCCAGCGGATCGCCGCCTTGCTCGGCGAGTCCGGGGTCTTGGCCGTGGACATTTCCGGAGGCGAGCCCTTGCTGCTGCGGGATCTCGGCGAACTTGCGGCCACGCTGACCAGCTCCGGGTGCGTGGTCAGCGTGACGACCAACGGATGGCACTTGCAGCGGCGCGCCGAAGCACTGGCCGGGCAGGTCGATGCCGTGCGGGTCAGCCTCGACGGTCCAGACGCGGAATCCCATGACCACTGGCGCGGATCGGGGAGTTTCCGCCGCGCCGTGGCTGGCGCTCGCGCCGCCGTCGCCCACGCCATACCCACCCAACTGCAAACGGTCCTGATGACCTCCACCCAAGGGACTGCGCAGCGCATGGTTGACCTCGCAGAGGAACTGGGCGTGCACGGCGTGACCTTCCTGCAGATGCTGCCCATCGGGGAGGGCGCCGCGCTGGCCGACGCGGAACTGCTCACCGACGAACAGGCCCGCGCCACCGTTGCCGAACTCGACATTCCCGATGCCGTCACTGTCCGACTGCGCACCCGCGACGACGCAGGAGGCTTCACGGTCATCCGGGCCGACGGGCGCGTGTGGCGCAACGACTCCGTGGCCGAAGGCATCACCACCCTGCATTCCTTGACCAATCCGTCCGACCTGGCGCTGACCGGGAGGGATGGTTCGGCATGAGCACCAGCATCGCCTCGTCCGCGCCGGGCCGCGTCTTCGAGCACCACCGCCTGTGGCAGCTGCACACCTCCGTGATGCTGCAGGCGTGCCGCCTGCTGGCCACCGCAGCCGTCCAGCTCACGACCCGCGAGCACCTGGACGCAGTCAGCGCGGTGATCGGTATCGCGCACGGAGGCACCACTCCTGCACGCCACATCGCCGCACGCCTGGGCTTGCAGACGCACACCGTCCGAGCCAGCCACAACACCACCGACGCGCCGTACAGCCCGGCGACCGGAACTGTGACCTGCGATCTCAACTCCTGGCAGCCCAGCGCGCCCACCCGGCTCGCGGGAACCGTGCTGGTGGTCGACGACATCTGCGGCTCCGGCGCCACCTTCACCGCAGTCCTCGATGTGCTCCGGCCCTTCGCCGAGCCCGACACCCGGTTCCTCACCTGCGCCCTGTGCCGCAACCGCGGCGCGTACACGCCGCCCGATCTCTACTGCTGGGACGTCGCTGACTGGGTTGTCTTCCCCTGGGAGGACGTTCCCGCCGGTCAACCGACGACGCCGCTCCCATACCCGAATCAGGTGATCATTCGTGACTGAAACACCCGAACAGCTACCGCTGACGGTGGCGTTCGTGCTCGCCTCGTACACAGTCGACGCGCCGGCCGGCATGGAACGCGCCACCGCCGCACTGGCCAGCGGCTTGCGCCAGCTCGGCCACCGCGCAGTCATCCTCACCGCAGCCGAGCAACCAGAACCCGACCCCGACGTCATCCGGCTGCGCACCCTCGCCGCGTCGTTCCCGTGCGACGACGACACGCTGCGCCGAGCCATTCACGAGGCAGGTGACCGGCTGCACCGCGAGATCGTCGCCACGTTCGACGCGGTCGGCGTCGACGTCGCCGTGTACGTCGACGCCCTGTGGGGGCTGGGGCGGGTGGCCGTCCAGCATCGGGCGCGGTCGGTCCTCGCCACACACGTCATCGGGCACGACGAGGACCTGGCCGTGGCCTTAGCCAGCGTCGAGCACGTCGTCGCCCCGTCGAGCACGGTGCTCGACCAGGCTCACGAGCAGGGCTACGACACCGATGGTTGGTCCGTGATTCCCAACGGCATGTTGCACGAGCATCCGCGCCCGGACGAAGCAGCTCGGGAGACGCTGCGCAGGCGAGCCCCGATCCGCGTACTCGGTCGTCTCGGGCCGGAGAAGAACATCCCGGCCCTGGTCAATGAGGCGCGGTTGCTCGAACGCCCGGCAGAAGTCGTAGTCGCTGACGCCGGGTTCGAGACCGCACCCGGCGCCCAAGGCGGCGAGTGGTCCCGCTGCAGGCATGCCGCAGCCCACAGCTCCTGGGTGCACCTGCGGTCAGGCGGGATCAGCTGGGCGGATGTGCCCGGCTGGCTTGCCGAGGCAGCCGTGGTGATCGTGCCCTCCCTGCGGGAGTCCTTCGGCCTCGTCGCACTGGAAGCCATGTCCGTGGGAACGCCCGTGGTCTGCTTCGACGTCGACCACCTGCCCTCCCTTGTCGGTGCTGGCCCCGAGGCCGGCGGCGTGGTTGTCCCCAGGTCACATGGTGAACACGCGCTCTGGAAGGCTGCCGAGGAGGTGCTGGGTGATCCGGTACGCTACCGGCACCTGTCCAGGGCTGCGTACTACCGATCGCGGGACTTCCGGCCCACCACAGTCGCCGAGTGGTTCGTGAAGGCGGTGCGGTGATGCCTGCTCAAGTCCCGTTGTTGCTGGTCGACGGCCACAACCTGCTCTGGAGGGCAGCCTTCGGGTTTCCTGCCGAGATCCGTTCGCGGGACAAGACCCGTGATCTCACCGCCCCTTTCGGCTTCTTCGCCCTGCTGCGGGTCGCGATCCGCGACGAGCTTCCCTCAGCCCCCGAGGTGATGGTGGTCTTCGACGGCGAGCATGGCTCGGTCGAACGCCAGGACTCCGACGCCGACTACAAGGCCAACAGGGCGCTCGATGACGGCGCACGCAAAGCGCTGGAAGCGATCCCAGTAGTCCAGCGCGGGCTCGACCTCTACGGCGTGGACTGGATCGAGATCGATACCGCCGAGGCTGACGATGTCATCGCTACCCTCATCAGCCGCGCCCGCCGCCACAGCCGGCCTGCGTGGATTTTCTCGACCGACCGCGACTACTACCAGCTGCTCGATGAGCACACCCGCGTGCTCAACACCGCAATGCACCCGGGAAAGCGCCACATCGGGCCGGACGAGGTTGACGCACGCTACGGAGTACGGCCAGAGCAGTGGCCATGTTTCTGTGCGCTCAAGGGCGATCCGGCCGACAACATCCCCGGCGTGCACGGCATTGGCGCGGCCACCGCCGCCCGGCTGCTCGCCGGAGGACTCACACTCGACGACCTGCCCGCGTCCGGACGGCTCACCGGCGCCAAGGGCCAGCTCATCCAGCAGCAGTGGCAGCAGGTCCTGGCTTGGCGGGATCTCGTGCGTATGCGCACGGACCTGCCGCTGTCACTGGAGCCCACCGGTGATCCCAGCGCTGAGTTGCCCAAACCCGCCGAGGTGATCGAGAAGCTGGAGCTGTGGTGACCACGCCAAACCCCCAGAGCAACCCGGCGTCCGTGCTGACGGTCATGGCCCACCCCGACGACGCCGAACTGTGGGCCGGCGGAACACTCGCCCGCCTCGCGCAGGCCGGCGCTTCCGTGACCATCGCGGTGCCCGAACACGCTGACGCCCTCCGCAACACAGAAGCCGCCACGGCCGCTGACGAGCTGGGCGCCCGGTACCACCCGTACCCGGCCGTCAACGCGAACGCGCTGCACGACCTGCTCGACGCGACTCGTCCCGAGGTCGTCATCACGCACCCGCTCGACGACGTCCATCCTGATCACCGGCATGTGGCTCACACGCTCACCTCAGCGCTGCCCGAGGTCGTGATCGCCACGGGCCGCCCGCGCCGGGTCTACACCAGCGACACCTACAACGGGCTCACCAGCCACAGCCCGATCGCCGCGCACAGCGTCATCGACGTCACCGACACCTGGGAGACCAAGATGCGGGCGCTGGCCGCGCATGCCTCACAGCCCATCACCGAGCACTTCGGCCCCATGGCCGAAACCTTGGGCCGCCTGTGGGGCAGCCGAATCGGCACCCGCTACGGCGAGAACTTCACCCCGCTGCCCGTTCTCGGCCGCATCCCAGCAGCCACCACGCTCTGACTCACCACACAGCAACTTCTGGGGACATCACCATGGACACCGCTGCACAGACGCGCGTCCTCGACGAAGCCGTCTATCAATACAGCACCCTGACCGCGGCCGACCAGCTTGAACGCCTCACGAAGGTGGTCTCCTTCGGAGTACTCGGCGCCATCGCCGGAGACCACGTACGCGAATTCGAGCAGCAGGTTGCCGGCCACCTCGGCCGCCAAGGTGCGGTCGCCACCTCCTCAGCCAGTGCCGCGCTCGAACTCCTCCTGCGCTGCCTTCCCCAGCGCGAAGCCGCGGAACGTGTCGTCATCCCCGAGGTCTGCTGGATCTCGGTACCCGCCGCCGTCCTCCGCAGCGGGCGAACACCGGTCATCGCTCCCGCGACCAGCGACCTCACCCCGCACTGGGAACAGATCGAGCCCCTGCTCGACGCGCGCACCACCGTGGTGATCCTGGCGCACATGCGGGGCCGCCCGGCCCCGGACACTCAGCGCATCGCCGATGAACTCGCCCAGCGCGGCATCACGTTCATCGAGGACTGCGCACAAGCCTGGGGCGTCACCCTGGACAAGCAGCCGGTCGGTCGACACGGGCTGGCCGCAGTGTTCTCAACGGAGACCCACAAACTCGTCGCCACCGGAGAGGGCGGGGTCATCGCCGCTGACGACAGCCAGCTGCTACACGCACTGCGGGCCGTCGGCGGGAACACCCGCATCGCCCTCCCCGAGAATGCCTGCGGCCGGGGCAACGACCGGATGAGCGAGATCACCGCAGCGAGCGCTCTGCCACAGCTCATCCACCTCGATGTCTTGCAGCAGACGCTCCGTCCGCTGCAAGACAAGCTGATCGACCGCTTCCAGGACTTGTCGGAAGTCCGCAGAGTTCTTCCCACCATGGTCGGGGAGTCGCCGAATCTCGGCACCGACGCGTCCAACGGATCGCTCGTCGGCGTCTGGCTCCCGACGTCCCGTCACGCCAACCGCGTCGCTGATCGGTTATTCCGGCTAGGTGTTCGGCACTGGTGGCCAGGACCCGGTGACCCGCATCTGGCCGAGAACTGGCCCAGCACGCCGACGACGACCACTCGCTGCGTCGCCGACATGGCCTGCTACCTCGACATCCAAGTCCCCGTGCTCGACGAATCCCAGCATCCAGCGTTCCTTGACCTGCTCCGTTCCGCCCTACGCCTGGACGACAACGAAAGCGAGAGCGCATGACCAGCCGTCACCAGCCACCCCTGCGCTGCGCGATCATCGGATGCGGCCAGGTCGCGCAGGAATACCTCGCCACGCTTCAGCACGCCGCAGACCTCACCGTGGTGGCTTGCGCGGACATCGACACCAGCGCGGCGAAGAAGTTCGCTGAGCGCCACGGCATCCCCGAAGCCGGCGCCCCCGACGAGATCCTCGCCAACAGCATCGATGTTGCCGTGATCCTCACCCCGCCGGAAACCCACGTCGACCTGGCCCGCGACGCGCTCGATGCCGGAGCGCACGTCTACGTCGAAAAGCCGCTCGCGCTCACTGCTCCCGACTCCGACCTGCTTCTTCGCGAGGCATTGGACAAGGGGCTGATCGTGGGTGCCGCACCCGACACCGTGCTCGCTCCACCCACACGCGCCGCTCACCAAGCGCTGGCGACCGGCGTCATCGGCACTCCCCTCGCTGCCGATGCGGCGCTGTTGGCACCGGGACCCGAAAGCTGGCACCCGGCACCGCAACCGTTCTACGCCTCCGGCGCCGGCCCACTGGGAGACATGGGGCCGTACTACCTGGCCATGCTGACCTACCTGCTCGGCCCCATCGAGTACGTCGAAGCCTGTGTGACCTCGACCCGTAGCGAACGCGTCGTTCGTACCGGTCCCTACGCCGATGACACTTTCCGAGCGGACAGCCCGACCCACCTGGTCGCGTTCCTGCGCTCTCACGGCCAAGTCCTCATCACGTTGACCACGAGCTTCGATATCGCCGCCACCACGCGACCGCATCTGGAGATCTACGGCACCGACGGCTCGCTCGTGCTGCCCGACCCCAACTTCCATAACGGCCCCGTGCGATACCGCAGCCGCGGCGAACGGGCCTGGCAGGAACTCGCGCAGGAGGACGCGTTCGTGTCCACCGGCCGCGGACTCGGCGTGCTGGATCTCGTCGATTCCATCCGCAGTGGTGCCTCGGAATGCCCCAGCGGCCACCGTGCCCACCACGTCGTCGAGATCATCGAGGCCATCGAGTTTGCGCGGGCCAGCGGACATCCCGCCGAGCTACGCCTGCTGCGAGAGGAGCGGTGTGCGGGTCTACGCTGACATCTCCACGGCGTGGCAGCGACTGGCCACCTACCTCGGCACCGAATTTTGCCCTGAACTAACGGATTTCACTGTGCTACGGGCGTTCCTCGATGCCGAATGGACTCGCCTTGGGGCCGCTTTTTATGAGCAGAGCGTGGGATACCTCTACGACCTGACGCATTTCCACTACATGGGCGTCAAGGACCCATTCTTCGACTTCCTACTGGAATTCGCGCACGAACACGGCATCACTGACGTCGCGGACGTCGGGTGCGGTATCGCATTGGACGCCCAAGCCCTCCTGCACACCGGCCTCGACGTGCACGGCTACGACCTCGACAACCCGTGCTTGGACTACGCACGCTGGCGGCTGAGCCGCGATCTCAACGCAGCCCAGCGAATTCACGCTCTCGAAGACCTTATCAACCAGCGTCATCAGCTCGCGTACGCCGTCGACGTCCTGGGACACGCCGACGATCCGCCGGGCCTGGTTGAGCTGCTGTTCACCGCGGCCGACTACGTCTGCCTCAACCTCGCACCCCACGACCCAGACCATCGCTACGGTCCTGCTGACCTCCACCCCGGCCTGGACCACGAACGCGTCCTGGCCGACCTCAGCAAGCATGGCGATCTCATCCGCGTGGGGACACAAGCGCCCAACGTCCTCACTTTGTGGCGCTCGCATCTGCGCCCTTAACGACAGAACTCCCAGCCAGAAAGGAAGAATCACCTCTGTTCGCCGCGTCAGCCGAGCCAACTCCCGGCGAGGCCCCCACCGCACGCTGTCGGATCGAGATCAGGTCGTTCGGTCTACCGCCTACCGCCACCCTCGGTAGGACACGTCCTCGATGTTCGATGGCTGCCCAATCCCTTCCATGACCCCAATTTCCGGGACCTCTCCGGATTGGACGCGCCGGTACAGCGGTTCCTGCTCGCTTGCCAGGAGACCGAACGGTGGTTGGCGGCAGCGATCGAACTCCTCCGCCCTTGCCTGCGGGCCACGCACCCCGGCACCTCACCCGTGTCCGTCGCGGTGGGCTGTAACGGGGGCCATGATCGGTCCGTCGGCATCGTCGAGATCCTGGCGCGCCGTCTCCAGAACTGGGACGAGCTGGACGTGTGGGTCCTGCACCAGGATCTGCACCACCGCGCTGGTCGTCGGACCGAGCCCTTCGCATGGCGGCTCATCACCGCGGAACGTGAGGGCAGATGAGCAGCACCCAAGCAGTCGCGGCCACCTTACGTGCGGTGCTGCCCCAGATCCCGAACGATGTGGTGAGTCGTCTGGATGACGACCTCGCAACCGTGACCGACTTGCTCTCCGAGACGCTGACCACCAGCACTCGCCATCCGGAGGTAATCGGGCAGGCCAGCCAGCTACGGGCTGGGCTAATCGAGTCACTGCGCAGCCTGCTCGGGGTCGTCGAGCAGGCGATCTCCGATAAGGCAGCAGCCTTGGCCTGCGACAGCGAACCCGCGGGTCCGGCCCTGCCAGCCGAGGTCAGTCGCAAAGTTCAGGAACTGCGAGGCAAACCACCTCCGAAGACGCCGAACAAGGAAACCAACCAATACGTCCGGGAGATCACCAGCCAGGGGTGGGCCGTCGAGAAGACCGGAGGCAACCACCTCAAGGTCTGGGGACCCAACGGGGAAGGCCCCTTCGTGTTCTCCTCAACGCCAAGCAGTGCAACGAGCAATCGCAAGCTCCGCGCGTTGCGCGACCAGATTCGACGAAAGGACAGCACCGAGTGACCACCGAGCAGCCGACATCTCCTGAAGCCCCATCGCAATGGTTGATGATCAGCGGGAGCCAGACCGAGCCAGCCGACTTGCGGCTGTACCAGCAGATGGCCGACCAACCTGCCCGAGACCAGCAGAAGCCAGGATCGGCATGGTTTGTCGGGATTACCCGGGTCTTCACCGGCTGCCCCGATCCGCGAGCTGACCTAGGGCGTGTTGCTAAATCCATTGGAGGGCTGCGGCGATACGGATCCCGGCCGCGTATGAGCAGGCCGTCTTGTCGAACCGCGATGCGAGTCCTCGCCACTGTTTCAACGCGTTGAAGCACCGCTCGACGACGTTGCGGCCCTTGTAGCGTTCCTTCTGCTCGTTGCCGAAGTCGATCGGGCGGCCTGGCCGCGTGCGCCGGTTCGCGATCTGGTCGGCGCGCTCGGGGATGGTGGCCTTGATACCGCGCTCGCGTAGCCAGCCCCGGTTCGTCTTCGACGGGTACCCCTTGTCTGCGAGCACGCGGTCCGGGCGTGTGCGCGCAGGGCCCCGGCCGGGGACGTGGATCTCGTCGAGCACGTCGGTGAACATGCTCGTGTCCGCGACCTGCCCGCCGGTCAGTACGAACGCCAGAGCCCGGGCCTGCCCATCGCAGACGAGGTGGATCTTCGTCGTCACACCGCCCCGTGACCGGCCGATCGCGTGATCAGGCGGTTCCAGCCCGGCCTTCTTGTAGTTCGATGGAGCCCCCCGTGACCCGCCTCATCGTCGCTCCGTGCTGATGCACACGCGCGATCGACGAGTCCACCGACACAACCCAGTCGATCTCTCCTGCCAACGACGCTCGCTTCTGCACGTGAGTGAGCAGGTCGTCCCAGACGCCCGCGGCGGCCCACCGGCGGAAGTTCTTGTAAACCGTGTTCCAGCTCCCGAACCGCTCGGGCAGGTCCCGCCATGCTGAGCCCGTCCGGAACCGCCACGCGGTCGCCTCGACCACCGTGCGTCGATCTACCGGCGGACGGCCCCGCGTCCTCACCGGCGGGAACACGTCCTGGATCAGCTCCCAAACCTCGTCAGTGATGACATCTCGCGACACCCCCCAAGCATCGCCCACACATCCCGGAACAACTTTTAGCAACACGCCCTAGATGTGCTGTTCGGGCACGTTGGTGACAGGTCGGCACGCGGTGGATGATCTTGATATGGGTGAGGGCCTCCGGGTTCGGTGTGGATCACCACGAACACACGCCGACCCGAGGAGGCCCTCTGGTGGTCCACCGTAACGCTCCGCTGACTCCGACCGGGCGGCTGCGGCTGGCCCGATGTGTCGTCGATGATGGCTGGCCTGTTCGTCGTGCGGCCGAGCGGTTCCAGGTCGCCCACACGACCGCGGCCCGCTGGGCGGGCCGTTACCGCCACGACGGCGAGCAGGCTATGGACGATCGCTCCAGCCGTCCGCACCGCAGTCCGCAACGCACGAGTCGGGCGGTCGAGGACGAGGTCCTGCGGCTGCGTGACGAGCACAAGATCGGGCCGGGGCGCATCGCCGGCCGGGTCCCGGTCGCCGCGTCGACCGTGCACCAGGTCCTGCGCCGCCACCACCGTCCGATCCTGGCCGCGTGTGACCGGGCCACCGGCGAACCGGTGCGCCGCTACGAACACCCCCGCCCCGGCGAACTGGTCCACGTTGACGTGAAAAAACTCGGTCGGATTCCCGAGGGCGGCGGCCACCGCGTCCTGGGGCGTGCCGCCGGCCGGGGCAATCAAGCCCGCGCCTGCGGTGGCGGATATCTGTTCCTGCACACCGCACTCGATGACCACTCCCGACTGGCCTACACCGAAACCCTGGCCGACGAGAAGGCCGCGACCTGCGCCGCATTCCTACGCCGGGCGCAGGCCTGGTTCACCGGCCACGGCGTGACCATCGAGCGAGTACTCACCGACAACGCCTGGTCCTACCGCAAAAACACCTGGCAACAAGTCTGCACCGACCTGGGCATCGCCCGACGATTCACCCGCCCCTGGCGCCCACAAACGAACGGAAAAGTGGAGCGCTACCACCGCACCCTGCTCGACGAATGGGCCTACCAACAGCCCTACCACTCCGAACGCGAACGCCAGCGAACCTTCGCCGACTGGCTCGACTGGTACAACTTCCACCGACCCCACACCGCCATCCACGGAGCCCCACCAGCAGACCGCGTCCCCAACCTCTCCGGATCACACACCTAGAACGAGTCGGACGATCGTGGTTCGAGCACTCCGGCCTGACACCTCTGCTCGCGCAGGTCGACGCCGACGCCGAAGCCGTGACCTTCTGGAAGGCCGTCGAGGTCGACGACCCTATGGAGGCGATCCGCGTGACGGCGCAGGGCATCGCGCGGGCGATCGAGCACGCCGAGCTGGGCGACGGGACCGTGCGGCCGGGATTCAGCGTCGAGGTGATCGCCGAACAGGACAGCGATGACCAGCGTTGACGATCTCCTCGCGGCGCTCCAGGTGACACGCGAATCCCTGCCCCACGACGCGGTTGATGAGTACCGTTCCAGGCTGGACGGCGTCGAGCAGCAGGTGCTGACGGCGCTACGCACGAGCCGCGATGAAGGCGCCGTCCTCGCAGTGATCGCCAAGGCCCGCGAGGATGGCTCCACCCAGATCCAGAACTGCTTGACCAGCCTCGATGAGCTGATCGCCTCAGCCGGGAATCACTGGTAGGACCCGATGCAAGCGCCGGCCCAATGTCAAGCAGGCCGATCTCAGTGCATCGCGTCCCCAGTGAACGGAAAGCGTTCGAGGACACGCCATCGGTACTGGTGGTCGGCGCGGTACAGCTCGACCAGCCGCAGCTCGTTGATGACGATCTCGGCCGACGGAAGCGTCTGGGCCTCGCGAGCAGCCACGACGAAGGGACGTGGGTCCTGCGCACGGCTGCTGTAGGCGATCCCCACATGCGGGCGGTACAGGGTCAACGGGTCGACTTCGTCGTGGCCGGAGGCCACCGACACCGCTCGGTGCAGCGCAAGCAGCGGGGACCACGGGGCGACGCTGAACCGGACGGCGCCTGGTGAGCCCGCCAGAGGCAGCAGGTGAAGGCGGAAGGGACTGGTCCCCTGACAGTGCTCGCCGACGCCTTCGACCGCGGCGTCGAGCTTGTCGACGGGGACTTCATCGACGTAGCCGAAGCGCCGCACGGTCAGGTGCAGGCTCTCCGGTGGGATGAGGTCCAGGCCGTCTTCGGGGAGGACCGTTCGGCAGCGCTGGCTCAACTCGACGGCGCGAGGCTGCTGGTCCAGTGTGATCATCCAGTGCAACGAACGCCGATGCGGCCGGTCCCAGTGGCACAGCATCTGCTCGACCTGCTCGAACGCAGCTTGGTCGTGCTGAGCGACGCAGGTGGGGTCGTCGGGGTCAGCGGGCGGCGTGACGGGGAAGGTCGAGCTGTACGAGGTTCCCATGCGGTACACACCTACCGGCCTTCGATGAACGGCCGTCAACGGGTTCCGCCTGAGATCGCCTGGACCTGGGGGCGACCGCGCCAGGTGCGGAGTTGGTCGGCGAACTCGATGACCCGAGGCTCGTTGGCCCAGCGCTGGGTGAGTTCGTGCAGCGTGGTGGCGCGCTGCCAGACCGATCGGATCGGATGGTCGGCGCACACGCGCAGCGCTTCCCGCCCCAGCGCAAGGGCCTGCTCCAGGTCGGCATCGTCCTGTCGGAGCACGGCCATAGCGATGTCGAGCCTGACCAGAGCCCGACTCCAGTCGGAATCCGCTTGTTCGACGGCGGGATCAACGTCGCCGGTGTAGTGCAGCACGCGTGCGGTATCGCCCAGCGGGACGTAGGCGGTGGCCGCGTTCGCGGCCACCCGAGCGTAGCCGTACGGCTCAAAGGAGATACATGGCGTGAGCCCGGGGTCGATGTCGTACCGATCGATCAACGCCAAGGCTTGTCCGACGGCCGCATCGGCACCGGCGCGATCACCGAGCTGACCGAGCGCCCGAGCCTCGCCGTTGGCTAGGAGGCGAATGGCCTGGGGGCTGTTGGGTGCCAATGCCCGGCCCCGCGCTGCGTGGGCGTGAGCGTGGGCGTAGTCGGCCTGGTAGTACGCGCCCAGCGACCGGGTGCCCCATACCCAGACCTGGAGGTCGATGTCTTCGATCTCGGTGGCGAGGTGCAGGGCTTCCGCGCAGTACGCGCTCGCGAGCCGAAAACGGCCGGTGTTGATGGCCATGTAGCCCAGCAGGCCGGAAAGCTGCGCCGCGGCCCGGTGCAGCCGGTAGCGGGTTCGCAGGAGCTGACGGCCGCCCAGCAGTTGGTGGACCTGTCGGCGCAAGCGGGCGGTGGGTGGTCCGAGTTCAGCGGGGCCGCGCTGCTCGTACTCGGCGACGATGCGATGCACCTGGTCTTCCAGAAGCCGCAGTTGGCCGTCACCGATGTTCGACTCCTGCAGTTCGTGCAGGTGCAGCAACACCTCGTCCGGGTCGTCCCACGATGAAGTGGGCGAGGCGGCGCGGTGCTCCGGCAACTGGCCGGCAGCTGAACGACGCTCAGCGGCGGTCTCGCGTAGAAGCTCATCGACCTGGGCGGGTGTCATACCGAGCACGATCCGGATACGTCGGCACTGCTCAGGCAGGGGAGCGACGGCGCCGGTCTCCCAGCGCCAGATGGTGCTGCGCTCGACCCCGACCGCTTCCGCGAAACGCTCTTGGGTGTAGCCCAGGCCGGCACGGCGTGCAGCCAACCCACGTCGCTGACGCGCCATGCCACCCCCGAATACGTTCGCCATTCGCTGAGTACATCTCGGCGAAGCCACAGCCAGCCGGGCTAGGACCCCATTCGATCAGGTGATTGTAGTGGTCACGGCCACAGCATCGGCACAGGTCAGCTCCTCGTGTGCAGCCGCTGTGCAGCATTCGTGCAGCAAGTGTGCTCTGGTCGCCCACCTGCGGGGCGGGTTGACTGCCACTCGGTTGCGGCGAGGCGGCCCCCGACCCGCTCCCCGCCCTCCCCCGATGCCTCGCCGCAACCAGTTCCACTTGCAGCCAACCGTGAACCGGTACCGCCACGTCATGAACTCCAATCACCAGCCCGCAGACGCCGCGTTCCCCCCGGAAATCGACGAGCTGTTGACCTCCGTCGCACGGGATGGCTTCACGCTGCGCTACTGCAACGGGCCGCGACAGCCCACGCTGATCGTCGGTACCTATGACTGGGGACCGTTCGTCGACCTCGTCGTCATCCGCGACCTCGACGATGTGATCAGTGCCCGAGTGCCGACCGCAGACGTCACGGACATCTTCACGCCCGAGGTCATCGTGTGGCTCTACGCGGCCGACGCTCAACGGGCGCTGCAAGCCCTGCTCGACCTTCCTCACCCGGAGCATCCGCAGGCGCCAACGACATCGGCGCCCGCGCCCTCCGCGCTGCACGTCCCGGCCGCACGGCAGTGCCCGGTGACCGTTCGCCCGCCATCAGAGTTGGCTGCCCGCACGCGGCAGGTGCGCCTCGGCGCGGCCCTACTCGCCGAAACTGCCGAAGTCCCAAGTGAAACGGGGTGAACCGTGAGCTACCGGATCGGCAAGTGCTTCACTTTCGATGCAGCGCACTGCCTGCCGAGTTTGCCAGCTGACCACAAGTGTTCCCGTCTTCACGGGCACACCTACACCGTCGAAGTGGTGCTCGCGGCAGAGAGTCTGACTCCGCCGGGGTTCGTCACCGACTTCGGTGAGTTACGGCCACTTCGCCACTACCTCGACGCCACGATGGATCACCAATACTTGAACAAGGTTCTCGACATCGAGCCGACCAGCGAGAACCTTGCTTGCCACATCGCCGAATGGTTCCGAAAAAACGTCGAGCCGACGATTCCCGCCCGCCTGGAGACGGTACGCGTCCATGAGAGTCCGACCAGCTGGGCCGAGTACGAGGTTCCGCAACCATGACAGCGCTAACCGATCCCATCGCACGCCCCTTGCTCGTGTCGGAGCGCTTCGGCCCCACGGTGCAAGGGGAAGGTTCCTCAACGGGAAGGCAAGCGCTCTTCATCCGGCTCTCGCGATGCAACTTGTCGTGCCCAGGTTGCGACACTCCATACACATGGGACTGGTCTCGATTCGACCCGAGTCGAGAGAGCCAGAAGATGACCGCCGACGATCTATATAGCTGGGTTACTGCCCAATCCGTCGATCTCGTCGTGATCAGCGGTGGAGAGCCGCTGCTTCAGCAGGAATCGCTGAGCCCTCTCGTTCGATCCCTCGCCGCAGCCGGCCGCCGCATCGAGATCGAGACCAACGGAACTATCGTTCCGATCCCGGCCATCCTCCACTCCGTAAGCCAGTTCAATGTCTCACCCAAGACCGCAGCGTTCGCCGGAAGGACGGTGAGCAGGAGCACCAGGATCAACCCAGAAGCAATTCGCACACTTGCTTCATCAGGGAAATCCATTTTTAAATTCGTGGCGGCTCACGAGAGTGACCTCGAAGAAATTTCTCACTACGCACAGGAATTCGATCTTTCGCCGATATGGGTCATGCCGGAAGGAACGACACGCGAGCGAGTTCTCAGCCGGATGTCCTGGCTCGCCGACGAAGCGATCCAAAGGAACTGGAACCTCTCCACGCGGCTGCACATCCTGCTGTGGGGAGATGAGCGCGGGCGCTGATGCGTAAGCATCATCGAAAGAGCGGGGAGTTGACGTGTGCCCTCCGGGTACGCCCCAGTCGACCGATTATGCCAGGACACGGCTGGGGCACGATGGCCGACAAGGCCGTGTCGGGCGCACGCATGAGCGGCACAATGCAACCCTGCCTGTCGCACCAGGCCCTGGCTGCGACTGCCAGGCAGGCAGTACGTATGTTGCGCCGACACGCATCCATCAGGCGCTGTGCCTCGTTGACCGGTCAATTGGGGCGCCGCCCAGGATGCCGACCGCGACTTCAGCTGGCTGTCGTCAGGAAGGGATGGTCCTATGCCTGCTGCTATCGGGGTCATGTCTGACGGGCTCATTGGGCACGACCAGTATGTTCTCCTGTGTCGATATCAAGGTGGCCAGCATTGGACGCTCCCTGGAGGAGCGGTCACGCCCGGTGACCCCGTGGAAAGATCGTTGCTTCGGACTCTGCGGGAAGATTTTGGGCTCTCAATTCACGACTATCGATTTTCTGCGGCAATCGAGAACATCGACGAAAAGGGCGCCAAAACCAGTCACGAGATTCATTTCGTTTTCGAGGTAGATCTCGCCCAGCCGGCGAGTGAGGGTATCCGCAACGGCCGCGAGTTGAAATGGTGCTGGTGGGGCAGCATCGATAGTCTCGACATCCGCCCGCGTTCTGTCGCCGAGCATCTGCGCGATCCTGAGCAGCAACAGCGCGTATGGGCGCCCTGGGCCGCGAACGCTGATCCGGGGACACAGTGAGCTTCACGGAGCAAGCACCAGTGCCGTGACTGTCCCCAGCACTAGGAACGGACCGTGCCGAAGCGCCAACGTGGCCAACCGCCTCCTGACGGCTCGCGCGACGAGGTAGGCCGCAGCCTGAAGCAGCCAGATCAGCAGCAGCGCTCCCGCCAGCCAGGCGAGGAGTTGAACCCCCGCCGTCAGGAGGTGCGGATGCGACGCCGTCGGCCACCCTTGCCACCCGAGTACAGCTCCGGACACCGCCGAGAGCTTCAGGTCGCCGCCGCCCATGTGACCAGGCAGAAAGACGTACCACGCGCCGTAGAGCGCGGCGAACACAATCGAGCCGACCAGAGCGGCGAGCAAGCCGCTCGCTCGCAGGTGCACCAGCGTGGCCACGAGCAGGCCCGCGAGCGTCAACACGTGCGCGAGCAGCGTCAGCCAGTTGGGCAGTTTGCCGGTGCGCAGGTCGACTGCGGCCAGCGGTACGGCAGCTGCGGCGTAGCCTGCGGCGGCCGAGACTTGCAGGGCGCTGCCGTGGCGCCAAGCAAGCACAGCGAAGAGCCCGCTCGTGAGGATGACCTGCGCCAGCAGCTGTTGCCGCGGGGTCTGCTGCTCTCGCCGCCGGACAGCGAGCGCGATCAGTGAGCCGGCCGTCAGACCGCAGCCGGCCCACAGAGCGATGGCAAGAGCAGATGGCACGTGAGTGACGCTCCGAGGTGACGTGACACGTTCTGTGATCGCATGACGTGTTCGCTGCGTGTTGGATCAGTAGCCCAGTGGAGCAACTGCAAGAGCCTTATGCCCCCAATTACTACTCCAATCGAGTGAATTTCCCTGCGTCGGGGGCTGTGGAAGGCGATTCGCCTCCTTGGTCTGGTTGATGTGACCGAGGTAACCGGATGTACATGTGGTCGGGTACCTCGATCACGTACAGCGGATGACGACCACCGTACTGGGGAGTTGTATGCGTAGTCCGGTTATCCCGTCGGTCGCCCTGTCGGGTTCGGTAATCCTTTGCTTGGCGGCGGTCGCTTGCAGCTCGCAAGATCCGCAAGCGCCGGCCTCCCCGCCGGACCCATCGACGAGCGTTGAAGCCCCGCCGTCACCGTCAGCCCCGTCCCCAGCCGATACGGCCCGAGAGCAGGCCAAGGCAGCTTATGTCGGAATGTGGCAGGCGATGGCCCGAGCAGGGCAAACCTCTGACTGGCGCTCGCCCGAGCTGGCCCGCTACGCCACGGGCAACGCCCTGACCACGATCACCAGGTCGCTGTATGCGGACCACTTCAACCATGTCGTCAGCCGCGGAACCCCGAAGAACTTCCCGCAGGTCACGTCGGCTGAGCCGCCGAATGCCCCGGAGACGGTCATGATCTCCGACTGCGGCGACTCAACCGGAACCTCGAAGGTCATGGAGGCAAACGGTCAGCCAGCTCCTGGCGACACTCCTGGTGGCCGTCGATCGATCGTGGCCGAGGTCAAGAAGCAGCCAGACGGCACTTGGAAGGTGAATCAGTTCGCCGTCCAGGGGGTGGGCACATGCGGCTGAGAAGTTCTGTAGTCGTGACCCTGTCGGTGTCCACGCTGCTTGTTGCTGGCTCGGGAACCGCGCTAGCGGATGTGTGGGGCGGTGTCGACTGCGGCCAAGCGAACTACGCAGGGTGCCGGCTCGGGGCGGGACAGGGCGGTCAGCCCGACAAGCCCCCGTCACCGCCTCAGCAGCCGGGCCAGAGCGACGGCTCGGAGTCCGATGGTGGTAGTCCCCCGCGCCAGCAGGGGGACCAGATCCTGGGAGACCCGAACCTGGCGAACTGCCGGTACGTGCCCAGCGACTACCAACCGCCGAGCCAGGGGACCACCACGGTGGCGTACCACCCGCCGAAAAGCGGCGGTGCGATCACGGTGACCCCGGCGGTGTACCGGCCGTCCACATCGCCGGCCCAGGCTCGGTTCGCCCAGCAACAGCCGCCGGGCCAGTCAGGAGCTTGGTACGTGTACCAGTGCTCCGGCCAAGGTTTCGCCGATGCGCTGTACCGGCCGCCGATCTGGATTCCCAACGGGCCGCAGCCGACTCCCTCACCGGAGCAGTTGGCCCAGCAGGCGTACAACCAGTTGCGGTTGCCGTCACCGCAGATTCACGCGTCACCTGCCGAGACGCAGCTGGTGAACCTGCCGACGTGGCTGTGGATGGACCGCAGCCAATGGCGACCGCAGACGGCGACCGCCTCCGTGCCTGGGGTTTCGGTGACGGCGACCGCGACACCGCAGTCGGTGACGTGGTCGATGGGCGACGGCTCCACGATCACCTGCCAGGGCGCGGGTAGCCCGTTCCCAGCAGGCGGTGATCCGAAGGCGGCCAGCCCCGATTGCGGCCATACCTACCGGCAGACCTCGCAAGGGCAGCCGAACAACACCTACCCGGTCGCCGCGACCGTGCACTGGACAGTGGCGTGGTCTGGAGCCGGACAAGACGGCACCTTCCCGGACCTGACAACGACGTCGAACGCAACGTTCGCAGTGGCCGAATCGCAGGCGCTCAACAACGCGCCGCGGTAGCAATAGGTCCACTGTAGACATACAAGGAAATCCGACGACACAACACCCCATTTCCTGAAGGGAAAGGGGTGCGGGGTACCGCATTGTCTGGAGGCGCTGGATGTCCACACCTACATCGACTCATGAACCCGCCCAGGGGCCGCCTGCCGCCTCGCGGTCGTGGGCAGGCCGTAAGCCTGGCGCGCCGTCGCGGATTTCCAGTGGCGGCAGCCGGCGCCGACGGGTGCCGTACCTCGTTTTGGGGGTACTGCTGGTCGTGGTCTGCGCGGCCGGGTCCGTGATCACCGTGCTTCAGGTTGGCGATCGCGAGCCGATGCTGACCTTGGCGCGGCCGGTCAACGTCGGGCACGTGTTGGCTCCACAGGATTTGCGGCAGGTGCCGATGTCGGCTGGTTCCGGCACGGATGTGGTTCCCGCGAGCCAGGCGTCGTCGGTACTCGGCCAGCCCGTCGCTTACTCCCTGCCGGCCGGGACGCTGCTGTCCCGGTCGGCCTTGGGGCATCCGCAGGTTCCGCCAGCCGGCCAAGGCGTCGTTGCCGTGGCGGTCAAAGCCGGCCAGGCTCCACCGGACATCGCCCCAGGCGCGACCGTCTCGGTGATCGTCGCGCCGAACAGCGGAACGAGTTCGACCACCGGCTCGACTTCATCGACCGCCTCTGGCGGCCCATGGCAAGCGGCAGTGGTCAGCGTGGCGCCGCAGACCAATGACCAGTCGACGGTGGTCTCGCTGCAGATGCCCACCGCCACCGCCCGCCAGGTCGCCGCGATTCCGCCCGGCCAGTTGGCTCTGGTCGCCGTTCCGGCAGGAGGACAGTGATGCTCGTCGGAATCTGCTCGGTGAAGGGTTCGCCCGGGGTCACCACGGCAACGCTCGCCCTGGCAGCGCGTTGGCCGGTTGGCGACCCGTTGGTGATCGAGGCCGACCCGGCAGGCGGGGACCTCGCCGCACGGCACCGGCTGACGGCCAGTCCGGGACTGGTATCGCTGGCCGCGGCTGCGCGCCGGCAATCCAGCGCGGAGTTACTGGCAGAGCACAGCCAGCAGCTCCCCGGCGGCCTACGGGTCGTGCCCGGCCCCGTGGCCGCCGAGCAGGCCCGCGCCGCATTGGGCGTGCTGACCACGCGGGGTGTGCGGGCGATGCGGGCGGCGGCCAGTCCGCAGGATGCGGCGGTGTTGGTCGACGTCGGCCGGTTGGATTCCTCGTCTCCCGCGCTCCCCCTGATCCGCGGGGCGGAGGCGCTGGTGGTGATGGCTCGGCCTCGTGCCGATGAACTCTCCCATGTGGCCACATTGCTCAACGAGATTCCGACGTGGACGCGAACTCCTGGGCTGGTGCTCATCGGGGACGGCTACAACCGCATTGAGGTCGAGCAGGAACTACGCGTGCCGGTGATGGGCACCTTGCCCGACGACGCCTCCGGTGCCGCACTCCTCTGTGGACACCAGCGGGGGCGCCCGCCAGAGAAGTCCGCGCTCGGCCGCGCCGCCGCGCGGATTGCTCGCAGCTTAGTGGCGCACGTCCAGCCCTCTGCGCCCTCCGATGGCTCGCAGGCTGGCGACGCACTGGCTGCACAGGTACCGGCAGGCGGAAATGGAGTGGTGCCGCGATGACAACGAACTCGTACGAGCCCCGGACATCGGCGATGCCGCCACACCCTCAGCCTCAGCAGACACGCACACCACCCGGCCCGGCGAGTCTGGACGGGGAGCACCCTGCCGTTGGGCCGTTGCGCACACGTCTGCGCCAGGCGGTTTCGGAAGGGCTGGCCGAACGTATCCGCGAGGACGAGCAGTACGGGCGCCCTCCATTGGACTACCACGCGCGCCGAAGCCTTGCGGAGAAGCTGGCCGGCGACGCCGCTGATGCCTACGCCAACGAAGAACTGGCCCATCCGTCGGGCGCTGGTCTACCGCCCGATGACGTCGAGCGCCAGGTGATCACCTCGGTGCTCGACGAGATCTTCGGCATGGGTGGTCTGCAGCCCCTGCTCGCCAACGAGGACATCGAAAACATCAACGTCAACGGCTACGACCGGGTGTTCGTGCGCTACAGCGACGGTCGGCGCGCGCAAATGCCACCGGTGGCGACGTCGGATGATGAGCTGATCGACCTCGTGCGTTCGTTGGCGGCGCGCGCTGGGGTCGAAGAACGGCGCTTCGATCGCGGATCGCCTGGCGTCAACGTCGAACTGCCCGATGGTAGTCGGCTCTTCGCGGTGATGGCGGTGACCGGGCGTCCGTCGGTGTCGATCCGGCGGCACCGCTTCTCGCAGGTCACGCTGGCGCGATTGCGCCAGCTCGGCACGATCGACTCGGGTTTGGAAGCCTTGCTCGGTGCGCTGGTACGTGCCCGGTTCAACATGCTCATCGTCGGCGGAACCGCGATCGGCAAGACAACGATGCTGCGCGGGTTAGCTTCGGCCATACCGCCGCATGAGCGGCTGATCACCATCGAGGACAACTTCGAGCTGGGCCTGGATCGCGATCCGCAGCATCCCGACACCGTGGCCTTGCAAGCCAGGGAACCGAACGTCGAGGGCGAAGGAGCGATCTCGCAGGCCGACCTGGTGCGGTGGGCGCTGCGGATGAGCCCGGACCGCGTGATCGTCGGCGAGGTCCGCGGGTCCGAGCTGATCCCGATGGCCAACGCGATGACCCAGGGCAACGACGGCAGCATGGCCACCGTCCACGCGAGCGATTCGCGGGGAGCGTTCACCAAGCTGGCGACCTACGCGGCCCAAAGCCCCGAGCGGTTGGGGCTGGAGGCCACGAACCTGCTCATCGCATCTGCGGTGCATTTCGTCATCCACCTTGCCGAGGCCCGGGATGACAAAACCCGTGTCGTGTCCTCGATTCGCGAGGTCGTCGGTGCCGATGACAAGCAGATCGTGTCCAACGAGGTGTACCGGCCCGATCCCACCGGCCGCGCCGTTCCCGGGGTTCCGCTGCGGACCGAGACCGTCGAGCGCCTGACCGAGGTGGGATTCGACCCGGATGTACTGGAACGGCCGGAAGGGTGGTGGAACCCGTGACCGGCTCGATCGCGGTGGCGGGAGCCCTCGGGGTTGGGTTCGCGCTCGGGGTGCTCCTGCTCATTCTCGGTGTGCGGAGCCGCGACCCCGCCGCGTCGGCCATGCCCAGCCGCTGGGCACAGTGGGTAGAGCGGCTGCGGCACCGCACGTCCGCGCGGTGGATCGCGGTGAGCGTAGCGGCCGGCGTGCTGGTGGGCGCGGTCACCGGGTGGGTCGTCGGCGGCGCCTTGACCCTGCTCGGTGTTTGGGCGCTGCCCCGGGTGCTGGGGCGCAACCAGGATCAGGCCAGGCGGGTTGCGCGGATCGAGGCCATCGCCGCGTGGACCGAGATGCTGCGCGACACCTTGTCCGCCGCTGCTGGCCTGGAACAAGCCATTCAGGCCACGGTGGACACCGCTCCGGCGGCGATCCGCGACGACGTCCGTGAACTCTCGGTGCGCATCGAACGCGGGGACAAGCTCGCCGACGCGTTGGGTGGTCTGGCTGATGACCTGAACGACCCGACGGCTGACCTGGTCATCAGCGCTTTGGTGCTGGCCTCCCAGCACCAAGCCCGCCAGCTCGCCGATCTGCTCGGGGAACTGGCGACCGAGGCCCGGGAGCAGGTCTCCATGCGCCTGCGGGTGGAGTCCGGACGGGCACGCACGCGCACGAGCGTGCGGGTGATCGTCGCGACGACGCTGATCTTCGCCGCGGGCCTGGTGGTGCTCAACCGTGGCTATCTCGACCCCTACGACAGCGCGTTCGGCCAGATCATGCTGCTGGTCGTCGGCGGATTGTTCGCCCTGGCGTTCGCGTGGCTGGCCAAGATCGCGCGCATCGGCGAGCCGGAACGGTTCCTCACCCACCTCACCGGCGCCGAGCCGCGAGCGACACAGGAGGTACAGCCATGATCACCACTGCTGTGCTCCTCGGAGCCGGTGTTGGGCTCGGCCTGTGGGCGCTGCTGGTCTGGTTACTTCCGCCACGTCCCTCACTGGCCAGTGCCCTGGCTGCCGTACGCACGACCAGCCAAGACCGGCCCACGATCACCGCTGTCGACTCGGGCGGCTGGGCCACGCGCTGGGGCCGTCCCGCGGTGCGACCGCTGCGGGCGCTGGGCCTTCCCTCCGAGCGGCAGCGCCGGGATCTGCTCGTGCTGGGCCGGTCGCCGGACACGTTGCTGGCGGAGAAGGCGGTACTGGCCGTCGCCGGTCTGCTGCTGCCCGGCCTGCTGCAGGCGATGCTGTGGGCAGCCGGGGTGGTCTTCCCCTGGCAGGTGCCCTTCGTCGTCGGCGTCGGCTGCGCGATGGGCGGATTCCTCCTGCCGGATCTGGATGTGCGCCAGCAAGCCGAACGCAAGCGCACCTCCTTCCGGCACGCCTTGAGCGCCTACCTCAACCTAGTGCGGGTTTCGCTGGCAGGCGGCGCCGGGGTGGACGGCGCGCTGAACGACGCGGCGGCCATCGGTCAGGGATGGGCTTTCGCCCGCATCCGCCGGGCATTGACCACGGCACGCCTGACGCGCACCACCCCCTGGGACACCCTGCGCCAGCTCGGCGAGGAACTGGACATCCGCGAACTGGTCGAGCTGTCCTCGTCGGTCTCGCTAGCCGGAACCGAAGGTGCCAAGGTTCGCGCCTCCCTGGCGGCGAAAGCCGCGGCGATGCGCACCCACGAGCTGACCGAAGCCGAAGGCCAAGCCCAAGCAGCGACCGAGCGCATGAGCCTGCCCGTCATCTGCTTGTTCGCCGGCTTCCTGGTCTTCATCGCGTACCCGGCCATGGCGACCGTCCTCGGCTCGTTGTAGCCCGCACAGAAAGGGATCAGACATGTTGGCGTACTTGACCGTCATCGTCGCCACCGTCCGCGCCCGCATCGACCAGATCCGCGCGGACGAGCGCGGCTATTCCACCGAAACCGTCCTGGTGACCGCGCTGCTGGTCGCCGCAGCCATCGCGGTGATCGCGATCATCGTCGCAGCCGTCACCCGCAAGGCCAACGAGATCGGAGGCAAGATGTGACGGCGCGGCCCGCCGCGATCCAGCGAGTGCGCCAGGTGTGGCGTCGCTTCGGCGGCGATGAACGCGGCTCGGTCACCGCCGAACTGGTGCTGGCCGTACCCGCGCTCCTGCTGTTGCTGCTGGTCATCGCGCAGTTCGCAGTGTGGGCGCATGCCACCCACATCGCTCAGGCCGCCGCTTCCCAAGCCCTCTCGGGCGCGCGGGTGCAGGGCGGAAGCAGCGCCGACGGTCAAGCCCAAGCTGGGTCGGTCCTGGCCCAACTCGGGGGTGGTCCGCTGCATGACCCGCGTGCGGCGGTCACGCGCGGCCCGGAGCAGTCCACTGTGGAGATCACCGGACATGCCGCGCGGGTGGTGCCGTTCCTGGATCTGCCGGTGCGTGCCCGAGCGGTCGGGCCGAGTGAACGGTTCGTGCCACCGGAGGCCAACGGATGAGAACTTCTTTGACGCGGCTGCGCCGCGATGAGCGCGGTTCGGTGGCCACCGAGCTGACCCTGCTCACACCGGTACTGATCGTACTGCTGCTGTTCGTGGTCTTCTGCGGACGGCTCGCCGACGCGCGCCTGCGTGTCGACGATGCCGCCCATCAGGCCGTCCGGGCGGCAACCCTGGCGCGCAGCAGCGTCCAGGCCACCAGCAGCGCACGAGCCACGGCCGAAGCCGCTCTGGGACAGGCAGGGATCACCTGCCGCAGTCTCGGTGTCAAGGCGCAGGTGGGAAGCCTGCGACCTGGCAGCACCGTGATCGTCACGGTGAATTGCGAGATCGGCCTTTCGGACTTGTCCCTACTGGGTGTGCCAGGTGCGACGACGACCGAAGCGTCGGCGTCATCCGTCGTTGACCAGTGGCGCGGCAGTGTGACGGCGGGAGGTGCAGGAGGATGAGTCACCGTGGACGTTCGCTGGCCGGGGATGAGCGTGGACGCGTCACCGCCTTCGTCGTGATCATCACGACCGGCTGTTTGCTCTTCGCGGGTCTGGTCCTCGACGGCGGATTTGCCCTGGCCGCGAAGTCGCGCGCCATCGGTCAGGCGCAAGAAGCCGCCCGAGCTGGTGCGCAGGAACTCGACCTGGCCGCATATCGCTCCGGTGGTGCTGCCCGACTGAACCCCGCCGCCGCGCGGGCCGCCGCGCAGCACTATCTGAACTCCGTCGGCGCGACCGGCACCGTCACGGCCGACAGCAACCTGGTCCGTGTGCAGGTCGAGGGACATCAAGCCACACAACTCCTCGGGCTCGTCGGGATCTCCGATCTGACCGTTTCCGGCGATGGGCAAGCCCATCCCGACCAAGGTTCGCTGGGAGGCAGCGGATGACACGTCTCAGGCGGCTCGCGTCCGGACTTCGTCGCCTGCTCGTGGCGCTGGCCGCTCTGCTCGTGCTGGCAGCACTGCTGGTGGGTGTCCCATGGGGACTCGTCGTCTACATTGGATGGCCGCTTCCCGATCACATCCCGACCGGCGACGAAATCGAAGCGACGCTGCTCAATCCCTTGTCGGTCACATTGCTGCTGGACATCCTGGCCTGCATCGCCTGGCCTACCTGGGCGGTATTCGCTGTGGACGTGGCCCGATGCGTTCCCCATGCGCTGCACGGCGTACGTCCGCCGACGATCGGGCCGGTGCATGCGGTGGCCGGTGTGCTGGTCGTTTCCGCGGTGCTCGTCCTGTGGCACCCGCGCGCCCCCGCAGCGATAGCAGGCCCGCTGCCATCGGCAAACCCGGCTTCGGCGGTGATGGCCACCGACGTCACGATACCGAGAGCGGTCACTTATTCGGTGCCGCGGACAGCCGACACAGCTGACGCCCGGCCCGAGCACGGTGTCGTAGTCGTGCAGCCCCCGCAGGCCGGCATCCACGACAGCCTCTGGCGCGTTGCCGAGCGCGAACTCGGCGACGGTAATCGCTGGACCGAGCTGTACCAGCTCAATCAGGGACGTCCCCAACCTGACGGACGCGTCTTGAGCGACCCGCACCTGATTCGGCCCGGCTGGATACTCCAGTTGCCGGATGATGCTGTGGCGAGTCCGGCGCCACCGCCGCCTGAACCGGCGCCCGCGCCCGCTCCACCGCAGCCGATCCCGCCCCAGCCGCCCACCGTTCATCCCGCTCCGGATGCTGCGCCGGACCGGCATCATGCTCCTGCCCCCGACGCTGTCAGCGGCACCTCGGGAACCGCGATCACCCTGTGGAGTGGTGGGCTTGTCGCCGCGGCCCTGGCTAGCGCCGTTGCCCTCGCGATGGTGATCCGCCGTCGTAAGCGCCTGCGCGTTTACAAGCCCGGAAGTGGCGACCGCACACCGCCTCCCGCGCCGGCCCCAGCCGTGCACGCCCTGCGTCTGGCCTACGACGAGGTGCAGCTGGAGGAGGGCCACGACGACGATGAGCAGCCAATCGGGCTCGACGACGAGCAGCCGCCGCATGAGCCTACGACGATCGCGGCAGGGCACGGCGACATCGACAGTGCTTCCGTTGAAATCGGTGTCCGCGACGAACGCGCCCGCGCTCTCGACCTCGCCGCGGTGCGCGGGCTCGGGCTAACCGGAGCAGGCGCCGAGGCCACAGCGCGCTCGCTGCTGGTGCACCTGCTGGGCACCACGCACGCCACCGTTGTGATCCCCGCAGACAATGCGCGCGCGTTGCTGGGCGCGGAACTGCCCGCGTCGGCACGGCTGCACGTCACCGACGATCTCTCCGGTGCCGTCGCGGCGCTGGAGAAACGCTGCTCTCCCAACGATTCCGGACACAAGCTCGGTGCACTGCATACCGTGCTGGTCGCTGAGACCGACCGCCCGCACGCCCGACTGCAATCGCTCCTCGATACCGGTTCCGACCGCGGCGTCGCTGGCATTCTGCTCGGCCACTGGCCAGCCGGGGCCACCGTGCGAGTACGCGCTGACGGCGTCGTGTCGGCAGCCAGTCCCTCCCTGGATGATCTCCGGGGCAGTTGCCTGTTCCATCTCGACGCCACCGATACCCGTGACCTGGTGGCGCTGCTGGCCGATGTGCCGTCATCGAGTCCGCCGGAGCCAGCCGACAGCACTCCCGAGCCTGCCCTCGACGACGATGTCCGCACCACCGACGAGCGCGAGGAAACAGACGACGGGAGCGCCAGCGAGCGTATGACCGGCTCCGCTCCTGAGCCCGAGGTCGACGTGGGACCTGCAGAGGACGACGCTGATTCTCAACGTGACGGACCGGGGAGCCCGGGGCAGGACAGCAGCGCGATCGAGGACGCTGATATCGAGACCACGTCCCTGCTTCACCCCGAGGTCGAGCAGGCATCCGTGGGGACGACCTTCGCGGAGGCCGCCAACGTGCCTACGTTGGTGGGAGTGACCGAACGGGCACGCCAGTACCCGGAACGGCCGTGGGAGCTGTCGGTCTTCGGCCCGGTCACGGTGACCTGGCACAGTCCGGACGGGCACGCCCACAACATCACGTCCGTGCTGGCGCCGAAGCACCGGGCGCTGCTGGTCTTCCTGGCCCTGCATCCGTCAGGCACGACCCGCGAAGCCGTCCGTGAAGCGCTCTGGCCGGACGCCCGGGGCCGGCGGCCATTCAACGCCTTCTACGCGTCCCTGTCGCAGCTGCGCAAAGCGTTATCACACGCCACCGGCGACCGGGCGGTGGACCTCATCTTCCAGCACGATGAGCAGGTCGCGCTCGACCCCAGCCAGGTCGAGGTCGATTACTGGCACCTCCACGAGGCCGAGCACGACAGGCACACCGCGGTCACTGACGAGGACCGCATGGCCGCCTGGTCACGCATCGCGGCCGTCTACCGGGGCGAGATCGCTGACGGCATGTCCGCGCTGTGGCTCGAAGGCCCGCGCGAAGCCGCGCACCGCACGGTGGTCGACGCGCTGGCTGGGATGGCTGCCCACTACCGTGGGCACGATCCGCACCGTCAGCTACAGCTGCTCGAACACGCGAGGCTGCTCAACCCGGAGAACGAGGACATCTACCGCGACATCATGCGGGTGCAAGCTCAGCTCGGGTTCGCCGATGCCATAAGCCGCACCGTCCAACTGTTGACCACCACGCTTGCCGAGATCGGCGAGCGCCCCGACCCCAACACATTGACACTCGCTCGCGCCCTGCAAGCGCGCCAGCACCGGGTCGCCAGCTGACGTACGGCCGCCGAACTCCATGTTGACCAGATCAGGTCTCGTCGTCGCGGCCACGATCACGTTCCCGCGTGACCCGGCGCTGGCGAATCCGTTCGATCAGATCCTGATGGCTGGCTATCCACTCTGCTGGTGGTCGCGCTCGTTCCTCCAGGAACTCACGAAGAATTGGAGACACCTCATACCAGACCGCCCGCGGAACCGAGGAGTTGTCCTCATGCCGGAGCACCAGTTCCTCCCTCTCCATACGGGTCAGAGTCAGCGACAAGCTCTGCCGGGTGAGCGGTTTCGTCTTGTTTGACCACCGGTGCTGGGTACTACTGTCCTGGATTTCCTTCAACAGGTCCAGGAAGCGCTTTTGGCCGTCCCAGAGTGCTACTACAATCTCCGGAACCCATTCCCCCTGCTGCCAATTCACGGCATCGAACCAGTTCAGCACCTCGTCGGCGCTAATCCCCATGCCTGGCTTCCTTTCCCCGTGTGCTCCTCGATACCCTCATGAGGTGAGGGGCGACTCCCTTGTCTGCCACCCACGCGGTCGGCGTCGGTAGCACCCCCGGACCGTCCATGGTCACTCCGACGCAGGTGGGCACGCCGCTCAAGCGCGCCGTCCAAACCTATTGAGTGGTCAACTCCACCCGATCAGAGCAGTAGATGATCTACGCACTGTGACCTCATGTGATCAACCTGCTCATCTGCCCGCTCATCTTCCCACTCATCTGCCTGCTCATCTTCCCATTAAATAAGAAGCCCCCGACCGCGCGTTGTCGCAGGTCAACGGGCTGCTGGCCCTTCCTGAGCACACCAAGCCTCGGTACCCCGCGGGAACCGGTTGACGACTGGAGGGAGAGAGAGGCATGAACCGGAGGGACCGTGGGTGGTGGACGACGCATGGCGTGTGGCACCGACTTACCATTAATCCCGTTTCCTCTATTTCTATTCGCGCCCACCAAAGACGCTTTCCGAATTCCATATAAAAGAGTCAAACACGGCTTCAGTTCAGCGTTCGCTACTTCTCTTTGATACACACATCAACACTGGTCAGGCTCGGGCAAAGGCAGCTTGACCCGCCAAGGAAAATCGTCAGAAAAACCCATCGAGCGATGTTGTGCCGCGCGCGGCGCCGGCGTTAGGCTAGAACCATCGGAACAACAGGGAAGAGATCCCGGAAAGTTCCGAACAGAAACAAACATTGCGGGTAGGGATTCGCACCCCGATATTCCCGCAGCCGTAATCAGTGAAAGGCATTCTCATGACCAGTGTGTCTGTTGAAGCGTGGTCGCACGGTGACGGGTATCTGACCGTGGACACGCAGGAATGGATCAACGATCGCGGCGAGTACGCGGACGATCTGACCGACGACTTGCGCGAGTGGATGGACGCGAACGGCCACAAGTGGCCGCACGATGAGGTGATCGCGAAGTGGATCTTCGATCGCACGAGCGAACCTCCGGCCGGTCTGCACGGTGACGGGGAACTGTGGCATCACAACCTGGTCAACTTCTCCGATCACCTGATCGATGATCTCGGGTTCGTGGTGCTGTCCTCGGCCGAACTCGGCGATTTGATGATCACCGTGAGCGATCACCTCGGCCTGTACGTCGCCCCAACCGTCTACCGCTCCACTGTGGACGAATTGGAAGAGTGGGCCGACTACTCCAACGCCACGGGTGAATGCGTGAACGGGCATCGCTGGGAGACCGCCGACACGGTGCACCTGTACTCCTGGTCGGGCAGTCCGCACGCCTACCGCGTGCCTGAGCTGGTGCGCGTGCCGTTCGGCGACCGTGACCGCGCCTACGTGGCCTGCCCGACTTGCGGCAAGGCCGTGCGGTTTACCTGCCGATTCTGACCCTTCCGTGCGGCTGGCCGCGCCGCTGTTCCCGTACGCGGCGGCCGGCCGCACCTCCCGTCCTTCCCTTCCGTCTTGATCTCCCTTCTGCGAGGTGCGCTGTGTTTGTGCTGTCCGCCAACGGCGAGATGATCTCCACCGACTACGACGACGACTCCTCGGTGATCACGTTCGAGAACGCCGAGGACGCCGAATACCGGTGCGAGGCGTGCGGCGAGTCTTTGTCCGAGGAACCGGACGGCTACGCCGACGAATCCGGCTCGTTGGTCTGCGATGCCTACGACCCGTACGAGGACCCCGAGATTGACGATGTGGAGTCCGCGCCGGACTTCCGCGAGGGGCCGCACCGTCCACAGCGGGTACCGCTGTCGTGGGCCAACGGCGCCACGATCCACACCGATCCCGGCGAGGATTCGATCACGGTCACGATCAGCGTCGGCGACCCGCGCGGCGCGTTCGCGTTCACCCTGCGCCGCATTCCCGATGACGCACCGAACAACGGCGGCCGGCTGATCATGCACACCCCGTACCCGGGGGAACCGATGCCGCACGTCGAGCTGACCACCGCCCACACCGGAACCTACTGGGTCGGCTGACCCCGCAGGGGCGCCCGCGACGTATCCGGGCGCCCCTTCTTTCCGAGCTTTCTTATACCGCAACACCTTTCCTTGGGAGGCACGCGCGATGACCACCGCGACCGACACCACCACCGTCGCGTCGACGGCGCCCGTACTGTTCCGGACCGACCGCGCCACGCTGGCGCACGCCTTGACCACGGTCGGCGTGGGGCTGGCGCGTCGGCCCGCTGTGCCGATGCTGGGCGGCGTCCTGCTGGACGGGCGCGACGGAGACCTGACCCTGACCACTACCGACCTGGAAACTGTGGCAACCGTGCGCGTGCCGGATGCCGCGCCCATCCCGGGGCGGGTGCTCATCGATTACACCGAAGCAACCAAGCTGCTCGGCGCGCTGGTCAAGGGCTGGCGCAAGCGCGATGCCGACGCCGCGCCGGTCACGGTGCGCACGACCGAGGACGGGACGGCCGTGCTCGAACTGGGCGGCTACACCATGCCCGTGACCACCTACGCGGCCGAGGACTTCCCCACACTGCCAGAGACTCCACCCACCGTCGCCGAGGTCGACCGCGAGCGGTTCACCACGGACGCGCGGCGCGTGCTGGTCGCGGCGGGCACCGACGACACCATGCCGATGTTCATGGGCGTACAGGTGCGGATCACGCCCGGCATGTTCACCCTCGCCGGCACCGACCGGTTCCGGCTGGCCGTCGCCACGCTGGCTGCGACCACCACCACCGAGGAACGCGCGGTGCTGTTCCCGGCTCCGGTCTTGTCCGCCGCACTCAAACACGCCGCCGCTGAGCGCGTGCGCTTCGGTATCGGGAACGACTGGGCCGGCGAGTGGTTGTCGCTGACCTGTGGCGACCTGACCGTCATCACGCGGCCGATCGAGGCGCAGTTCCCTGCCTATGAGGAATTGTTCCCCGAGGTGACCGTCACCGCGTGCGCCGACCGCGACGCGCTGGCCCACGCGACGGCACGCGCCGCCGCCGCGCTGGAGGCCAAGAAGCACGCCACCCGGGACAAACACGGGCGCCGCACGGCGGCACAGGTGGCGCTGACGGTCGATCCCGCCGGCACGGTGTCGATCGCGCCCGTGCTCGGTGAGCACGCCGACGCGGTGGCTGCCCCCGCGCACCCGGCCGAGGTCGACGGCTCCGGCGAGCCAATGCGCGTGCTGTTCTCCGCGCCGTACCTGCGCGACGCGCTTAACGCGCTCGACGGGGACACCGTGCTGTTCCAGCTCGCCACCCCGACGCGGCCCGTGCTGCTCACTGGAGCCGACGGGCAGGAATACCGGCATCTGTTGATGCCCGTCCGCCCGCCGAAATCCTGAGCCTGCGGCGGTGGTCCCGAGCCGTGACGCCGTCCACGCCCGGGGCCACCGCAAGGCGGATACACCGAGGACCTGGATTCACACACCGTTCGTATACAAAGGACCACAAACCATGAGTGAAACCCGCGAGTACCGCTGCGTCATCGAGTGGGATATCGACGCCGAGGACCCGATTGATGCTGCGCAGCTCATGTGGTCAATGGTGAAGAACTCACCAGGGCCGATCGTCAACGTCTGGACGGATTCCGATCACAGCGTCGAAGTCGATCTGACTTACCCCAGCGATACCCGAGACGTCGACGGCCGCACCGCCGAGAACTACCGCCGCCAGGCTCGCACCGCATCGGCGGTCATGACCCAGCACGGCCGCTGGACCATCCCGGCCTCGGACGCGGACACCCACCGGAGCGAGATCGACAACCGCCCGCATCACTGACGGCCCCAACTGTCCTTATTGGAGGGATGCAGCATGTCCTGCTTTGTTCTGCTGATCACGGATCTAACCACGATGCGCCGCGAGATCGAGCAGTACGCACGCGGGGTGCGTCTGGTGGCACGCCCGCCGCACCAGCTCGCTAGGGAAGACTGGAACCGTGCCGCTTTGGTGCTGATCGACGCGCAGGCCGCGCCGATCCTGCGCGCCCGCCCGCACGAACTCCCTCCCCGCGACGCGGTGATGCTGCTCGCCGATCCCGAGGATCAGGACGAGCCCGACCTGTACCGACACGCTCTCGCGCTCGGCGCAGCCCACCTGGTCACGGTCCCGGACGGCTCCGGTGTGTTGCGAAAGCAAATATCGATGCTCGTGGAGCGCCCGGCCTTGATGGTGGCGGTGCTTGATCCCGACCCCTCGGGCGAGGTCGGCACGGCGAGCACGGCCAGCCTCGCGCTAGCTGGGACGGCAGCCGGAGAACACCTCGGCCTGATCGACGCGCGCCCCACCCGGCTCGACCTGCACCGAGCCATCCAGCGCGCGCGGCACGATCCGCCCGCCGCCGACTCGGGCAGCCTGCGCACGCTGTTCGTCATCGATTCACAGCCGCCCCCGGAGGACGCGGTGCGGGAAGCCATGACCGATCTCGCCCGCCGGCACGCGGTGACGCTACTGCATCTGGATCCGCACCAGGCCGACACCCTGGCCACGCTCGGCGGCGTCGACCTGATCATCGTTCCCGTTCGCGCCCGCTCGGTCACGGCGCCGGCAACGCGGAGCGTGGTCGCCGCCGCGTGCCGCGCCACCCCGCACGTCCACGTGCACGTCATCGGGGATGCCGCCGACACCGATGTGGTCGCGGCGGTCGCCGCCGGCATCGGAGCCGGTTACCCGAGCATGACCGGCGGCGGCCCGGCCGACATGCCGCACGAGTCACCGGACGTGGACGCCCAGCTCGGTGACACCAACCACCACCGACGGCTCTGGGAGGTGGTCGCCCGGTATCGGCCGCGTACCTCGCACCCCGCCTGACCAGCACCGGAACCACAACTACACAGGGCGAGCGGTACGGGGCTCTGCGGTGGCTCAGTGAGCTACCCTGGCCGTGCCTCCCTTCGGGGACGGCAGCCCTTTCACAGGGTTACGGCAGGCCGGCGGACCGTGCGAACACCCTCCGGGTGGGTCCGTCGGCCCTCTTACTGTCCGGCCTCCCATGCCGCTCGCGTCGCCGCTGCGACCGAACTCCGCCATCGGCGCATCCGATTCCCCTGGTCGTATCCCTTCCTGTGCTGCCTTGTCCTTGTTCTCTCCGTTGGGAGGCCGCTGATGAAAACCCGCTGTGAGCGCCCGTACCGAAGCATGATCGCCACCGCCGGAGCGGTGCGCCACCTGCCCGAGGACGCCACGGAATGGCATGTGCGCCGACTGGCGACCGACCTGGCCCACGCGGTGATCGACCTGGACGCGCGCATGCGCGCCGGCCTGGTTGCTCCCCGCGCCTGGCAGGTGGCCGCGCCCGCGCCCGACGCGTACGAGGCGCACAACCCGCCCGGCGCCTGCGCCCCGGAGGGCAACCGCTCTGGGGACGGCGAAACCGAGGACCGCTCGAAGCCCGATGTTCCGGTCTTCTACTGCCTGCCCGCTGCGGATCTCGAAGAAGGGATGAGCACCGACGACGGGCAGGACATCGTCTCGGTCACCGTCTCGGACGATCGGGTCTTCGCTGACGTGTACACCCCTCGCTCCGATGATCCCGAGCAGGACGCCCACAACCGCGACGAGACCGAATGCCGCATGTACCGGGCTGACGAACTCGTCGGCATGGCGACCTTCACCGACACCGCCATCGACGGTTCTGAAGCCGACAACGCCCAACCCCATCCTCACGCGGCTCCCCACACCGACTGATCCCGGGGAGACCGCGACACCGACCACGACTACGCGCGCATGCACGCGCAGAAAGGCCGATATCCATGGACACCGACGCCACCCGCGCACACACCCTGTTCGCCCTCGGCCGCGGTGCACACGCCCAACCGCTCGGCGGGTTCAGCCGTTTCGTGGCCCCCGACGACGTGGCGCGATTCCCCATCGGACGGCAACTGTTCGCCTCCACCGCACCGAACGAGGTTCGCGACCGCTTCGCACGGTTCGCGCTGGCCTGGGACGTGGCTGGATTCGACACGTTCGCCCGGACTTCCGGGAAAGCTGCCGTCCCCGAGGCCACCGTCCACCGCGCCGACTGGGTACCGCACGAAAGCCGCTGCGACATCTACGCCTTCGACGATGCCCAGTGGTTCCATTGGATCGCCACGGACTACCCCCAGTGGCTCCGCCTGACCCTCGCTGACGACGGCACCGTGACCGAGCAGCCTGTCGCTCGCGTCTACGGCACCGACTATGCCCGTACTCAAGGGCTGGATCTGGCCCAGCTTGCGGCCTGGATCACGGGCGCGGCCACGACGCGGCTGGACCGCCCGGATGTGGCCTTCTCCGCCTGTGTCGACGCGGGCGTGGCGACCGGGGAGCCAGTCATCCATCTCGCAGTCCATCACGCACAGCCCGATGAACTCGGCGTCATCTCGGCCGAGCTGGAGTCGATCGCGCAGTCCTGCAACTGGTCGAATCCCTGCAACCCGGAAGACTGGCGCTTCGACTGGTGTGCCCCCTGCGTCGACGTTGCCGACGGAATGCAAGCAGGCGACATGGCAATCGTATCCGACCAGCTGGACGACGAATGAGGCAATTCCTCTAACGCAACAAGATTCACCGATTTCTCCATTTCCGAATTCTGATTTCTCCGCTCAGACGCATTCCTCGTCGGCCACACCTGTGCCCGATGCAGGAACGCTCCGGGCACGACCGCCGCACACCAGGAGGGCGGACACGTGAGCCAATCCACCACGCAACGGCGCGCCCACCGCGACCCCGGTGAGCACGCCGTTGCCATCGCTGAAGCCGTCGACACGGCGTGGAACCAGTCCAACCACTCCGGCCGCCGCGACGTGGCCCTGTCGGTCGTGGCCGCGTTGTCCCTGATCAGTCAGCGCGACCCGCACGGTCCCGACCTCGCCGAGCAGCTGCGCGCGCAGACCGCCGAGGACTTCGCCGGCACACTGCGCGAGATCTACACCTCCGTGGTCAATTCCCGTCCCGACCTGACCCATCTCCTCTATCCGCTCATGCACTGGGTTTTCGATGAACCGCGCCCCGCGTTGCAGCGCGCCGCGAAGCACACCGCGGACGCTGCCCTGCACGCGGGACAGCTCGAACTGACCGGCACCGACAACCGGTACGACACCGACCTGCTCGGGATCGTGCTCACCCTGCTCAAGTCCGACTCGGCCGGTAAAGCCAACGCCCAGATCTACACCCCCAGCGCACTCGCGGAAACGATGGGCGAGGTACTGATGGCTGAACTCAACACGCCTCGCGAGAATGAGTCCATTATGGACCCTGCCGTCGGGACCGGTGGGTTGTTCCGCGCCGCTGCCCAGGTCATGCGTGCAAAGGGACAGGACCCTTCGACGGTGAGCTGGTATGGCGCCGACATCGACGACCTGGCGATCGCCGCATGCGCGGTCAATAGCCTGCTGTGGCGACTTGGTCCGCACATGCTTCTGTGCGTAGCCGACACTCTCACTGAGGGCGATTGGGCGCGCCGCGCCGAAGCGCAGCGCACCGAGATCTTGCAGCTCACCGAGAAGATCCGCCGGGACAAGCTGATGATCAACGCCGTCCGTGCCGCCCAAAGGCTCACCGAGCTAGTCTTCGATGACGATGACCCCGACACCGATGACCGACCCGGTGATCAGGAGTAGCCTCGGTGATGGCTCCGTGCTCCCGGTGACCCCCAGGCCGGTCGAGCCCGGAGCCACCACCGTTGCCGAAACCGACCTACCGGGGCGGCGCAGCATGGTAGATACGGCGCGTGTGGTTACCAGCTCAAGCCCAGACCGCCCTGATCAGCGCCGTGACGGCGGCGGTGATCACCATGCTTGTCGAATACCTGGCCAAACCGGGCCTCGAAGCACGCAAGGACCGGATACTCGAAGTACACCGAGCCCGCCGCGAAACCGCTACGCAGTTGCTCAACCTGATTGCTAGCCTGCATAACCTCTACGGGCTGACCAGAAGCAACCCGCTTGCATGGGCGATGGGGAAGTCAGCTCTCCAGGGCATGACAGACGCATGCGATCGATTGAGCGATGATCTACCGCGTTACGAATTCAGCCTCCCCAAACGCCAACGAGACGTGGTGGGAAGGGCGGTGAGGGCGATTGGCACGTACACCGTTCCTCTCCAGACCAACGTCCTGCTGTACGAGAAGACAGGAATCCTCGATCAGGAACGTGAACGAGGAGCAGAGGAGCTTCCGATGGGAAGCTTTATCGAGGGGCTGATACATAATGCGCTGCACGAAACCGCGCGTGCGTACACCGCTTTGATGCTTTCACGGCGACGCCCGCTGAAGTACTATTTCAAGCTTCGGCAGCTTGCCGACGGGGCACCACCTTTGCCGGACTCTGCGACTGACGACGAATCGGAGGCGAGTAAAACGGAGGAACAGGAAGGACCTTGCCCACTCGGCTAGTCCATCCGTAGCTAGATGTACTTTCGACTCGAACAGACTTGACCGCACGACCTTATGTTTCCGCGCGAATGATCGATCGGGCAAGCGGCAGGTTGATCAGCGCTGGCTCAGAATGTCTCCAGAATACTCGATTCTAGCACCCCCTCGCTTCCGTCTCAGGAAAACGAAAGTCCCAAATCTCTGGATCATTCTGCAGAATACGAAACCTGCCAAATTCAAGCTCGCGTCGCTCCAACATGTACGCAGTCAGCTTCGCCAAAGAAGAATTTTCCGAGTATCTGGTTAGGCTCCCGATGTCTGCTGCCACCACTTGCCTGGCAAGTGCGCACGAGAACATCAGTGCCTCTGACGTTGTAGCGACCTTCTCGTCATATTCTTCGGGATCTATATCTAATGCCCTGTCCGCGTGGATCTGGATACGACGCAAGGACGGGTCATAGTTGACCAGGTGAGCGGTCGGATGCTTGTCGAACAAAGCATTCCCCTCCATACGCCAGTCCGCCGTCGACCGTTCAGCCTCCGTGATCTCACGAAGGAACTGATGTCGGGCAGCCTCGACATCCGAAGATCCCCGTCGGATGTCTATGATCCTCCTCAAACATGCCTCGTGCTCGTGGGCCGCCCGCGCGACAAATTCACGCTGATGACTCCAAACCACGTATACCGGAAGCACCGCGTCATTCGCATTATGGCCTTCCGCTGCCAGTACAAGGGCGAACCTCGCTGAACGATCTCCGAATGATTCGATCAACGAATCTCGTAACCGAGCAACGACGGATACCCGGGCTGCCTCTCCGTCACCGACACAGGGAAAACGCCCGACTTCAAGAGGGTACCATTGCTCCCGATCTGTCTTGCTAAGTTTGGGATCGTCAAGCCCCTGCAACGACCGGTCGACCCACAGCTCGTGGTCGGACTTCATCTGACGAAGTACAGCCGAAGTATAGGATGCCGACTGGTCGTCAACCTTTTTGTGGTCAACCCGACAAAGAAGTATCAGATTATCGTAACTGTCCACCAAGTTGGCCGGGGATTCGCCATAACGCGGACCTCCCGGCGACCGAGCAGCAATATGAGCTTCATCGCCGACGACGGCCTCGGGATCGGTCGCCGTACGCTCAGCTACAAGCGGCTGCCGGCACAGCGCGCATCGATTGCCTGACCGCGCCCACAACACCTTGCGGTCCTTATCGCTGATGGTCACAACGTCATGATGCCGCATGCCCATCTCAACCAACTGACCCACGAGCCGTCAGCGGGCGCACCCACCATCGATGTGAGAGGACGTCACCGGAAGGCTGTTGTCATCCCGAACTCAACGGCAGTCCGCAACATCTGATCATTCGATCATCACGGCCTTCCGAAGTACGGGAGCAGCCGAAGTCGAAGCGGTGTTGCTCAGCGGCATGAGCGACACGGTCACCTGCGGGTACAGGTGCGCAGATCAGTCAAGGGGCTTGGCCCCAAACCAACGTCTAACGAGTTCGCGGCCCTTGTCTGTCAAGGACACGTACTTTGCGCGCCGCTCGGTGGCCTGCTGCTCGTGAAAGCTGATTGGACGCGGACCGTCGGGACGACCGGACGGAAGCAGCCAGCCGTCTTCGCGCAGCTCGATCATGCCGTCAAACAGCAGATCCCCGACCGCCCAATACATGCCGTCTGGCAGCATCGGGCGACCGCGTCCGGGCGCGTAGTCGACCAACCATCGCAGGAGTCGGAGTTCAAGGTCAGTGTAGCGGCTGGTTAGCACACCGAGATTGATCTTGTATTGCTTCATCGATTTGGTGTCGATCTCACCGCGGGTCTTGCGGGCGTGGCAAGTCGGGCACAGGGCGATCAGGTTGTCAAACTCGTGCCGTCGCACTTTCGCCCAGTCGATGATGTGATCAACATCAACGGGGTACTGCCGACAGGTGGGAATGGCGCACCGGTGCCCTGCTTCGACCAGCACAGCGCGGCGCAGCTCAGCGGGGATTGGCGGACGATCGCTTGACACTACGCAAGGGTAGAACTCTGTCCCGACACCCAGACGACGACATAGCGGGTCGACGTACGGCACAGCGGTCCGGCTGACGCACTCCACCGCAGCATTTAGACAAATGATCAGCGAGTGCTCAGCGCATCTACAGGCGCTTTATGGGCGGGGTCGACTGGCTCCCGCGTAGTCGTCTCCCTTCCACCGGTAGTCGTCCACTTTGACTGGCTGGCCGAAGTCCGGAGCATTGATCATCTTTCCGGCGCCGATGTAGATCCCCACGTGGTGGATGTTGCCGGGCGTGCCGTAGAAGACGAGGTCGCCGGGTGCCAATGGGGCGTCCTTCGAAACCTGTGGGCCAGCGTTGTACTGCTCTTGCGCGGTTCTCGGGAGGTTGATCCCAGCCGTTTGGTAGGCGGCCATGGTCAGTCCCGAGCAGTCGAAGCCTTCGTGACCATGATCGGGTCCGTTTCCTCCCCAGACGTAAGGCAATCCGAGTTGCCCTTGCGCGTAGTTCACGGCCTGCTGTGCTGGTGGGGTTGCCGGCGCGTCGCTTCCGGAGCTGGCTGCCGCCTGTTTGTATTGGGCTGCTTGGTTGAGGACTTGACTGACGTACCAATCGGCATGGTTATAGGTGAGGATGGCACCGTAGATGTCGCGACCATCGCGGGCGCCCGACTCGCACAGGTAGCCGGCGGCGGCGTAGATGGCGTCGTGCGGGTTGTACCGCGAGGGCGGGTTGCCGCCTCCGGGCGGGATGGGATGGCGCGCTACCACAGAGTCGAATGTGGACTGTAGAAACTGCATCGGCCCGCCGGCGCCTGCGTAGTTCGCTCCATTGTGGACACCTGGGAGATTTGAGCGCCCGTGGTTCGTCTCGATCTTGCCGACGCCGGCCAGGATGCTCCAGTCCAGCCCGGGGCAGGTAGTGGCGGCCTGCCGGTAGAGGGCCAGGTAGTCGCCCGGGATGTCGGCCAGGGCGGCCTGGCTGGGTTGGCTCGCGGTCACGGAGCCGCCTCCACCGAAGATGGCGGAGGCAACTCCGGACACGGCGGCTGCGACCAGCACGATCAAGGCGACGGCGGCACCCAGGACCGTGGTGGCGAGCTTGAGCATGCACGCATCACCCCGTGGGTTTCCAGGTCAGGTCGTGGTGTGCGAAAGGCGGCATCGGAGCCGGCGGACTGAGCCGAGGCACTGGGCTGGTTTCGCGTGCGCTGGGGGTGGCCTGCGTGCTGCTGGTGGGCTCGCCCACGTGGGGCCAGGCGGCGTGCAGGTCGGCCAGCCGCCAGCGGCCTGCGTCGCGATGGGCCAGGGGCAGCCAGATGCTGGCTGAGGCAGTACCGGTGCGGTTGAGTTCCTCGGTTGTGGTGGTCGCGATCGGCACGTCCTGCGGGCGGGGTTGGCTGCGCAGGTGCTGGGTCAGCAGCCGGCGGGCGTGGGCTTCCCGGCCGGCAGTGGAGAACACCGCCAACAGCGGTGTGACGATTCGGCTGCTAGCGGCGAGTTCGAGGTAGTCGGGGACCTTGGCAACGAAGCGGCCCAGCGGGGCGCGGCCGGTGTCCCATTCGAGGAACCACTCGATCTCGCGGTCATCTTCGCGCCAGCGGCCGTAGCCGTCCGGCCGCACGATGTCGCCGAAGTGCCGAGCGCAGCGGGCTTCGGACCACCAGGCGGTGACCTCCCGGTCACCTTGGGCGAGCGCGTCGGCGATGAGTCCGGTGAACAGGCTGTTGAGCCCGTGCAGGTGCGCCAGACGCAGGCTGTAGGCGATCCCGATCGAACGCTCGGCGCGGAAGCCCAGCAAGCGGGGGTCGATCCCGTCTTCGTGCGCGAGCAGGTGCGCGCCGGTTGTGTCGAGCACGTAGAACATCGGGGACCGCCCCTTACCGACATAGGGCTGGAAGCGGTCCAGGACGCGCCACTGGTAGAGGCGCTGGAGCCGGTAGTTGGCCGCGCGTCGGGTGGGGAAGGCAACTTGGACGATCTGGGTGGAGGTCAGCGTGCGGTGCTCGGCGCACATGCGGGCGATCCACCGGTCGCGTTCGGTGAGGTGGGCGGCGACGGTGGCCTGGTGCTCGGTGGAGGCGGCCACACGGGAGCTGGCGCGGGCCGGAATCGGTGTGCGCAGGTCGCGTTGGGGCGTGCTGGGGTCGAGCATCAATGTCTCCTTGCGGACAAACCGAATGGGCAGGACGGCAAAGCGCAGAGAAAGGGGCAGGCCACGCCCTGGTGGTTGGGTGTGGCCTGCCCCTTTTCCGCGAAGCGTTGAGCGTTATGCGGCGCGACGAGGATCGGTTCCGGTGGACTCCGGTGCGGCTTGGTCGCGTCCCTCTTCAGCCGCGGTCGATAGCGGCTGGGTGTGGCGGGCGGCGGCTTGGCGCACCATGCGCGCTCGGCCGCGGATCGCCGGGGGCAACGGCTGCGTGGCCAGGGTGAACGGCTGGGTTTCCTCGCCGTTGACCACGAGCCGCGTAGCGGCGTGGAAGGCGCCGAGGTGGGCAAGATCGTGCTCGCTGACCCGAGGTGCGGTGTGGCGGGCCAGTTCGCGGGCATCCTCGGGGCTGGCGTTGAAGAAGATCTTCGACCGGGCGTTGGTCGAGATGCCCTCCTTCAAGTCCTTGCCGAGCTGGCCGAGATGCTGGTGGGCCAGCGTCATGGACAGCCGGTAGCCACGTGCTTCGGCGAGCATGTCCTCCATGGCATACGGCAAGTTCAAGAAGTTGTGTGCCTCATCCACGTACAGCGACGCGTCGAGTCGTTCGCGCTCCGGCACTGCGGCGCGAGCAGTGGCCGCCTGCCAGACCCGAGCCACGATCAGCGACCCGAGCAACCGGGTGGTGTCCTCGCCCAAGCTCCCCTTGGGGATGCGCACGAAGCACAGCCCACCGTCCAGCGCCGCCGAAAGGTCCACTGTGGACTCTCCAGCCGAGACGGCCTTGACCACGAACGACCGCAAGAGGAACGCGCGCAACTTGTTCAGCAGCGGTGCGGTCGCCTGTGCCCGCGCGGCGTCGCTCAGCTGCTCGTACCAGTCCCAGAAGCCACGCAGGGTCGCATCGTTCTCGACCGTCTGACGGTGACGTTCGCGGGTGGCCGCATCGGTGAGCAGCTGCGGCAACGCGGAGAGCTTCGGGGTGTCCGATGCGGCCCGCAGGGTCAGGCATGCGGCGCGCAGGATGTCCTCAGTGCGCGGCCCCCATGCGGAGGAGAACACCCGTGAGAACACGCTGACTAGGTTGTCGACGGCCGCCTCTTTCGGCCCTTCCAGCGGGTTCAGGCACGGGGTCGTGCCGGGTGTGTCGGCGTCGAAGAGCACCACGCGCTCGGCGGCCTGTTCGGGCAGGCGCTTGAGCACATCGGTGATCAAGTCGCCCTTGGGGTCGATGACGACCGCGCCGCGCCGGTGCTCGGCGTCGGCGAGGATCATCCGCGCCAAGATCGTCGACTTGCCCGACCCGGTGGCGCCCAGTACGTGCAGGTGGTGGCGGGCATCGCTGACCTGCAGCCCAACGGGGCGGGCGTGCCCGGTGTCGGAGACGCCGACTGGGCGGACCAGCTCGCCCTCCGTGGGGGTGTTCGGCGGGGGCGGCACGGCCTTGGCGCCCGCCCGGCTCAGCCCCGGCAGGGCCTCGTCAATGGGCAGGTGGCAGATGCCGGCCAGTTCTGGCACGGACAGCAAGTCCCCATGGCGCAGCCGCCGCCGGGCCAATGTCTCTTCGGGGTCGCGCAGCCGCTGGCGGCGATAGTGGTTGTGCTCGGTGAACCCGGAAAACGCGCTGGCGATCGCGTGGGCGCGGCCCCGGATCTGCTCCCGCACGCGTGCGACCTGGTCCGGCGGCGTCTGTGCCGGCACGCTGGTGGCCACCGCGTAGCGGATCACGGTCTCCCATTGGCTACCGCGCTGTTTGGCCACGATGGCGCGGTTCTGTCCCTGGTACTCCAGCGAGGTTTGCGGGTCCAGCTTCGGCTGACCGCCTGTCCCCGCGGAAGGTTTCGGTGTCGCACCGGGGGTGATCAGGTCCAGCAGCCGGCCGACCAGGCGCGTCGAGCGACCGGCGTGCAGGTGACGGGCGGCGCGCCGGGCCTGCTTGACGCGCCGCCCGGTCACCGGACGCGCCAACACCTGGACGCACGCCTGCTCGTGAATACCGAGTCCGGTGGGCGCGCCCAGCAGCGCACGGATGGGGTCGGCATCGAAATCGCTGCGGATGGGCAGCGCCTCGGAGCGCGCCAGCCGCAACACACCCCCGGTGGCCACCTGCCGACGGCCCTCGTCAGCCTCCACCGCTAGCGGCGGGCCGGCCTGCTCGGTGCGGGTGTGCGCGCCCGGCCACGCTGCCTCGACCGCGCGCTCGACCATCCCCGGTGGCACGGTTCCCGGCACCCAAAGCCGGATCTGCACGCCGTCGTGGCCGAACACGTACTCCCACGCCAGATGCGGCTGACCACCCACCAGGCGAGCCCACATCGGGCGCAGCAATCCGACGAGGTTCGACCATGCTGCTTCAGCACCGTCGGGGTCCACGGTCGGTGGCGTCAGAATCGTGACCACGCGAGCTTGGTCGTGCAACCGGTCCTGGCACCGGTCGTTCCACCAGCGCCGCAGGCTGATCAGGCCGCTGATCGCGGTGAGCGCGACCGGGCCGACGATGGGTCCCCACACCTGTATCCACGACCAGACAGCGTTCAGGACTGCCCGGATCGCGCCCCAGGGATCAGTGAGCAGCCCGCCCAGCGGGCTGTCCACAATGGATGATTGCAGCAGAATCACAGGAATAAACCTCCTGAACTGGTCACAAGTGCCTGACGGGACTACGCGGCCTGTCGGCGATCGGTGCGGTCTCGGCGGCGAGCGGAGGGTGCGCTGGTGATCGCGCGAACGGCAGCGGCACCCCGGCGGGTATGGCGCTCCGCGTCGACTTCGGCCTGCCACTCGGAGAAGCGGCGGCCGTCCAGCCGCCGCAGGAAATGCGGGATGCGGTTCGCGGGCACGCCCACCAAGCGCGGCCCCAGCACGGCCAGCAGATCCGAGGCTTCCTGCGAGGACCAGCCGGCCGCGGCGATGGCCTCCTCGTCCGGGAACACGTCGGCGACCCGGTCAGTCTGCGGGTCGATCACGTGATCCTGGGTGCCGCCGTAGCTATAGACCCACAACAGGTTTTCGGGCGGGTCCGGTTCCACGAGTCGGCGGAACCGGTCGATTTCCTTGGTGTAGCAGTAGAAGTTCACCTCTGGCCGGTCTCGCATGATGCGCAACCAGCGGGTTGTGTAGTCGTCGCTGAAGAAGTCGCCGCTGTCGTGAACCCTGATCCAGCGACCAACGAACTTGGGTGCGGCGAGTTCGGCGAGCATGGCCTGCTGCCAGCCGTCCGGGTCGTCAAGCACGAATTGCAGGTTGGAGTGGTGCTTGGCGCGCACGGCCGGCCACAGGTAGGTGCCGTGCCGCGCGTAGCAAACCTGACGACAGATGCCGGCCGAGGGGCAGGTGTTGTAGGTGCGCCCGTCGGGCAATCTTCCGGCCCACGCGGGCAAGGTCCAGTTGTAGACGCCGATCTGCTTCATCTCGCGGTTCTGGGTGAGCAGGCGTCGCGGGCGCGCGGGTAGCGTCCCGGATTCGGGTGTGGACGAAGACATAGGTGTACCCCCGTGAAATGGGATGCGAAGTTGCGATAAGGCGCGCAAGGCACGACGAGTGCCAGGTCAGCCGCGCGTCGACACAGCTGGCGGACGAGGCGCCGGCTGATCAGGCCGGCCCGTCGGGGCCTGGCTCTGCGTCGTCCGGGTGTTCGGTCGAGGTCGAGCGGCCGGGGCGCTGCTCGCGGCGGCGGTAATGATCCAGATTGATGATCTTGGTGGTGACGCCGTCGGGGTGGACCGTGACGAGCTGGGCGTACTCGGCGCCGCGGCGGCGGCGTACATGCCTGGCGCACGCACGGATCAGGCCGCGTGCGCCGACGAACGCCAGGGTGCCCAGGTAGGCACCGCAGAACGTCACAACAGCGCAGGCGAGCCAAATCACTGCCACCAGCCCGAAAGTCAGCGCCAAGGCGGGCAGCACATCGTGCAGAAACGTGTGCCAGCTGGTGGGGTCTGAGCTATGTTGAGCAATGGCGATTGAGGTGGACACTGGCATTCCTCCCTCCTGATGGTCACTCGTCGAGAACGAGGTCATGGCCGACGCCGGAGTCGTATTCCTCGTCGTCGGCGGGTTCGTCGTTCATGGCGGCGAGTTCGGCCGGATCAGTGGTAATCAGCTGGTGCTCGGCGTCGGAGGCAATGGCCTGCATGGCTACCCTCTGAGTCCCGGTAGACAAGAGCCCCTGTCCCGTGCCCGCCGAGAGCAAGAACTGTCGCTCTCCTTCGGACAGGGCGAAGGTGCGCACGATGTCGTCGATCGCCTGCGGCGCCTGCCTGAGCAGAATCTGGGTGGCCGCGTTGCTGATGATCGCTTTGCCTAGATCGGAGCCGAGTACGTCGCCCACGTCCTGGGTAGCCACCGTCAAGCCACACCAGTGTTTGCGGGCGGACTTGGCCATGCGCCACAGGAATTCCGCACCGGCCTGCTGCTGCATCAGCAGCCATGCCTCGTCGACCACGCACAGCCTCGGCCGGCGCGTGCTGGGATTGGAGATCCGGCGCCAGACCGCATCCAGGGTCAACAGCGTGCCGGCCGGCTTCAGCTCATCCGGGAGATTCCGCAGGCTGAACACGAGCAGATGCCCTTCGGGCGGGGTCGTCGTCGGCCCGTCGAACAAGCCGGAGAACGCGCCGTGGGTGAACGGGTGCAGCCGGCTGGCGAGATCCCGGGAGGTCTCGTCGTCGGACTGGCCCAGCACCGACCGGAGGTCGGCCAGCAGCGGCGCCTGCCGTGTCCAGGTGCGAGCGTCCTCGGTGATGCCCGCAGCCCGGTAGGTCGGCGTGACCGCTTGATCCAGTACCGCCCGCTCGTTCGCACTCAACGCCTGTCCGAAAAGGACAGCAAGGAGAGTGTGAATGAACAGCGAACGGCGGGTGAGCGCATCGGATGGGGCCGAGCGGCGCCCATCAGGCCGGGTGTGGATCGGCAAGTCCAGGGGGTTGAGCCGCACACCCTCGCTGCCGAGCGGAAAATACGTACCGCCGACGGCCCCGGCGAGGCGGGCGTACTCGTCCTCGGGGTCGAGGATCGCGATCTCGGTGCCGTGGTACAGGCTCCGGATCGCTTCGAGCTTGACCAAATAGCTCTTACCGGCCCCGCTGCGGCCGAGGATCACGGAGTTGAAGTTCTCGCAACTGAACCGGTCCCAGTGCACCAAGCCCTGGCTGCCGAGGTTCCAGCCGTAGAGCACGCCGCGGGCGGCTGATGCCGAGGTCGGGTCCGGCGGCGGCAGATCAGGGCTGGTGAACGGGAAGGCTGCCGAGAGGGCGGCGGTATCGAACGAACGGGTCATCCGGATCTGGTCCAGGCCCGTCGGCAACGCCGTGACCCAACCCTGCAAGCTCCGGTACGTGGTGGGCTTTGCGTCCATGAGCAGGCTCGCGGTCAGCGCCCGTAGTGCGCTGACCTCCTCGACGAGTTCGTGCTCCGAGTTCGCGTGGACGGTGAGATACAGGCCGACCCGGAACAAACGACCCTCGCCGCGGGCGAGCCGGTCAGATAAGTCCTGGGCGTCCTCGGTGGCCGCCTCGACCTGCGGGTCGGCTAGCCGCCCGTGCGCGGCGGTGTGCCGCCGACCGGACTCCAGGCGCCCCAGCTGCTTCTTCAGCCGCTCGGCGGCCACCTGCGGGTCGATCGGTTCGATGTGCAGCGACACGTCCAGCCGGGCCGGATGGGTCAACAGGGGTTGCAGCCAACCCGCGTGGACCTCTCTGGGGTAGCCCGCGACGGCGAAGCTGGCGACCCATTCGTCCCCGATTTGCAGGTGACGCGGGTGAACCTCGACGGCGTCGGGGGCGAAGGCAGCCGAGGTCGCCGGGGAGGTGCGGCGGCGGTTCCGGGTGAACATCACAGATGGTCCTCCTCGTCGGGGTCCCAGCCCGCTCCGGCCGGGGTGGTGATCACCTCGTCGGCGCCAGCCATCTCCGGCGAGGGCGGCAGCGGACTGTCCGGGTTCGTGGCGGCTGACAGCACAGCGGTGGCCTGCGCAGCATCGAGCGGAGTGACCTCGATGCCGGCCGCAGACAACAGCTCGCTGGCCTCGTGCATGCGCCGCAGCAACCGGGAGGTCGCCGCCCGACGCGCCCCATCCGTGGGCTCGACCTCCTCCTCGCCGCCCCCGCGGCGTCGACGCAGTCGGCCGCGGCGGGTCAACGAGTCCGCCGGCGCGCTGCGCACGGGCTCACGGATCACCAGCAGGATCTGCCGGCGCAGCAGCTCGGCTTGCTGGCCCAGCTGGGCGAGGTAGTCGGCGTGATCGAGCGCGGCGGTCTCCAACGCCGGGTGCGGCAAGCTGGCTGCGCGCTCGCGTAGCTGCCCGATCTGCTCGGAGAGATCCAGGCGCTGGGCGCGCACCAGGATTTGCACGGGTGCGGACAGGCTGTGCAGGTAGCGTCCCAATGCGGCGGTCAACGCTTCCTGCTCGGCCGGGGTCCGCAGCGAAAAGTTCACCGTCGAACAACCGGCGAGCAAGGCGAGCCCGTCTGAGCCGAGATCGACCACTCCGGCCTCGCTGACCCCGGTGGCCGGCAACTCCAACGCGCCAGCCACCGGCTCGTCAGTCTCTTCGGCGACGCCGGACAGCCACTCCGGGACCGTTGCTGGCGCATGCCCGGCAGCAACCCGCCGCTGGGGCTGGAGCCGTTGCTGGAGTGCGGCCAGCAGCAACCGGTCCAGCGTTACGCCGTCGCGGCGCACCACCACCAGCGCGCCCACGGCCACCCCGAGAGGGACCGCGACGATCAGGTAGGCCACCACCGGGAGGAACGCCCGGGTGGCCACCCACCCGCCGTAGAGCAGCAGACCGGTCACGGCCATGACCGCCACCTGCCGGGCGGTGAAGCCCGCGAGGATGGTGTCCTCCCGGTCCACGTCTGCTGGGATGCGCACGCTGTACTGGCTCACGTCGACTCACCTCCTTCGCGGCGGGTGCTCGGGCGGGGTGGGGAGACCTTCGGCAGGTCCAGCGGCAGCGCTTGCTGGCGTGGCTGCGCACTGCGGTTCGGGCGCGGCGGTGCGGGCGCCTGCGCACTGGGCCGGGTCGGCTTGCGTGTGCGCTGCACATTCAGTGGCAGCTGGTACTGGCCTTGCCGGTTGGCTCGGGGCTTGTTCTCCGGCCACTCCCCGTCAGCCGGGAACTTCAGCTGTTGGCCCGCCGTCGACGGCCGCGGCGGGCTCGGCGGAGGTGACGGAGGCGTCGGGCGCCGCACGCGCTGCGCGGTGATCGGCAGCCGATACTGCCCGTCGCGGCCAAGACGAGGCCGGTTCTCCGGCCACTCGCCACTGGCTGGGAAACGCAACTGCCGTCCTCGGTTACTCGATGCGGCCGACGACCGCGGCGCCGAGTCGGCTGCTGGTCTCGGAGCACGCTGGCGTTGCACGTCCAGCGGCAGTTCGTACTGCCCGTCCCGGCACAAGCGCGGCTTGTGCTCGGGCCACTCCCCGTCCAGGGGCAACTTCAGCTGCTTGCTGTGTCCGCTGGGCCGGGGCCGCGGTGCGGGCTTCGCGCCCGCGCGCTGGGTGGCCTTGGACGCTCGCTGCCGCTTGACCCCTTCCAGGGGCAGCATGTACTGGCCCGACGGGGTAGCGCGTGGCGACGCATAGGGATCAGTCGGCCCCGGCTCCTTGGGGCCGCCGCCCCGGGGCTTCGGGGCGCCACCGCCGCCTCCGCCTCCGAGCCCACGCAGAAGTCCGAAGGTCTTGTACGCGATAAACCCTCGAACCAGGGACCCGACCAGCGACCGGCCGCCGCCGCCACGAATCGAACCCAAGATCCAGAACGGAATTTTGAACAGGATGTACATCAGCGCCAGAGACACGAGAAGGTTCACCAGCCCGTCTGTGGTCGGCCCGAAGAACGTGAATCCACCCGGGGACAGGAACACCCGCATCGCGGTGATCAGCGCCAGCGACTGACCCAGCTGAATGGCCAGACAGCCACCAAAGGCTTTCCACCACCATTTCGCGATGCCCTCGGTGTGCGGCAGCGCGTGACACATCAGGGCCAGCGGTGCACCCGCAATGAGGATCACGGTCAACGCGACGCGGACAATGTAGGTCAGCAAGAGCGCGACGAGCATTCCGGCGAGAAAAAGGCCGATGAAGATGATGAAGAATCCGCCGTTAAGCGAACTCATCACCAATTGCTTGAGCGTGTCGGCCGAGGAATTCTCGTCGACCCCGCCGGACATGATCGCTTTCGCGAGCGCGTTAGCGAGATTGATCGCCTGCGCGCACACCCAGAGCGACAACGCGCCAGCCAAGAAACCAATGATGACCCGCGGAAGAATCTCCTTAATAGAGATTCTGGTCTGCATGGTCTCGTAAGCCATGACGATGATTCCCGCAATGAGAATCAACATCCCGTAGCAGGCCAGCATGATCTGCCACGAGGAATTCCACAGCTCACCAATGCGGGGCAGCTGGTCCAGCGTCGGAGTGGTCAACAAGGTGTTGGCCAGCAGGTCCAGCAGGCTGTTCAGCGCCGGGGTCACCAGATCCCGGAAAAACGAGTCGATCGCGTCGTTGACGCAGGCCGGGATATCGGTGATCCCGCATGAAGACTCCTGCTCGGAATTCTGGCCGCCGGGTTGGCCCGGCTGGTGACCAGACGGCGGTGGTGCCGGCGTGGTGGGCTGCGGGATACACCCCGGCCCCTGGCACGGCGGCGGCCCCGGCGGTTGGGCGGGCGGCTGCTGTGGAGCCGTCGGGTTCGGCTGCCCCGGAGCCGGCGTGGGCATGTGGCAAGCCGGAATCGGCGAATCCGGGGCACAGCCGTCGACGGTCGGCAACGGCAGAGCCGGGGGCGGCACCGGCGCCGGTGGCGAGGGCGCCGGTGCCGAGGGGGTGGGTGCGGGCTGGGCCGAGGCGGTGCCCGCGCCGGCGATGCCGACCAGAACGCTGAGAGCAAGCAGGCCAGCCACTGCGGCGAACGCGCGGCCGAACCGGTGGCCGGCCCCAGAGGTGGGGGTTGCGGTGGCCAGCATGCGATCAGGCCCCCACGATCCCTTTGAGGATCTCGACCACCAGGGGCGCCAACGCGGCCAGGCCGTAGCCGAAGCCCGCCGACTTGAAGGACTGTTTGGCCTTCTCGACCTCACTGGGGTCGCCGTTGGCCAGCACGTAGCGGACCCCGCCGATCGTGAGGAAGACCGTGGCGAGCAGCGCCAAGATCCCCATGAGCCAGTTGCGGATGTTGTTGAGGACTTCGTCGACCGAGCGGGCCAGCGCGACCACGTGCGTGGTCTCGGCTGAAGCCGTGGTGGCGGTGACCACCAAGCCGGCGATGACAAGCACGGCCACGGCAAGGACCCGGCCGACCCGGCGGCGTGGCGTGTGGCCACTGGCCGCGGGGCGAGCAGAGGGCGCGATCGAGCGCATCGTGGACCTCCAGGGCTTTCCAGCGGGCGAAGAGCGCGAGAAGCGGGCAGGGATCACCCGCGGCCCTGAAGTCCGGATTTCGGGGGCTCATTGGACAGCCCCTCGTCGACTTTTTTCGCTACACTCTGTGACCGCTCCGGGGTATCGGATGCAGCGCTGGGCGAGGTCTGCGACGTGGCCGCCTCGCCCGTGGGGTCGCTCTCGACAGGGCCGTCGGCGGACTCGGTCAGCCAGGCGGCGAGTCGGTACTCGGCCCGCTTGCGGGTCTTGTACGCGGCCCAGAACTCGATCTTGTGGTGAGCGGCCCAGTCATTCAGCAGGGTTTCGCCGAGCCGCGTCTCCGAGATCACCTCGGCCTCGATCGGGGTCAGGACTCCGACCTGAACCGCGCGGGCCAGGACCAAGTCCGGGTGTCCCGACGGGGGCTTCGGCTCGGCGGAGAAGAACCCGGGCGCCTTCGGTGTGGGTCCGTCCAGCGCCGCGGTGAGCGCTCGGTGCCCGAAGCGGTAGGCGGCCCACCGCAGGCGGATCGTGATCCGTCCCTTGGTGAGGTCGATCGTCTGCAGGGCGTCGAGGAAGCCCTGCACGATCTCGGAGTGGACGTCGGCGGGGTCGCCGGCGTACCGGTCGGTCAGCCGAGCCGCCATGGGGGTCAACATCGGCAGGGCGAGCCCGACGGCCACGATCGTCCACGTGCCGCCCTCGCTGCGGGCGCGCGTGATCACGTGCCGCCAGACCTGGTCCCACACTCGGCGTGGGCAGGACCGGCGCAGCAGCAGATCGCGGAGTTCGTCGACGGGGATCTCGCGGTTGGGCAAGTGATCGAACTCCCGCCCGTCCACCGCCACCGGGTGGTCCCCGGCGGTCAGCCACGCGAACGCGTCGCGGGCGGCATCCAGCGGGTTAGTGGGCCACTCTGCGTGCCCAGAAACCGAGGGGCGTGCCATCTCGCGGCTCCTCTCGAACGGCGGTCAATGACGCCGCCGAGAGGGCCAGGCGCGGAACAGCGCAGCGCACGGTTCCGTACTAAGAACTGCTTAAAACGATCTCCTTGTCTCGGAACAAGAAGATCGACAAATCTGGAGATTCGAGATCACTAACGAACTGCCAGCAAAGCTGTGCGCTGCTGCGTTAGTCATCTCTTGTTCCATTGCTGTCACCCGACAAGCCGCTCCCACCGGAACAAGAGAGTTGATCTCGACGAATTTCCGGGGCGATCTTGAACAGGCCCGCGCATGATCACGAAACTGGCGGTCGAACCCAGACGAAGTTGATCAAGAACCGGGGCGCGAAAGATCAACAAGTGGTTGCGGTCAGCCGCCTCATGGCATTACCGACTGTCACAGTTTGATGTGACTTGAATCACTCCATCGTTGTCCGGGGTCGTGTCCAATCGCGCCCGGTTTCGCGGACTTCAGGGGTGTCCTTGCCCCTCCGCGATGATCATGGAGCGTCTGACATGTCGCCACCGCCGATCCCGAGCGCGCCCGACTCGCACGAGCCCATCCAGCCCCCGTTGCCCCGGCAGCCGGCGCGCCGTCACCGACACGCCGCGGGGCGCCGCCGCGACCCCGCAAGGGCCGTGCCGGCAAGCGTCAAGTTCTGCCGCCTCGCCCCCGACGCCGGTCATGAGGAGAGGATCGTCGCGGCCGTCCGCTTCGTCGTCACCGCCTACAGCAACCCCGGCGACCGGGTCGCGCTCGCCGACGCTGCCGAGCGTGGGTCACCCGCACCCGCGAGCCGCGAGCGCCGCGACCGCCTTGTGGAGACGGTCCTGCGACTCGCCCGCGGCGCGGTCACCGAACCGCCCCGACCGGCGCTCGGTGATCACCTTCTCGACCGCGGAGAAGACCGGACTGGGACTGCGCCTGAGTCCGAGTCCGGACCCGGACCCGAGCACCCGTCGGTCGCGGAACCGACCGCGTCCCCCGCCGTCCGTCGCGCCGGAGAGCGGAACCCGGACCGGTTCGCTGCGATCGTCTGCGGCTGCACACCCCAGCCAACCGACCCCGGTCTGATGACCGACTGGGCACCGCTGCTTGCTCCCGACGGCGCCCTCATCGTTCTCACGCACAGTAATCACGGGTCGGAGGTGCGGACGACGCGCTCCGGGAGCATCGTGCCGGCCGCGACACTGGCCGGCCTGACATTGACCGACCGGCTGATCCTGGCGCATGACGCCCCGAGTACCGCGCCACCGACGACCCGGCACAGCCAGCGCGCCGTCGCTCTCGGCGCTCATCGCCGCATCCACGCCACCGCCTGCGTGTTCCGCCCCTCGACCCCGTCGCTGGAGCCCCGTCATGCCTAAGAACGTTGTGCGCCCGGCCAGTGTTTGGGCTACAGGAAGCCGCTCGCCCCGCCAGCAGATCGTCGGCCGGCATATCGGCGCCACGCGCTCGGACAACGCGCTGACCCCGACGATCGCTCGCTGGGTCATCCAGACCTACACCGACCCCGGCGAGATCGTCTGTGATCCCAACCCCGGTCCCGGCCTCGTGGTCGCCGAGGCCGTCCGCGCCGGCCGCCACGCCCTGGCCCTGCCCACCCAGCCCCGTTGGGAGTCCACGCTGGAAGCGAACCTCGACCTCGCCCGCCTCGCCGGCAGCACCGGTCACGCCACCCTCCTGGACAGCATCGACGACCCGCGCGCCACCGACCTGCCCGGCGCGGTCGACCTCGTACTGACCGGCCTGCGCCATACCCCGACCAGCGACCCCAGTCGGGTCCTGGTCGACCTCTACGAAGACCTCGACGCGGTCGCCGACTGGGTCTGGCCCGGCGGGCACATCGTGATCACTTGCCGCCCCTGGCACCGCCGCGGACGCCTCGTGGATCTGCCCGGACAGATCCACGAGGCGGTGGACGCGGTCGGGCTAGTACCCGCCGATCACTGCATCGCCCTGATCGCCCCGATGCACGGTCAGCAGCTCCGGCCCCGGCGCAGCACCCGCATGGGAGACCGCCCGGAGGGCACCGATCTGCACGGCTGCCGCACCACGCTGCCGACGCATCTCGATGTTCTGGTCTTTCAGCTCCCGCCGGCCGCAGGCCACGAGATGAAAGGCGGTGGGCAGTGAGCAGCCTCTACTACCGCGACCCGAGCACGGAATTGCACGTCGGCGATGCCATCGACGTGATGGCCACGCTGCCGAGCGCATCGGTGGATTGCGTGGTGACCTCGCCGCCGCAGTGGGGCTTGCGCGATTACGGAACTGCCGAATGGGTCGGTGGAAAACCCCGGTGCCGACACACGCTCGGCACGACACCGCATCAGCGACGGTCGGTGAAGAAAACCGGGATTGGTGGTCATCGCGCCCGTACTGAGAAGCACTGCCGACGGTGCGGCGCGATTTCACGAGACAAGCAATACGGGCTTGAGTCAACGCTCGACGAATACGTTCACAAGCTCGGCGAGGCAAGCGCGGAAATAGCACGTCTCCTCAGCCCGGAAGGAACATTCTGGCTCAATCTTCGCGATGGATACAGTTATCACAACAGCGGCACCGGAAGCACCCGAAGGATCGGCCCCGGAGAATCCGGCGAGGTGGTTCGCCACAAGAGCTTGATGGGCATTCCGTGGCGCGTTGCCCTCCATCTGCAAAAGCAAGGGTGGATCATTCGGAACGCGGTTGTGTGGCACAAGCCGAACAGCATTCCTGACCCCGCAACGGACCGATTTTCCTCGCGGTATGAGATGGTCTTCCTCTTGGTCAAGCAGCCGGATTACCACGTGGACGCCAGCCGCGTCCTTGAACCTCTCTCGCAGGAACGTCCCGCCCATCGCAAAGACCATCGCGGGGGCACTAAGCCGCATACGGTCAAATCCCCGTGGAGCCCACGATCCCCCGGAAAGAATCCGGGCGATGTGTGGTCGATGTCGACCCGGCCATTGCCAGACGCGCACTGCGCCCCGTTTCCCATCGACCTTCCCTGGCGCTGCATCGCTGCCGGATGCCCCGAGGGCGGCCACGTTCTCGACCCGTTCTCCGGCGCCGGCACGACTGGGCTGGCTGCCCGCCAGTTGGGGCGCTTCTACCGAGGCATCGACCTGCGGAGCGACTACCACGACATCGCCCTGCGCCGACTGGCTGGCAGCCAGCCCGCCGACATCGACCTGCCCGAGGCGGCGTGACCCGAGCGCCGTCTTTGCCGCACCGAACCCGTCCAGCCGATCGCGAAAGGCGGTGACTCGTGAGCTGATCGACGACCCTGATCTGAACTTCGCCGAAGGATCACGATCCTCAGCTTCGGAATCTGGACCCCGCGTCGACCGTCCCCGCGCCAGCTGAGCCGGGGACGCCGAGGTCCAGTCGGTCGGTTGATCGCTGGCCCCGACGGGTGCCCCAGTGCAGTCGGGGAGTCGAAGCCCTACCGATCGCCCGCGCCGACACCCCCAGCCACCACAGCGCGCGTCATGGCGCGTGCCCGCGTCCCATCAAGCCCGCCGGGTACCGGCGCGGGTGCCCCGGCTGGGGTCGTGTCCGCTGCGTCGACGGTCGCCCAAGTCCGCCGACCAGCACCCGCGACCTTCCGCTCAGCAGCGGGCTCGCGGGCTCGGAGGTGCGCTCATGTGCGCTGACGAACCCCACATCGACCACGACGACACCAACGACGGCGCAGACCAGCAGCCGAACACTGTGGTCCCGTTCACCAGCGACGCCGACAGCGCCGGCGTTACGGTTCACATCGATCACATCGAGACCACGCCGATGACCGACGAGCAGTACCGGCTCGCCGTCACCGCACTGGCCGAGTTGATCAACCAATGGAAACACGCACAGCAGCACAGTCCGGACGAAGCCGCCGACGCTGCGTGACGTGAGGCCCCGCAGCCTCGTCCCGAACCGCCGAGGCCGAGCCTTCCGGCCTCGGCGGTCGAGAAAGCTACACATCGCAGTCCAGCAAGGGAGTCTTGTCGATGGCGCGATCCGCCACCGCACAACGCACGAAAAAAGCCGCCAGCCTCGACGACCTCGACACCGTCCGGGTGGGCATCTACACCCGGCGCTCCACCGACGACGAGAACCAGCCGTACTCGATCGAAGTGCAAGACGAGCGGCTGGACTCCTACGTCGGCTCCCAGCCCGGTTGGCAAGTGGCGATGAGGTTTTCCGACGACGCCTCCGGCGGCACCACCGACCGCCCCGACCTGCAACGTGCGCTGCAGGCGGCTCGTGCGGGCCTCATCGATGTGCTGCTGGTCTACCGGGTCGACCGGTTCTCCCGGAACCTGCGCGACACGGTCACTTTGCTCGATGAGCTGGACCAGCTCGGAGTGGTATTCCGCAGCGCCACCGAGCCGTTTGACACCTCCACCCCGATGGGCCGAATGCTGGTGCAGATGCTGGGCATGTTCGCTCAGTTCGAGCGCGACAGCATCATCGAGCGCGTTATCGCCGGCATGGAACGCAAGGCCGCCAAGGGTTTGTGGAAGGGCGGACGCCGTCCCTTTGGCTACACCGTTGACAAGGGAACCCACCGCCTTGTTCCTCATGCCGACGAAGCCGCAGTCGTCAGGCTCATCTTCCGCAGCTACACCCGAGACCGGCTCGGCTCCAGCTCCATCGCCACCCTGCTCAACGAACGCGGGCACCGCACAACCAACGGAGGAACCTGGTCCGCTTACCAAGTCCTCCGGGTGCTGTCCAACCGCATCTACATCGGTGAGCTGGCCTTCCGTGGCATCACCGTCGAGGACTGCCACGCTCCGCTCGTCGACAGCGAGACGTTCGAGCACGCCGAACGCATCCTGGCTGAACGCGGCGAAGACCATTCGCATCGTGCCGCTTCCGGTTACGACTACATGCTCACCGGCCGGATGCGCTGCCCCAAGTGCAGCAAGGCCATGCTCGGCACGCGCGCCACTGGCCGGAGCAAGACCTACCGCTACTACACCTGCTTCACTCGCGCCCGCTACGACTCCAGCACATGCGACACCCCGCGGCTGAACGCCGATGACGTCGATGCCGCCGTGCTCCACGCGCTCGGACACTTCTACCGCGACCAACACGCCCTGATCACCGACGCGATCAGCATGGCCCAGCAAGAACACGAAGCAGGCCACGCCGACCGCCATGCCGAACTCGCCGCGGTCGACACCGAGATGAACAAGGTCAACGCCGCGATCGACCGCTACCTCTCCGCGTTCGAGCGCGGCACCCTCGACGAGGAAATGGTCGCCGACCGGCTCCCCGCCCTACGCGAGCAGACCAAACAGCTTCGTGCCCGCCGTGACGAACTCGCCGCCGCCCTCGACGAGCAGCCCACCGCCCCCGACGCGACCACGCTCACCGAGGTCGCCGACCACATCAACGAGATCATCACCGACGGCACCGCGAACCAACGCAAGGCCCTCATCGAAGCCCTGGTACCTCAAGTCAAGATCACCGGACCAGACCGACTCGTCCCGGTCTTCCGCATCCCCCAGCCCCGAAACAACGAAGAGGCCGCTCCCGCCTCACCAGCGGAAACGGCCTCGAAAGGAGCGGTTCGTACAATGACTAATTTGGTGGGCCCCCGGGGGATCGAACCCCGAACCCGCGGATTAAAAGTCCGCTGCTCTGCCGATTGAGCTAGAGGCCCCAGACCTACCCCGACGGGTGCCGGGCCCGGCCCGCCACCGGAACTCCCCCCGGACGGTCTCGACGAGCCGCCGCACACCTTACCGTGCGCGATCGTCGATCTCGTCACCACGACACCATCCGGCGTCGCTCACTGGGGGCGGCTCTCGATGGCCTCGGTCAGCTCCTGCCGCCAGGCGGCGTGCTCGTCCGGGTGGTTGCGGCCCAGGTCGGAGATGCAGTCCGCGCAGCGCCCGACGATCGTCAGGAGCACGCCGTTCGCGCAGCGCACGCACGGAACCGGCTCGGCGAGCGCGTCATCGGGACGACCGGCCACCTCGGCTGTCACACCGTTCACGGTAGCGGATCCCCAAAATGGTCGACTCGCACCGCGACGGCCACCATCCGGCGTCCGGTTCGCCCAGAATGACGCCCATGACTGTCCGAACCACCGCACGGTGGGCACTGCTCGGCGCGCTCGCGCTCGTCGTCACGGCGTGCGGCGGCACGTCCGGGAGCGGCGGGGCCGCGGCCGCGTCGGAGCGGCAGGTCCAGGTCTCCGCCACGTTCGCGCAGGGTGGGGGCGGGCCCGCGTACACCTACGACACCGCGCTGGTCCCGGCCGGCGCGACCGTCGAGGTGACCAGCGCCGCGGCCGACGGTGGCACGACCACGACCCTCCGTGTCTCCGGCCTCCAGCCGAACCGGACCTACGGCGCGCACGCGCACACGAAGCCGTGCACGCCGGCCGCGGGCGCCGACGCGGGCCCGCACTACCAGTTCAGGCCGGACCCGGTCAGCCCGAGCGTCGACCCGGCCTTCGCCAACCCGCAGAACGAGATCTGGCTCGACGTCACGACCGACGCGAGCGGCGCCGGCGAGGCCACCAGCACGGTCCCGTGGACGTTCCCGCCGGACCGGCGCGCCGCCTCGGTGGTCCTGCACGAGAAGGCGACCGCCACCCACGCCGGGCACGCGGGCACCGCAGGCGCGCGGCCTGCCTGCGTGACCGTCGGCTTCTGACCGCGGCGGGCGGGGCCACCCGCGAGACCCGGGCCTGGGACAATCGTCGTCGTGACGATCGTGCAGGACCGGGTCCGCGGTGAGCGGACGGACACCTCCGCCCGCGGCGGACGCGTGCTGCCGCCGCTGCGGATCGGCCCGTACACCGTCGACACGCCGGTGGTGCTCGCCCCGATGGCCGGCATCACCAACCCGGGTTTCCGGCGGCTGTGCCGCGAGCAGGGCGCCGGCTACTACGTCTGCGAGATGATCACCGCGCGCGGGCTGGTCGAGAAGAACCCGCTGACGTTCCGCATGATCGCGTTCGACGACGACGAGCGGCCCCGCTCGATGCAGCTCTACGGCGTCGACCCCGAGTCGATGCGGCTCGCCGCGCGGATGGTCGTCGAGCGCGACCTCGCCGACCACATCGACATGAACTTCGGCTGCCCCGTTCCGAAGGTCACCCGGCGCGGCGGCGGTGCGGCCCTGCCGTTCAAGCGGAAGCTGTTCGAGCGGATCGTGCGGGCGGCCGTCGACGGCGCCGGGGACCGGCCGGTCACGGTCAAGATGCGGATCGGGATCGACGACGACCACCGGACCTACCTCGACGCCGCGCGGATCGCCGTCGACGCGGGCGCCGTGGCCGTGGCGCTGCACGCCCGCACCGCCGCCCAGCGTTATTCCGGCGCGGCCGACTGGAGCGCGATCGCGCGGCTGCGGGACGCGGTGCCGGCGCACGTCCCGGTGCTGGGCAACGGCGACATCTTCTCCGCCCGGGACGCGCTGGACATGGTCGCCCGCACCGGGTGCGACGGCGTCGTGGTCGGCCGCGGCTGCCTCGGCCGGCCGTGGCTGTTCGGCGACCTGGAGGCCGCCTTCGCCGGGCGCGAGCTCCCGCCCCCGCCGGACCTGGGCCAGGTCGCGGCGACGCTGCGCCGGCACGCCGTGCTGCTCTGCGAGCACATGGGCGACCACAAGGGCATCCGCGACGTCCGCAAGCACATCGCCTGGTACCTGAAGGGCTTCCCGGTCGGTCCCGAGCTGCGGCGCAGCCTCGGGATGGTCGAGTCGATCGACCACCTCGACGAGCTGCTGTCCCAGCTGGACCCGGACGAGCCGTTCCCGGCCGACGCCGACGGCCCGCGCGGTCGGCAGGGTTCACCCGGCCGGGTCGTGCTCCCCGAACACTGGCTGGACGACCCGGACGACCCGTCCGTCCCCTTCGGTGCGGACGTGGAGCACTCCGGCGGCTGAGCGGTGCCACGCACACCGCGTTCACGGGTCCCCGACCCGGGCGATCCGGACCCGCCGAACGGGTACCGCGGCCCCGCGGGCCTCAAGCGTCGCCTGTGATCCACCGATGTCCGGTGATGACGGGAGGTGGATGATGACCGACACGGTCTGGACGGTGCGTGACGTCGAGCGTGCCGCGCGTTCTGCCGGCCCCGTCGTCGCCGGCGGCGTCGAGCCCACGGACCCCGCCGCCCGCGCCGCGCTGCACACGGCCGCCGCCGAGCGGCTCGCCGAGAACCAGCGCTTCGAGCAGGCCTACCTGCACCTGCGCGAGGCCGTCCGGCTGCTGAACGGGGGCGCGGGGACGACCGTCGAGGACGAGCTCGACCGGCTGCGTCGCGAGCACGCCGAGGCCCGCGAGCAGAGCAGGCGGGACAGCCTCACCGAGTCCTACAACCGGCGCTACCTCGACGAACGCCTCGCGGACCTGCTCGACGGCACCAGCGGCCGCCGGGTCTGCCTGGCGCTTGCCGACATCGACCACTTCAAGCAGGTCAACGACACCCACGGGCACCCGTTCGGGGATCGCGTCCTGCAACGGATGGTCCACGAGCTGGAGCGCGGGCTGCCCCGCGGCGCGTTCTGCGCCCGCTACGGCGGGGAGGAGTTCGCGCTGGTGCTCCCCGACCTCGGGGCGGACGACGGCGTCGCGGCGTGCGAGGCGGCCCGCGAACGGGTGGCGGCGCACGACTGGACCGCGCTGCACCCCGACCTGCGGATGACGATCAGCATCGGGGTGGCCGACGCGGCGCCGGGCGACGGCGTCGAACCGCTGGTCGCCGAGGCCGACCTCCTGCTGTACGCGGCGAAGCAGGCCGGGCGCAACGCCGTCGCCCACCGGGCCGGTGACGGGCGCGTGCTGCTCGCCGGTGCCGCCTCCGGGCGCCGCTCGATCCCCCAGCTGGGCGCGGGACGCGGCCGCCCCGGGGCCGCGGCGCCGGTCTCGGCCGAATAGACTGCGCCCCGCGGGATCCGGTCGTTCGCGTCCCCCCGCCCTGCGCGATCCCCCGACACGCGCACGGCCACCGCGCGACCGGGAACGGACCCGCCACGAGGAGGCCCGGTGCACGACGACGATGCGCGCCGCCCGCGGCGTACCCGTCGCCGGGCCGCCGACGATGCGGTGCCGCCCGCGCCGGCGGCCCCCCGCCGCTCCGCGGAGCAGGCCCGGCCCGACACGCCACCCACCGGACCGGCGTCCGGTCCGCAGGCGCGGCCGGACGCGCCCCACAACTCCGGCCCGCACGCCCGTCCCGACGGGCTCCATGACTCCGGCTCGCAGCCGCGGCCGGCGCACCCGGGCCTCCCTGCCCCGCCGACCGGGGTGCGCCGCGTGCGCGGCGGCCGGGTGCCACGCCACCCCGGTGGTCCGGCGCCCACCGATTCGCCGCGCCCGGCCGAACCGCCGGCCCACCCGCCGGGGCCGCCCCGGCCACCGCACCACTCGGGCGAGACCGCGCGCCCGGCCGTGCCGTGGCCCCCGGCCGACGGGTCCGCCCCGGCCTGGCATCCGAACGGGCCATCGGAGCCGCCCCACCCCACCGACTCGGCCCGGCCGGCCGCACCGCGGCGCCGCGGCGAGCCCGCCGAACCCACCGGGCGCCCCGACCCGGCCGGCCGCGCGCCGACCGGCGGGCACCTCGCGCCCGCGCCACACCATCACCCCCCGACCGGCGGGCACCCCGCGCCCGGGCCACACGACCGGCCCCCGAACGGCGGCCCCCCGGCGCCGGGCCCGCACGAGCCCCGGACCGGCGGGCACCCTGCGTCCGGCCCTCACGACCCGCCCCCGACCGGCGGGCACCCCGCGCCCGCGCCGGGCGACCGGTCCCCGAACGGCGCGCGCCCGGACAACGCACCGGAGCCGGCTACGGGAATCGCCCAGGACCCGGCGCCCCGTTTCGGTCGCCGGGCAGCGAGCCGCGGTCACGCCGACTCCCGGATGACCGAGGTCGTCGGCGCGCTCGTCCCGCGCCGGCGCCGCTGCGCCGGTGAGCCCGATCCGGAACCGGCCGAGCCGGCGGCCGGCGACGCACCGGTGTCGGAGGAGGGGCCCGAGGAACCGGCCGTGGTGTCGCCCCGGCAGCGCGCGCTCCGCATCGGCGCCGTGGTGGCCGCCGTCCTCGTCCTGGCCGCGACCGCGTTCGGCTTCGCCGGGCGCTCGACCGTCCACGACGGCGTCCGGCCGGTCGCCGCGCTCGAGCCGGACTCCGACGCGATCCTCGACGCCGCCGCCCAGGCCGGGGACCGGAACGTGCTGGTGCTGGGGGTTCAGGCGGACCGCGCGGGCGTCCCCGAGCCGGCCCGGACCGACACCGCGGTCCTCGTCCACCAGCCGGCGGGCGGCGGGCAGGCCGTCAACCTGGCCGTACCCGCGACCCTCGAGGTGCCCCGGCCACCGTGCCGGCGCTGGGACCCGGTCACCGGCGCGTACGGCGAGACCGTCCCCGCCGAGTCCCGGACCGCCTTCGCCACCGCGTACGACGTCGGCGGCCCGGCCTGCGCGGTCGGCGTCGTCCAGAACCTCACCGGGATCCCGGTCAGCGGGTTCGTCGCGTTCGACCTGGCCGGCGCCCCGGGCCTGGTCACCTCGGTCGGCGGGGTCGAGGTGTGCACCGAGCGGCCCGTCGTGGACCCGGTGCTCGGCCCGGTCGTCGAGGGCTCGGGCGCGGTCCCGCTGGACGGCCCGGCCGCCCTGCGGTTCGCCTCCGCGTCCGGCACCGCCGACAGCTCGCCCGCCAACCGGGTGCAGCGCCAGCAGCGGGTGCTCGCGGCGGCGCTCGGCCGGGCCCTGTCGACGTCGTCGCTGCTCACCCCTGGCGCGCCCGGCCGCGCCGCCGACGGCCTGTCCGGCGCGGTCGTCGCGGACGGTGTCGACGCGGGCGAGATCCTCACCCTGGCCCGCGGCCTGGGCCGCGCCGGGACGGCCGGGGACGGCAGCACGCCGGTCTTCCTGCCGGTTCCGGTCGCGGACACCCCGAACACCCGCGGTCACCTCGAGCTGCAGCGCAGCGACGCCCGGGCGTTGTTCTCCGCGCTGCGCGAGCACGGACCGCTGCCCGGGTCCGCCACCGCTCCCGCCGCTCGGTCGGCGGCGGCCCCGGTCGCCGGCACCACCGTCGACCTGGTGGACGCCACCGGCCGGCCCGGCGCCGTGGACCAGGTCGCCGCGGACCTGCGCGCCCGCGGCTACGAGATCGGCGAGATCACCACCGGCCCGGTCTCGCCGCACGCCACCGTCCACTACTCCCCCGACAACACCGAGGCCGCAGGAGCCCTCGTCGGCGCGCTGCCCGGGGCCCACCCCGCCCCGGACCCGACCGGGACCGGGCGTCTGGAACTCGTCGTCGGACCCGGTGACGCGGCTCCCGTGCGGGCCGTCCCGGCCGCCGACGCGGACTGCTCCTGACCCTGCGCGCCACCCGCGCAACGCACCGCCGTCGCCCACCGTTCACAACGGGTTCATCGACTGAGGCTGCCCCGCACGGTCACCCGTTCTAGGCTCGGGGCATGCGCGACACGTACCAGGAGCAGCTCGACGAGCTGGCGTCCAGTCTGGCCGGGATGTGCGACGACGTGGCGCGCGCCATGGAGAACGCCACCCGCTCGCTGCTCGAGGCCGATCTCCAGCTCGCCGAGCAGATCATCTCCGAGGACATCAAGATCGACGACGTCCGTGCCTCGGCCGAGCACCAGGCGTTCGGGCTGCTCGCGCTGCAGGCCCCGGTGGCCACCGACCTGCGGGTCGTCGTCGCCGCCATCCACGGCGCGGGCGACATCGAGCGGATGGGCGACCTCGCGCTGCACGTCGCCCAGGCGGCGCGGCGCCGGCACCCGCAGTCGGTGGTGCCGGAGGAGATCAAGCCGTACTTCGCCGAGATGGGCCGGGTCGGTGTCGCGCTCGCGGAGAAGGCCGGCCAGGTGATCCGCACCCGGGACCTCGACGCCGCCGTCGAGCTCGAGGCCGACGACGACGCCATGGACGACCTGCACCGGCACATGTTCACGGTGCTGATGGACCGCAACTGGACCCACGGGGTGTCGGCGGCCGTCGACGTCGCGCTGCTCGCCCGCTTCTACGAGCGCTACGCCGACCACGCCGTGGCCGTCGCCCGGCGCATCGTCTATGTCGTGACCGGGCAGATGCCGGGGCCGCTCGCCGTCTGAGGCCCGGCGGTCGAGGGCCGAAGCTCGGTTCTGAGAACGCTCGCCCACCGAGCCGCGTTTGGCCGCGCGACCCGACGGGCACCCCGGCGCCATGGAGCACGCGGGCTGCGCCGTCGTCGAGGTGACCGGCACCTCCGACGTGAGCGTCGAGGACGCCATCCGGAGCGGGCTGGGGCGGGTCGGGCCCGCCCTCGAGTGGTTCGAGGTCGCCGGTGTGCGTTCGACGGTGCTGGGCTCGGCGGAGCCCTACCAGGTCGTCCTGCGCGTCGGGCTCCGGCAGGTGCTCGCCTGAGCCACCAGCACGCCGTTCACCCGCCGTTCACCACGCCCGGGCCGACGGGGCCCACCGCGCCGATCTAAGGTCGTGAGCATGCGCAGGGAAACGCTCGACGACAACCTGACGCAGCTCCAGGCGATGCTCGACGAGATGGGCCCGCTGGTCGTCTCCGCGTTCCGGCACGCGTCGACCGCGCTCCTCGAGGACCGGCGCCGGCTGGCGGAACAGGTCATCGCCCGCGACCCGATCATCGACGGGCACCGGGCCGCCGTCGAGCTGCTCGCCGTCGAGACGATGAACATCCACCAGCCGATGGTGTCGCCGCTGCGCCACGTCGTCACCGCGCTGCGCTGCTCCCAGCAGCTCGAGCGGATGGGCGACCTCGCCGCGCACATCGCCGAGACCGTCGCCCGCACCGGGGACAGGCCCGCGCTCCCGGAGCAGGCACGACCCCTGTTCGTCGAGTACGGCGCCCGGGTCTCCGCGATGGCCGAGAAGGCGGTCACCGTGCTGCGCACACACAACGTCGTCCTGGCCGCCGAGCTCGAGGCCGACGACGACCGCGTCGACGCCGTCCACCGCTCGGTGTTCGAGCTGATGTTCGGCCCCGGGTGGACGGCCGGTGTGCCGGCCGCCGTGGACGTCGCCCTGCTGGCGCGGTTCCACGAGCGCTACGCCGACCACTGCGTGCACCTCGCCGACCACGTCGCCTACGCGGTCACCGGCCGCACCCTGGACGAGGTCCCCCTATAGACGCGCGGCGGCCCCGGCACCGCTCGGGTACCGGGGCCGCCGTGCCGGGACCGATCAGCCGAACCGGCCGGACACGTAGTCCTCGGTGGCCTTCTGCGCCGGCTGGGAGAAGATCGTCTTGGTCTCGTCGAGCTCCACCAGCTTGCCGGGCTTGCCGGTGCCCTCGATGTTGAAGAAACCGGTGTAGTCGCTGACCCGCGCCGCCTGCTGCATGTTGTGGGTCACGATGACGATCGTGTAGTCGTTCTTCAGCTCGTTGATCAGATCCTCGATCGCGAGCGTGGAGATCGGGTCGAGCGCCGAGCACGGCTCGTCCATCAGGAGCACGTCCGGGCGCACCGCGATCGCCCGGGCGATGCAGAGCCGCTGCTGCTGGCCGCCGGACAGCCCGGAGCCGGGCTTGTCGAGCCGGTCCTTGACCTCGCTCCACAGGTTGGCCCCGCGCAGCGAACGCTCGACGGTGTCGTCGAGCTCGGCCTTGGACGCCTTCTTGTTGTTGAGCTTCATGCCCGCGATCACGTTGTCGTAGATCGACATCGTGGGGAACGGGTTGGGCCGCTGGAACACCATGCCGATCTGCCGGCGGACGCCGACCGGGTCGACGTTCGCGCCGTAGAGGTCCTGGCCGTCGAGCTCGATCCGGCCCTCGACCCGGGCGCCCGGGATGTTCTCGTGCATCCGGTTGATCGACCGCAGGAAGGTCGACTTGCCGCAGCCGGACGGCCCGATGAGCGCGGTGACCGTCTTCGGCTTGATGGTCATGTTGACGCCCTCGACGGCGAGGAACGACCCGTAGTAGATGTTCAGGTCCTTGGCTTCGACACTCTTGGCCATGTCCGGGGGTTCCTTATCGGGTCTTCGGGGCGAAGTATCGGGAGATCAGGCGGGCCACGACGTTGAGCACCATGACGACGAGCATCAGGACGAGCGCCGCCGTCCAGGCCCGGTCGATGAAGGGCTCACGCGGCACACCGGGCGTCGCGTACGAGTAGTAGGCGAACACCGGCAGGGTCGCCATCCGGCTGTCGAACGGGTTCAGGTTCACCCCGGTCGCGAGGCCCACGGTCACCAGCAGCGGCGCCGTCTCACCGATCACCCGCGCGATCGCGAGCGTGATGCCGGTGGCGATGCCACCGGCCGTGGTCGGGATGACGACCTTGAGGATCGTCCGCCACTTCGGCACGCCGAGCGCGAACGACGCCTCGCGCAGCTCGTTCGGGACGATCTTGAGCATCTCCTCGGTGGAGCGCACCACGATCGGGATCATCAGCACGGTCAGCGCGACCGCGCCGACGAAGCCGAACCGGACGCCCGGGCCGAGCAGCAGCGCGAACAGCGCGTAGGCGAACAGGCCGGCGACGATCGACGGGATGCCCGTCATGACGTCGACGAAGAAGGTGATCGCCCGGGCCAGCCGGGACTGGTTGCCGTACTCCACCAGGTAGATCGCGGTGAGCACGCCGACCGGGATCGACATGGCGGCCGCCAGCCCGGTGATGACCAGCGTGCCCTGGATCGCGTGCAGCGCCCCGCCGCCCTCACCGATCACGCCCCGCATGGAGTTGGTGAAGAAGGCGAGGTCGAACCGCGCCCAACCCTGGCTGAGCACGGTCCAGAGCACCGAGGCCAGCGGGATCATCGCGAGCAGGAACGCGCTGGTCACGACGACGGTGACCAGCCGGTCGGCGGCCTTGCGGGCGCCCTCGACGACCCGCGAGGTGGCGTAGGTGGCGACCGCGTACGCGACGGCGGTGAGGAACAGCCACAGCCCGACACCGAAGCCGGTGGCCGCGACGACACCGGCCATGACGACGGCCGTGCCGGCGAGGATGCCGTACGGCGCCCAGCGCGGGAGGCTGCCCTTCCGGCGCAGGACGTCCGGCGTCGTCGTGGCGGGGGCCTCCAGGCCGGTTCCGGTCACGGGGGCCTCGGTATCGATCCGGTTGCGTTCGGTTCCGGTGGACATCTCAGTTGGCTCCGGAGAAGTCGCGGCGGCGCTCGACGATGTAGCGGGCGAGCATGTTGACCAGCAGGGTGATCACGAAGAGCACCAGGCCGGACGCGATCAGCACGTTGACGGTGATCCCGGAGGCCTCCGGGAACTGCAGGGCGATGTTCGCCGCGATCGTGCCCGGGTTCTCCGAGCTGATCAGGTTGAACGTGACCGCGCCGGAGACCGAGAGGATCATCGCGACGGCCATCGTCTCGCCGAGCGCGCGGCCCAGGCCGAGCATCGCGCCGGAGATGATGCCGGAGCGGCCGAACGGGAGCACGGCCAGCCGGATCATCTCCCAGCGGGTCGCGCCGAGCGCGAGCGCCGCCTCCTCGTGCAGCTTCGGCGCCTGGAGGAACACCTCGCGGGCGACCGCCGTGATGATCGGCAGGATCATCACCGCCAGCACCAGGCCGACCACCAGCATGGTGCGGCCGGTGGTCGACGGCGGACCGGCGAACAGCGGGATCCAGCCCAGGTAGTCGGTCAGCCAGGTGCTCAGCCCGACGGACAGCGGCGCCAGCGTCCACGCGCCCCACAGGCCGTAGACGATCGACGGCACGGCGGCCAGCAGGTCGACGATGTAGCTGAGCCCCTGCGCCAGCCGGCGCGGGGCGTAGTGGCTGATGAACAGGGCCACCGCGACCGCGAGCGGCGTGGCCACCAGCAGCGCGATCACCGCGCTGAGCAGCGTGCCGAAGATCAGCGGGGCGACGTAGACGACGATCCCGCCGGGCAGCTCCGATCCGGACGCGGTGAACGCCGGGAAGGCCTCGATCAGCAGGAACGCCGCGACCCCTGCCAGGACGACGAGGATCGCGATCCCCGCCCCCTTCGCGGAGCCGGCGAAGATGCGGTCACCGAGCTGGGTGACCGGCTTCGCGGCCTGCGGCTCGGGCTTGACTCTGGTGGTGGTCACAGTGATCCCTGGAGGTGCGGACGTTCGCGGAACAGGGCTGGGCGGACACCCGGGAACCCCGGGCCGACGTCCATCATGAACATCGCCCGGGGTCCCTGGCTAGATGACGTTCGCCTCGTCGGAACCGCCTCAGCTTCCCGCCGCGATGCGGTCGATCACCGGGGTGATCTGGTTGCGGAGGTTCGGCGACAGCGGGGCGGAGCCGGCGGCCTGCGCCGCGGCCTGCTGGCCGGGCTCGCTGACCACGTACTTCAGGAACGCCTTGGTGGCGTCGGCCTGGGCCTGGTCCGGGTACTGCGGGCAGGCGAGCAGGTACGACACCAGCACGACCGGGTAGGCGCCGCCGGTGGCGGTCCGGTTGAGCTCGAAGGCGAACGAGCTGTCGCCCTGGCCCTCGACCCGCTTCGACTCCTCGAGGATCTTCGCGGCCGCCTCGGCGGTCGGCGCGACGTTCTGGTTGCCGAGCTTGACGTTGGCCTTGCTCAGCTGGCCGGCCTGCGAGGCGTCGGCGTAGCCGACGGTGCCGTTGCCGGCGCCGACCGCGCCGACCACACCGGAGGTGCCCTGCGCGGCCTCGCCGCCCGGCGCCTTCCAGTTGCCGTCGCCCTCCTCGGTCCACACGGCCGGGGCGGCCTTGTTCAGGAACTCGGTGAAGTTCTCGGTGGTGCCCGACTCGTCGGAGCGGTGCACCGGCGTCACCGGGGTGGCCGGGAGCTGCACGCCCGGGTTGTCCGCGGCGATCTTCGGGTCGTTCCAGGTCTTGATCTCGCCCTTGAAGATGCCGGCGATCGTGGCCGGGGCGAGGTTGAGGTTCTGGACGCCGTCGAGCTTGAAGACGACGGCGATCGGCGACACGTAGTTCGGGACCTCGATGACCTGGCCGCCGCAGCGCTGGCGCGCCTGGTTCAGCTGGTCGTCCTTGAGGTAGGAGTCCGACCCGGCGAACTGGACGCCGCCCTGGATGAACTGGGTCCGCCCGCCGCCGGAGCCGACCGGGTCGTAGTTGACGGTCGCGTCCGGGTTGGCCTGGCCGAAGCCGGCGATCCAGGCCTGCATCGCGGCCTGCTGGGAGCTGGCACCCGCGCCGGAGATCGTGCCGGAGACGCCGCCGCCCTCGGCACCGCCGCCGCCGCCCTCGTTCGCGGCGCCGCACCCGGCGACGAACAGCGCACAGGTCGCCGCGACAGCGGTGGCCGCCAGGCGCGCTCGGGGCGCGCGCCGAATGGTCTTCACTGCAGGTTCCTCCGTGATCGGCTCGAGCCGTTCGAGACGACAGCCCGGTGAGGCCGTCCGGCGGGAGACGCTAGGAGTCCCCGTTGGACGCAGGACCCACGGAAGATGAACGTGGGATGAACAGGACCACCGGACGGATGGATCCGCGTCACACGTTCGGCCGTGGCGTGATCACAGCGCGACCGCCCGTGACCGTCAACGGGCGTAGTTGACGTCGGCGGCGTGCACGGTGAACCCGAGCCTCTCGTAGACCCGCACCGCAGGCGCGTTGTCCGCCTCCACGTACAGCAGCACCGTTCCCAGGCCCCGGTCGCGCAGGTGGTGCAGGCCGGCGAGGGTGAGCACCCGGCCCAGGCCCCGGCCGTGCGCCGCCGGGTCGACACCGAGCACGTAGACCTCGCCGGCCGCGGGCTCGTCGGCGGTCGCGGGGTGGACCTTCGTCCAGTGGTAGCCGAGCAGGGTGCCGCCCCGGTCGGTCGCCAGGAGGAACCCGTCGGCGTCGAACCAGTCCTCCGCCTGGCGGGCGGCGAGCTCGCGACCGGTCCAGCCGCCCTGCTCCGGGTGCCAGTCGAAGGCCGCGTTGTTGACCCGCAGGAACTCCTCGTCGTCGCGGCCCGGGACGAACGCGCGCAGGGTCACCCCGTCCGGGAGCTCCACCTCCGGGAGGGGGTCGCCCAGCGGGCGCCGCATCTGCCACAGCACCCGGTCGCGCCGGTAGCCGCGCCGCTCAGCCAGTGCCTTCGCGGCGTCGAGGTCACCGTGCGCCCACACGTGCGGATCCGCGACGAGCCCCTCCAGTGCCTCGACCAGCGCGGTCCCGAGCCCGCGCCGGCGCTCGTCGGGGTGCACGGCCAGCTCGGCGTACTCGCCGTCGAGCTGGGCGTACCCGGCGACGGCCCGGGTCGCGCCCGGAGCGACCACGTGGTGCACGCCGTCGCGGGCGCCCCCGGCGCGCAGGGTGAGCAGGAACTGCTCGGAGAACGGGTCGGCGCCGTCGGCCGCGCCGGCCGCCGCCAGCAGGTCGTGCACCGCGGCGGCGGTGTCGGCGTCGAGGTCGGTCAGCACCCGGGGCTCCACGAGCCGGACCCTAGTTCGTCCGCTCAGCGCGGGGAGAGCGCGCCCGGGGTGGTCCGTCCCGGCCGGGCGGGACGGCCGGCGCCCGGCAGGCGACGGCCCGAGCGGTCGGAGTCGGCGGCGTCGGCCTCCGGGTCGGGCGGGGCGGTCAGGCCGCCGCCCCGGGGCGGCCGGACGAACTTGTAGCCGACGTTCCGCACGGTCCCGATCATCTGCTCGTGCTCGCCGCCGAGCTTGGCCCGCAGCCGCCGCACGTGGACGTCCACGGTGCGGGTGCCGCCGAAGAAGTCGTAGCCCCAGACCTCCTGCAGCAGCTGGGCCCGGGTGAACACCCGGCCCGCGTGCTGGGCGAGGTACTTGAGCAGCTCGAACTCCTTGTAGGTGAGCTCCAGGAGCCGGCCCTTGAGGCGCGCCGAGTAGGTGGCCTCGTCGATCACCAGCTCACCCAGGACGAGCGCGCCGCCGCCGGAGGCCGACTCCGCGCCGGGCCGGGAACGGAGCAGCCGCAACCGGGCGTCCACCTCGGCCGGACCGGTGTCCGGGAGCAGGATCTCGTCCACCACCCACTCCCCGGAGACCGCGACCAGGCCGCCCTCGTTGAGCACGGCGACGACCGGCACGTCGGTTCCCGTGCTGCCGAGGAGCCGGCACAGGCTGCGGGCGGCGACCAGGTCGCTGCGGGCGTCGACCAGGACGGCGTCGTGCGGGCCGGCGTCGAGCAGCGCCGCCACCTCGGGGGCCGCGGTCCGCACGTTGTGCGGGAGCAGGGACAGGGCAGGCAGCACGGCGGTCGCGTCCGGAGCCGTGGTCAGCAGGAGCAGTTCCATGGACTCCTCCTCTCGGGATACGCGGACGATACCGCCACGTCATCCCCCGGTCAGCAGGATCGCGACCCGCCTCACGCCCCGGATCTGGATCGGTCCACCCGAGGTCATGCCCGGCCGGTCCCTCCGGCGGGGCGGGGCCGCCCGCCGGGGCGGTTCGCGGGCTCACTACCGTCGGGGGTACCCGTACCTGCCCATCGGGAGGCACCGCCCGTGGACTCCCCCGCCCGTCGCGGTACCGCGTTCCGGGTCGTCGTCACCCTGCTGGCCGCCGTGGCCGTCCTCGTCCTGGCCGATCTCGGCACCGGCGCGGCCGCCGAGTCCGGGATCTCCCGTGCGATGCGCGAGCGGCTGGACCTGCCCGAGGACCCGGCGGTCCGGGTGCACGGGTTCTCGTTCCTGGCCCAGGCGGTCACCGGCCGCTACGGGGAGGTCGAGGTGTCGATGCAGCGGGTGCCGATCGGCCCGCTGCGCACCCCCGAGGTGCGGGCGACGCTGTACGGGGTGCGGGCGCCGCTGTCCGACCTCGTCGGCTCCGGGCCGGCCCGGTTCCGGGCGGCCGCCGCCGAGGGTGTGGTGCGGATCGGGCCGCTGGACGTGCGACGGCTGGTCGTCACCGCCGGTGGCCCCGCCGCCGGGGTGGAACGGCTGACCGTCGAGGAGGTCGACGCGAACGCGATCGACACCGTCGTCCGGGCCGGCGGCGACCCGGCGCTGCGCGGGCTCGACCCGCGCACGGCCGCCCGGTTCGTCGCGGAGATGCCGGTCGGCGGGGCGGACGCGCAGGTCGCGGTGCTGACCGCGCTCGTCGTCTCCGACGGGCGGCTGCGGATCGTGCCGCTCGACGTCCGGGAGCACGAGACCGACGAGCCGGTGCCGGACGCGGTGCGCGACTCCCTGCGGCACGCGATGGCCGTCGAGCTGGCGCCGGGGACGCTGCCGCTCGGCGTCACCGCGATCTCGGCGTCGGTTCCGGAGCACAATGTCCTGGAGATCGCGGGGACCGTCCGGGACCTGGACATCGGTGAGAGCACCCGTTCCGCGAGCTGAGGAGGGCGTCGTGAGCGGTACCGGCCTGGCCGTGCTGGTCGTCGTGCTGGTGCTGACGGCGGCCGTGGGCCTGCTGCTGCGCGCCCGCACCGGACGGGTAAGGGGGCCGGGACGCGCCCGCGGGGACGGGACGGGCTGGGAGCTCGCCGGCGTCGCACCGGCCGGGCGGCGGGCGTTGCTGCTGCAGCTGTCGTCGCCGGTGTGCGCACCGTGCCGGCAGACCGCGCGCGTGCTCGCCGACCTCGCCGACGGCGACCCGGGGCTGGCCCACGTGGAGATCGACGTCGCGGAGCGGGTGGACGTGGCCCGCGCGCTCGGCGTCCTGCGCACGCCCACCACCGTGGTCTTCGACGCCCGCGGGGCCGAGCTGCTGCGGGTGTCCGGGGTGCCGCGGGCCGAGGAGCTGGCCGCCGCGCTGCCCGCGGAGCGGCCCCGGATGTGACCGATCGGCCTGCGGCACGGGTGCGCGGACGGGCCCGGGTCGGCTACCCTCGCGATCGTGAACTGGCCGCTGACCCGACGCCGCACGGTTGATCTGTGCCGCCTCGCCGGCTGCCTGTGTCTGGACTCCTGACCCGCGTGTCCTGAGCCGCCGCGTCCCCGCGACGCCCGGCTGCCCCGGTCGACAACAGGAGTCCCTCCATGTCCGTCACGGACCCCGGATCCGCGCCCGGCGAGCCGCCGCTCGATCCGCGCGGGGTCCGGTTCTCCGCCGCCCTGACCAGCGTCGTCCTGGCGCTGGTGCTGCTCAGCGGCAGCGGCCTGCTCGTCACCGCGCAGGCCGTCGTGTTCGCCGTCGCGACGTTCGCCGGCATGCGGTTCGCGCCCTACGGGGTGCTGTACCGGGTGCTGCTCGCGCCGCGGCTGGAGCCGCCCGCCGAGCGGGAGGACGCCGCCCCGGTCCGCTTCTCGCAGACCGTCGGGCTGGTGGTCACCGCCGTCGCGGCGGCCGGTTACCTGACGGGCCTCACCGCGCTCGGCGTCGTCGCCACCGCGGCGGCGCTCGCGGCGGCCCTGCTCAACGCGGCCTTCGGCGTCTGCCTGGGCTGCGAGCTGTACGGGCTCCTCGCCCGCCTGCGCACCGGCCCGGCCGGGGCGCGCACCTGATCGCCCACCCACACCTATCGGGAGAGAACGAAACATGAGCCGCGAGGACGTCCTCGTCACCGCCGACTGGGCGGAAGAGAACCTGGAGACCGACGGGGTGGTGTTCCTGGAGGTCGACGAGGACACCACCGCCTACGACGGGGGCCACCTCCCCGGTGCGGTCAAGGTGAACTGGACCGACGAGCTGCAGGACCCGGTCCGTCGCGACATCGTCACCAAGGAGCAGTTCGAGCAGCTGCTGTCGGCCAAGGGCGTCGCCAACGACGACCTGGTCGTGCTCTACGGCGGCAACAACAACTGGTTCGCCGCCTACGCGTACTGGGAGTTCAAGCTCTACGGCCACGACAAGGTCGTGCTGCTCGACGGCGGCCGCAAGAAGTGGGAGCTCGACGGCCGGACCCTGACCACCGACGTCAAGGACCGCCCGGCGACCACCTACACCGCCAAGGACCCCGACACCTCGATCCGCGCGTTCCGCGACGAGGTCGTGGACGCGATCGGCGCGAAGAACCTGGTCGACGTCCGGTCGCCCGACGAGTTCTCCGGCAAGATCCTGGCCCCCGCCCACCTGCCGCAGGAGCAGTCGCAGCGCCCGGGCCACGTCCCGTCCGCGATCAACATCCCGTGGTCCAAGGCGGCCAACGAGGACGGCACGTTCAAGTCGAACGAGGAGCTGGCCGCCCTCTACAAGGAGGCCGGCTACGACGAGGGCAAGGCGACCATCGCCTACTGCCGCATCGGCGAGCGCTCGAGCCACACCTGGGTGGTGCTGCACGAGCTGCTGGGCCACTCCGACGTCAAGAACTACGACGGAAGCTGGACCGAGTACGGCTCGCTGATCGGCGTGCCGATCGAGCTGGGAGCGAAGTGACATGTGTGGAGCCCCTGACCAGTCCGTGACCCTGCCCGCGGGCACCGACCTGTCCAAGGAGACCGTGCTGGCCGGCCGCGTCGTGGCCGGCGGCGAGCCGGTCGGCGGCGCGTTCGTGCGCCTGCTGGACGGCACCGGCGAGTTCACCGCGGAGGTCGTCTCCTCGGCCTCGGGTGACTTCCGGTTCTTCGCCGCGCCGGGCACCTGGACCGTCCGCGCGCTGTCCCGCTCGGGCAACGGCCAGTCCGAGCTCGTCGCCGACGGGCCGGGCCTGCACCAGGCGGAGATCGCCGTCGCCTGAGCCCGTCCTGCCGACACCGAACGCCGCTCCGGACGAGCTGTCCGGGGCGGCGTTTCGTGTGATCGACGGTTCGGCACCCGTTCCGGACGGATCCGGCCGGGATCGGTGCCGGATCGTCGATCACACGTCGCTCGGCGGGACGCGGGCGGCGGCGTGCCGCCCCGGGAGGCTAGTACGCTGACGCGCCGTGCACTGGTTCTCCACCGGGCTGCTGATCGCCCTGTCCGCGGGAACCGCCGCCTGGGCCGGGTGGCTGCTCCGGCGCCTGTTCGTCGTCGAACCGGCCGCGGGCGGTGTCCCCGCCGACCCGGCCGCCCGCCCCGTCCCGGACGACGACGCCGACCACACCGAGGAGCCGACCGCGTGAGCAGTCCCGACGACGAGCAGCTGCGGACCACGATCACCGGGCCGGAGAACGCGGCACCGGACTCGCCGCAGCGCAACCGTCCGCAGTGGGCGGACCTGCCGGTCACCGACGACACCGCGAACCTGCGGCAGGGCCCGGACCTGCACGACTGGTGTCTCGGCGTGCTGCCCCTGGTCGGGGTGTGGCGCGGTGACGGCGAGATCGTCGACCCGGCCGTCGAGGGCGCGCGGCCCTTCGGCCAGCAGCTGACCTTCGCCCACGACGGGCGCGCGTTCCTGACCTTCGAGTCCCGGGTCTGGCTGCTCGGGCCGGACGGGGAGATCGGCGAGCTGCTCGAGCGCGAGAGCGGGTTCTGGCGCCCGCAGGAGGACGGCTCGCTGGAGGTCGTGATCGCCGACAGCAGCGGGCTGGTAGAGGTCTACTACGGACCCAAGGGCGACATGCGGTCCTGGCAGATCGAGACCGACGCCGTCGCCCGCACCGCGTCCGCCCGCGCCACCGTCGCCTCCAAGCGGCTCTACGGCCTGGTCAACCAGGGCGACCTCGCCTACGTCGACGAGCGCGCGATGGACGGCGGCGAGCTCGCCCCGTACATGTCGGCCGTGCTCCGCCGCGTCGTCGGCTGAGCGGTGGTCGACGCCGCTCCACGCCGCTGCGGGAGCCGGGCACTGCTGTTCGAGGTGGGCTCCCGGGCCGAGGTGGCGGCGATCGTCGCCGCCGTGCGGGCCGCGGAGCTGCCCGAGGTGACCGAGCTGGTCCCCGCGGCGCGGACGGTGCTGGTCGAGGTGGTGCCCGGCGTGACGCCGGACCGCGTGCGCGAGGTGGTCCGCTCGGCCGACCCGGCCGCGGGCGAGGCCGGCACCGGCACCCGGCACACCATCCCCGTGACCTACGACGGCGCGGACCTCGAGCTGGTCGCCCGCACGGCCGGCATCTCCGTCGACGAGGTCGTGGACCTGCACAGCGGCGCGGAGTACACGGTGGACTTCTGCGGGTTCGCGCCCGGCTTCGGCTACCTGTCCGGGCTGCCCGAGCCGCTGCGCCAGCCCCGGCTGGAGAGCTCGCGGACCGCGGTCCCCGCCGGCTCGGTCGGAATCGCCGACGTCTACAGCTGCGTCTACCCGCGCCGCTCCCCCGGTGGCTGGCGGCTGATCGGGCGCACCGACATCGTCCTGTTCGACCCGTCGGCCGAGCGGCCGTCCCTGTTCACCCCGGGTGACCGGGTGCGGTTCGAGGCCCGGTGAGCGGCACGCTGGAGGTGCTGCGGGCCGGGCCCCAGGCCCTGGTCACCGACCGCGGACGGCCGGGGCACGCGCACCTGGGCGTGCCGCCGTCCGGGGCGCTCGACGGGCCGGCCTACGAGCTGGGGAACCGGCTCGTCGGCAACCCGGAGGGCGCCGCCGGCCTGGAGCTGCTCGGCGGTGGCCTGCGGACCCGGGTCCACGGTGGATGCCTCGTCGCCGTGACCGGGGCGCCGGCGCCGGTGACCGTCGGGGGGCGCCCGGCGGCCTCGCACGCGGCCGTGTACGTCCCCGACGGGGCCTGCCTGGAGATCGGGCGGCCGGTCCGGGGGTTGCGGGTGTACCTGGCCGTCGCCGGTGGGCTGGACGTCGCGGCGGAGCTCGGCAGCCGCAGCACCGACCTGCTGTCCGGGCTGGGGCCCGCGCCCGTCGCCGACGGTGACGAGCTGCCGGTCGGTGCCTGGTCCGGGCCGCTGCCGGAGCCGGGCCCGGTGCCCGTCTCGGTGCCGGTCGGGCCGGTGCGGCTGCACGTCCGGCTCGGGCCCCGCGACGACTGGTTCACCGATCCGCGGGCTGCCCTCGCCGGTCCCGAGTGGACGGTGTCACCGGACGGCAACCGGATCGGGATCCGGCTCGACGGCCCGCCCCCGCCGCGGCACCCGGACACCCGGGACCGGGAGCTGCCCAGCGAGGGCATGGTCACCGGTGCGGTGCAGGCCCCGCCGGACGGCCCGCCCGTGGTGTTCCTGGCCGACCACCCGACGACCGGTGGCTACCCGGTGATCGCGGTCGTCGAGCCGGCGGACCTGCCGGCGCTCGCCCAGGCCGCGCCGGGGACGGGAGTCCGGTTCACCGTGCTGGCATGAGCGTCGGCCGCTGCGCCGTCGCTTTCGCCGCACTGCGGGCGATCCACCGCACGGGTAGGGCACGGAGCAGCGGCCCGTCCCGCCCGAACCGGGAACCCGCCGTTCCGTCTGACCCGGGACGGTCCCGTTCCCGCCGAGATGCAGCTGAGGGTTCGAAAAGATCAACAATTCGCGCTGGGGTGCATGTCGGCAGGGATGATCCGGGCACGGACCGTTCCCGTCGGGCGCAGACCGGTTCGCTGCGGTGCGGACCCGGTACCGCCCGTGCTTCGACGGGCGGCGGCGTCCCGGGTCGGGGCGCGCGGGCGCGGTGCCGGTCAGCCGCGGTCGGCGTCCTCGCCGTCCAGGATGGTCCGTACGTCGGCCGTGGGGATCCCCGACAGCCGTCCGATCTGGACCGGGTCGAGGCCGCACTCGTGCAGGTGCCGGACCGCGCCCGCCAGGTCCTCGCGACGCCGGCGGAGCGCGTCGCCGAGCTGATCGATCCGGTCCCGGGAGTCGTCGAGCCGGCGGGCGGCGTCGACGGCCCGGGCGGGGTCGGCGAGCAGCACGCCCAGCAGGCGGTCACGGACGTCGGCGACGGGCGCCGTCGCGTGTGACGGGACCACGGTCAGCGGCAGCTCCTGCTGGTCCCCGGTCGCCGGGTCCGCGCCCTCGCTCCCGCGGTACATCCGCGCCCGCTGCACCGCGCGGGCGGCGAGCGCCTGCTGGACGGCGCGGGACACCGGCTCGCGCCCCGCCGCCCACGCGGGGCTGATGGTGGGCACCCCGTCCGGCGGCGTTGCAGCCGACGGGACGTCCCCGCGCTCGGCATCGCGGGGCAGATCCTCGTGGGCGGGGACGGTGCGCTCGACCGACCAGGGCGGGAGGGGGCGGGTGGCGTCGTCCGCGGAGCCGGGTCTCGCGGCGCGGCCCGGACGCGCGGGACCGGCCTGCCCGGGAGGCTCGGCGCCCCGCGTCCCGGCCGACTCGGCACCGCCGCCCGCCGCATCGGCGCCCGCGGCATCAGTGCTCACGGCATCAGAACCCGCAGCACCAGCGCCCACAGCATCAGAGCCAGTAGCCCCAGCGCTCGCGGCATCAGCACCCGTGGCCTCGACGCCCGCGGCGTTGGAGCCCGCGGCGTTGGAGCGCCCGGCGTCCATGGGCGGGGTACCTGCGGAGCCGGCCGTCGCGGGACGGCCTCCGGTGGCCGCTGCGCCCGAGACATGACCGCCCATCGACCAGGCACCCGTGGGGTCGGCGCCCGTGACCCCGGCACCGGCAGGGTCGGTGTTCGGGGTCGCGGAGTCCGCGCCGCCCGCGGCAGCCGCGCCCGTCGCTCCGAAACCCCAGGAACCGGCATCGGCCGAACCCGCACCCGTGGCCCTCGCGTCCGTGGCATCCGCGCCCGCGGCTCCGGCGCCCCGGGAGCCGGTGCCCGCGAGCCCGGCGGCCGCGATGCCGGCCGCTGCGGCACCGGCAGCGCCGGTCCCCGCGCGCGAGCCCGCGGACCCGGACGGTTCGGTACCCGCCGGGTGCCACTCGGAGCCCCCGGGAGCGGGGCCCGCCTCCCGGCCGCGCGCCGGTCCGTTCGCGCCCGCCGCCCCTGACGCACCGGTCCCGTCGTCGTGCGGAATCGGTGCATCCGTGCGTGGTGCGGACGCGTCACCCGAGGCCGTGGTGTCACGTGACGCCTCCGCGTGCGGACGGCGCCGGTCGGTCGACGGCTCGGTCCGGGCCAGGGTCGCGTCGTCGGGTCGCTCGTCCGCCGGTGCGGCGAGGTCCTCGGTACGCGGCTCCGTGTGCGGGACGGTGTGCCTGCCCGCCGCCGGGGCGGGCGCGGGAACCGGGACGAGATGCACCGGGTGCGCGCCGGGATCGGTTCCCCGCTCGGCGACGACGTCCGCGACCGTCCGGGGCCGGGGCGGGACCGGGTCCGCCGGGCCTCCGGCGGCCTCGCCGGTCCAGTCCTCGGCGCACGGTTGCGGCCCGTCGATGGCACTCGGCGGAGCGACCGGCAGCGGATCGGGCGCCGTCGACCGGCGGGCGCGCCGCACTCCCCACAGGATCAGGATCACGAGCACGCCCGCGCCCACCACCGCCCCGAGGGCGAGGGGCGGGGCCGTGAACGAGCCGAGCTGCATGGATCCGGACCTTAGGACGGCCGCGGTCCGCGCGCGTGGAACCTCAGCTGCTGCGCGTCCCCGAGGACGGCTGTGCCGTGCTCGGCCGCCCGGTGGCGGGCGCGCCGTTCCCGGCGCCGTTCGGACCGCTCGGCCGGCCGTTCGCGGGACGGTCCGCCGGCGCGTCCGCGGACTCGGATCCGCTGGTACGGCCTGCCTGACCCTTGCCGGCCTGGCCGGAACCGTTGCGCGGGGCGTCCGGGCCGCCCTTGCCCGCGGGGCGCGCGGCCGTCGGGTTGGCGGTCGTCGGCGGGTCCGCGTCCGCCGCGGACGTCGACGACGCGTCCTTCCGGTCCCCGCCCGCCGGCTTCTGCGAACCATCCGATGGGGTGTCACCGGATCGGCGGACAGCGCCGACCGCGACGGTCCGCTCCGCGTCCTTGCCGGCACCGCGGGCGGCGTCCGTGCGGGGCACCGCGGACGTCGCGGGTTCGGCCGCCGGGTCGGACGTCGACGTCGGGCGGAACAGCTCGGCGGGTTCCGGCTCGTCGCCGCCGGGCCGGGCGGCGCTCGCCCGGTCCGGGCCCGTGCCTCCCTGCTGGCCCTGACCGCTCTGCTGTCCGGGCGCGCCCTGGCCGGCCGGCTGTCCGGGCTTACCCGGCAGGCCGGTCTGCGGCTTGCCGGCATCGCCGGGCGCGCTCGGGCGGCTCTGGCTGCCCGACCGACCCTGCGAACCCGGTGTGCCCGGGCGGTCCTGGGCGCCCGACCGATCCTGCGGACCTGGTGTGCCCGGGCGGTCCTGGGCGCCCGACCGCCCCTGGGGGCCCGGTGCGCTCGAGCGGTCCTGACCGCCCGGCTGACCCTGCTGACCCGGGCGCTCCTGGCTACCCGACACGCCGGCCTGCTGCCCCGGCTTGCCCGGCTGCCCCGGCTGGCCGGGGGCGCCCGGCCGGTTCTCGCCGCCCGGCCGGACCTGCTGACCGGACTGACCCTGGCGCGGGCCGCCCTGCTGACCCTGACCGGCCGGAGCGCCGGGTCCGGGCCGCGGCGCGGGCGACGGCCGGGGCGACGGCCGCGGACCGGCCTGCGCCGCCGCGGCACCCGGCTGCTGTCCCTGCTTGCCGGCCGCACCCTGCTGCGCCTGCTGGCCGAGGGCGCCCTGCTGGCCGGGCGCGCCCTGCTGACCGTGCTGGCTCGGCGCGCCTTGCTGACCCTGCTGGCCCGGCGCGCCCTGCGGACCGTGCTGGCCGGGCGCGCCCTGCTTGCTCTGCTGAGCAGGCATGCCCTGCTGGCCGGACGCCCCCTGGCCGCCGGACGGAGCGCCCTGCCCGCTCGCCGGCTGCATCGCGGGCCGGTCGGCCGGGCCGGGTGTCGACGCACCAGGGGCACCGCGGTCCTGCTGCCCGGACGCAGCCGGGCGCGCGCCCTGCTGGCCCACCGCGTGATCCTGATCCGGGCGGCCACCCTGGTGCGCCGGGACACCGGCGCCCTGCTGGGCGGGCCCGGGCTGCGGGCGCGGGCCGGGCCGCGACGCGGAGCCCGAGTCGTGCTGGCCGGCCCCCTGGGCCGCGGCCGCTCCGGAGGGGGACGCACCGTTCACTCCGGACTGCGGGCCCTGCGGACCATCGCCGGACCGCGCGACCTCGGCACGCAGCTCGTCGCGGCGCCGGGTCAGCTCCCCGACCTCGGCGCGCAGCTTGTCACCGTGCTCACGGGCGCGGTCGGCGTCGGCCCGGGCACGATCCACCTGCTTGCGGGCCTCGGCGGTGACACGCTCGGCGTCCGCCTTCGCCTTGGCCCGGATCTCCTCGGCCTCCTCCTCGGCCTTCTGCAGGATGGCCTGCATCCGCTCGGAGAAGGAGTCGACGCCGCCGGCCGCGGCGTCGTGCGGCGCGGGACGCGGGCCGGGCCGCGGCGGACCGTGATGCGGACCGGGGCCGGGCGCACCAGGCGGGCCCGTGAACCCGCCGGGGGGCGGTACCGGCATCGGCGGGGCCGGCCGGCTCCGCAGCGCGTCGATGTCCGCCCGCATCCGGCTCATCAGCCGCTGCATCTGGACGACGTGCTCGTCCACCTGCTTGCGGTCGTATCCGCGGAGTACGACGTCGAACCGCGGGGGCCCGCCCGGGCGGTCCGCCCCGTCTGCCGTCATCGCCTCTCCTCACAGGTCGTCCGGCATTGCGCAGGGCCACCGCACCCGGGCGCACCCGGCTCGACCCCGACGAACAGGGTAGCCGCGCCTGCGCCGTCGCGGCGAACTCCGCGGCACGCGCGGATCATCCACCGGCGTGGCGGCTCCCGTGACGGGCGATCGCATGACACGATGCGCGGCTACCGTTCTCGTGCCGTGAGGGTACCGGTCCCGACGGAATACCATCGGCCGCGTGGACTCCTCGCTGAAGGGCACGCTGCACAAGCGCGGTCTGCGGATGACCCCGCAACGCCAACTCGTGCTGGACGCGGTGCGCGAGCTGGGGCACGCGACGCCCGAGCAGGTGTGCACGCACGTCCAGGCGACCGCGCCTGCCGTCAACATCACGACCGTCTACCGGACGCTGGACCTGCTGGAGGAGCTCGGCGTCGTCCGGCACGCCCACCTCGGGCACGGTGCGCCGACCTACTCCGAGTACCGGCACCGGCACGTGCACCTCGTCTGCCACCGCTGCGGGCGGGTGGACGAGGCGCCCGTCGAGCTGCTGTCCGATGTGGCGAGACGCACGCTCGACGAGCTGGGTTTCCACCTCGACGCCACGCACGTGGCACTGTCGGGTACCTGCGCGCAGTGCGCCCGCGAGCACGACCACCCGGACGACGACGCGGCCCCCGCGGACCCGGCGGCCGCGAAGGGAGATCGGTGACCACACCCGGACCCGAGCAGCACACCGACGAGACGCCGGACCCGGACGCCGCCGTCCCGGCCCACCACGGCGACCCACCGGCCGAGCAGCGGGCGATGGCCCGCTCGTCCGCGGTCGTCGACCGGAGCCACCGCGACGTCCTCGCGGTGACCGGTGAGGAACGCCTGGCCTGGCTGCACCTGCTGCTCACCCAGCACGTCAGCGAGCTCCCCCCGGACACGGGCACCGAGGCTCTGGTGCTGGACGCGCAGGGCCGGGTGCTGCACCACATGGCCGTCGCCGCCACCGGGGACACCGTGTACCTGGACACCGAGCCGGGCGACGGGGCACCGCTGCTCGACTACCTGACGAAGATGGTGTTCTGGTCGAAGGTCGAGCCGCGCGACGCCACGGCCGAGCTCGCCGTGCTGAGCGTCGTCGGCCCGGAGGTCCCCGCCGTGCTCGAGCGGGCCGGCCTGCCGCTGCCGCCGGCACCGCACGGTGTCACCGGGCTGGACGGCGGCGGGTTCGTCCGGCGCACCCCGTGGCCGGGGCGGGACGCGGTCGACGTCGTCGTGCCCCGGGACGCCAAGGACGCCTGGTGGGAGGCGTTGACCGACGCGGGCGCCCGGGCCGCCGGGACGATCGCGTTCGAGGCACTGCGGGTCGAGTCGCGCGCGCCGCGGCTGCACCGCGACACCGATGAGCGGACCATCCCGCACGAGGTCGGCTGGATCGGGCCGGCCGTCCACCTGACCAAGGGCTGCTACCGCGGGCAGGAGACGGTGGCCCGGGTCGCCAACCTGGGCCGTCCGCCGCGCCGGATGGTGCTCCTGCACCTGGATGCCGGGGACGAGGAGCTGCCCCGCACCGGGGACCCGGTCCACCGCGACGGGCGTCCGGTCGGCCGGGTCGGCACGGTCGTGCAGCACCACGAGCTGGGCCCGGTGGCGCTGGCGCTGCTGAAGCGGTCGGTGCCGGTCGACGCGGAGCTCACCGCGGGCGTCGACGACCGGGTCTCACCCGCCTCGATCGACCCGGACTCCTACGAACCGGACCCGGAGAGCCCGCCGCCGGGCCGGGCCGCGCGGGAGCGGACCCGGGGCGGCCTGTGACTCCGGCGGTGCCGCGTCGCACGTTCCGGGGTGAGCAAGGTACGGTTATTACCACGACATTGATGAGACGAGAGGGGCCGCCGGGTCGTGTCAGCTGACCGGGCCGCCCCTTCCCTGTTGTAAGGGGGACCAGCCATGGGGCGCGGACGAGCCAAGGCCAAGCAGACGAAGGTGGCCCGCGAGCTCAAGTACAGCTCCCCCGCGATGGATCTCGACGCGCTGCAGCGTGAGATCGGGAGCGGGACGGCGGTTACTACCGACAACGGCGACGACGAGTACGGCGAGTACGCCGACCTCGCCGCCAAGTACAACGACGAGGACGACGACCCTCGCCGCTGAACCGCACACCGGCGCCCGGGCACCGGAGTTCCGACTCCGGCCGCTCGGGCGCCGCCTCGCGCGCGGCGCCGGCCTCCGCTCACCGCTGCGGGCGCCACGCCGGTCGTACCGGACGGTTCCGCCGGTCGGACGGATAGGGCAAGATCATGAACGCTGTTCCCGGCCCCGTCCCCCGTCCGAGGTGTTCACGACATGCGCGGCAACCTCTTCGCGGTCGCCGTGAACCTCGTCGTGCTCACCGTGCGGTCGGACCGGTTGCACGTGCTGCTCATCGAGCGGGGTGAGCAGCCCTTCCTCGGCGAGTGGGCGCTGCCCGGGGGCTTCGTGCGCCCCGACGAGGACCTGGTCCATACCGCCGACCGGCGGCTGGGCGAGGAGACCGGGGCCGACACCGGCGACGCCGTCGTCGGGCACCTGGAGCAGCTCGCGAGCTACGCGGCACCCGATCGCGACCCGCGCGGCCGGGTGCTCTCCGTGGGCTACCTCGCGTTCGTGCCGGACATGCCGGAACCGACCGCGGGCGGCGGGGCCGCCGCGTCGGCGTGGTGGCCCGTCGACCGGGTCCCCCCGCTCGCGTTCGACCACGACACGATCCTCGCCGACGGCGTCGAGCGGGCGAGGGCCAAGCTGGAGTACACGACGCTGGCCGCGTCGTTCTGCCCGGCCGAGTTCACCGTCACCGATCTGCGCCGCGTCTACGAGGCCGTCTGGGACACCTCGCTGGACCCGCGCAACTTCCAGCGCAAGGTGACCTCCACCGAGGGTTTCCTCGTGCCGACGGCCACCCTGGTCACGGGGGGCCGCGGCCGCCCGCCGCGGCTGTTCCGCCGCGGTGACGCCACGGCACTGCACCCGCCGATGTTGCGGGACTCGCACCGGTTGGCCGACGGCCCGGCGCGGGAACGGCTCGACCCGGCCGGCTGACCCGGCACCCACCCGCTGCGGCCGGTCACCGGCCGCCGGCGGAGACCCCGGCGGATTCAGAACCGGGGGTGTTCCCCGCGCAGCTGCACGCGGGCGCCGAGCTCGCCGGAGTCGGCTCCCTCGACGTCGCCGACCCGGCCGACCTCGCCGAGGATCCAGGCCGGGACGTGCCGGGCGGTGAGGACGGCGAGTGCCCGGTCGACGTCCTCGGGCGGCAGCACGGCGACCATGCCGACGCCCATGTTGAACGTCTTCTCCATCTCCGCCCGGTGCACCCGGCCACGGGTCTGGACCAGCTTGAAGATCGGTGCGGGCGTCCACGAACCGCGCTCGACGGTCGCGGCGAGCCCGTCGGGCAGCACCCGCTCCAGGTTCCGGGCCAGGCCACCCCCGGTGACGTGCGCGAACGTCCGCACCCCGGTCTCGGCGGCGATCGCGAGGCAGTCCTTGGCGTAGATCCGGGTCGGGACGAGCAGCTCCTCGCCGAGCGACTGGTCGAACTCCTCCAGCTCACCCTCGAGCGGCAGCCGGGCGATGTCCAGCAGCACGTGGCGGGCCAGCGAGTAGCCGTTCGAGTGCAGCCCGGACGAGGCCATCGCGACCAGGACGTCACCGGGACGCACCCGCTCCGGGCGCAGCATCTTCTCGGCGTCCACGATCCCGACCCCGGTCGCGGACAGGTCGTAGCCGGCGGCGTCCATGAGGCCCGGGTGCTCGGCGGTCTCACCGCCGAGCAGCGCGCAGCCGGCCTGCTGGCAGCCCTCCGCGACGCCACGGACCAGGGTCGCCACCTTGTCCGGCACCAGCTTGCCGACGGCGATGTAGTCCTGCAGGAATAGCGGCTCCGCACCGCAGACGACGAGGTCGTCGACGACCATCGCGACCAGGTCCTGGCCGATGGTGTCGTGCTTGTCCATCGCCTGGGCGATCGCGACCTTGGTGCCGACGCCGTCGGTGGACGCGGCGAGCACCGGCTCTGCGTACTTGGAGAACTTCGCGGCGAACAGCCCGGCGAACCCGCCGATCCCGCCCATCACCTCGGACCGGGTGGCCTTCTCGGCGAACGGGCGGAACTGCTCCACGGCCCGTTCCCCCGCGTCGATGTCCACCCCGGCCGATGCATAGCTGGCGGTGCCGGGCTCGGTCGAGGACATGGGTCGGTTCTCCAGGTGCGGTGCGGGTGGACGGCGTGTCGCGGCGGCGGTCCGGCTCAGGGCCGGCTCAGTGCCTCCCCGGCACCGTATCCGACGGCCAGCGGGCCGGGATCGCCAGATGCGGCGCCGGAGGCCGCCGGGGCGGGAGCGTCCTCGAGGAGGTGCTTGCCGAGCTTCGCCTCGTCCGGCAGCGGGATCGGGTAGTCGCCGTCGAAGCAGGCGCAGCACAGCCGCGAGCGCGGCTGCTCGGAGGCGGCGACCATCTGGTCCACCGACACGTAGCCGAGGGTGTCGGAGCCGATCGAGCGGCGGACGCCCTCGGTGTCGGCGCCGTTCGCGATCAGCTCGGCCCGGCTGGCGAAGTCGATGCCGTAGAAGCAGGGCCAGCGCACCGGCGGGCTCGCGATCCGCACGTGCACCTCGACCGCGCCGGCCTCGCGCAGCATCCGGACCAGGGCGCGCTGGGTGTTGCCCCGGACGATCGAGTCGTCGACGACCACGAGGCGCTTCCCCCGGATGACGTTGCGCAGCGGGTTCAGCTTGAGCCGGATGCCGAGCTGGCGGATCGTCTGGCTGGGCTGGATGAAGGTGCGGCCGACGTAGGCGTTCTTGACCAGGCCCTGGCCGTAGGGGATGCCGGAGCCCTGGGCGTAGCCGATCGCGGCCGGGGTGCCGGACTCCGGGACCGGGATGACCAGGTCGGCCTCGACCGGGTGCACCTCGGCCAGCCGACGGCCGATCTCGACCCGGGTGTCGTACACCGACCGGCCGGCGATGTGGGTGTCCGGGCGGGCCAGGTAGACGTACTCGAACACGCAGCCCTTCGGCTCCGGAGCGGCGAAGCGCTGGCTGCGGATGCCGTCGGCGTCGATCGCGATGAGCTCGCCGGGCTCGACCTCGCGGACGAACGAGGCGCCGACGATGTCCAGCGCCGCCGTCTCCGAGGCGACGACCCAGCCCCGCTCCAGGCGGCCCAGGACGAGCGGGCGGACGCCCTGCGGGTCGCGGGCCGCGTAGAGCGTGGTCTCGTCGGAGAAGGCCAGCGAGAACGCGCCGCGCAGCCGCGGCAGCAGCCGCAGCGCCGCCTCGTAGAGGCCGAGGTCGTCGGCGCCGGCCGCGAGCAGCTCGGTGACCAGGTCGGAGTCGGTGGTGGCACGCAGCCCGGAGCGCCGGTTGCCCTCCAGCCGGGCGACGTCCTCGCGCAGCTCGGCGGTGTTGACCAGGTTGCCGTTGTGGCCCAGCGCCACGCCGGACCCGGTCTCCGTGGTGCGGAACGTCGGCTGGGCGTTCTCCCAGGTCGTGGCGCCGGTCGTCGAGTAGCGGCAGTGCCCGACCGCCAGGTGGCCCCGCAGCGAGGACAGCGTCTGCTCGTCGAACACCTGGCTGACCAGGCCGAGATCCTTGAAGACGACCGTTCGCCTGCCGTCCGAGACGGCGATGCCGGCGGCCTCCTGGCCGCGGTGCTGCAGCGCGTAGAGGCCGTAGTACGACATCTTGGCCACGTCCTCGCCCGGGGCCCAGACACCGAAGACCCCGCACTCCTCGCGGGGGCCGGTCTCCTCGGGCCCGGACTCGGGTACGGCAGCCGCCGCGGTGGCGGGTGCAGGGCTGACGTGCTCGTTCCGGACGGAACTCAACGCGGCGCTCCTCGACTGGCGGCGTACCGGACCAATCCGTGATCGTACGCGGGCCGCGCGGGCTTCACCCAGGTCCGGGAGGGAGGTCACTCCGTGACTCGTGAGTGGTTATCAGGGTCCTGACCCTGATAACCACTCACGGGCAGCTCCGCTGCCACCTCCCCGGCCCGGGCCCCGGACACCCGGAGCGAACCGTCGGCGACGGCGTCGTCCCAGCGCGTGACGCCCCGGGCGAGCGCGAGCCAGGTGCGGGTGTCGGTCTCGACGACGTTCGGCGGGGTGCCACGGGTGTGCCGGGGCCCCTCGATGCACTGGACGGCGCCGAACGGCGGGACCCGGACCTCGACGCTGTGCCCCGGTGCCCGCCGCGCCAGCTCGGCGAGGGATTCCTTGACGGCGGCCTTGCGGGTGGCCCGGTCGGGTTCCGGGCCGCCCGCCAGCCAGTCGTGGATCGGGTCGGTCACACCGAGACGGGGCCGAACCGGGCCGGGAGGGTGCCCTCCCACGCGGTCCGCAGCTCGTCGAGGGCCAGCTCGCCGACGGCGTCGCCCAGGTGCAGCGCGGTGCCGCCGGTCTCGCCGATCCGCGCCGCGGGCACGCCGGCCTCGGCGGCCCGGGCGAGGAAGGCGTCCGCGTCCGCGACCGTGACCAGGACCCGCCCGGCGGACTCGGAGAACAGCGCGGTGAACGCGTCGCCGTGCACGGCGGCGAGGTCGATCCGGGCGCCCCGGTTCCCGGCCAGGGCGGCTTCGACCAGGCCCTGGGCCAGGCCCCCGTCGGACAGGTCGTGGCTGCCGGTGAGCACGCCGTCGCCCGCCGCCGACGCCAGCAGCCCGGCCAGGCGCCGCTCGTGCTCCAGGTCGACGGCCGGCGGGCGCCCGCCGAGGTGCCCGTGCACCTCGTGCGCCCACTCGGAGCCGCCGAACTCGGCGGCGGTCGTCCCGAGCAGGACGACCGCGTCGCCATCGGCCCCGGCGAACCCGGCCGGGACCGCCGTGGTCACGTCGTCGATCACACCGAGGACGCCGACGACCGGGGTCGGGAGGATCGCGGTCGTCCCGGTCTGGTTGTAGAAGCTGACGTTCCCGCCGGTCACCGGGGTGCCGAGCACCGCGCAGCCGTCGGCGAGCCCGCGCACGGCCTGCTGGAACTGCCACATGACGTGCGGGTCCTCCGGCGACCCGAAGTTCAGGCAGTCGGTGACGGCCAGCGGGACCGCCCCGGAGGTGGCGACGTTGCGGTAGGCCTCGGCGAGCGCCAGCTGCGCACCGGTGTACGGGTCCAGCGCGACGAACCGGGCGTTGCAGTCGGTCGCGACGGAGATCCCGCGGCCGGTCTCCTCGTCGACCTGGACGACGCCGGCGTCGGCGCCGTGCGCGGCGACCGTGTTGCCGCGCACGTAGCGGTCGTACTGGTCGGTGACCCAGGACCGGCTCGCGAGGTTCGGCGCGGCCGCCATCCGCAGCACCTCGGCCCGCAGCTCGGAGGGCGCCTCCGGGCGGGGCAGCTTCTCCGGGTCGTCCGCGTTCAGCGCGTCCTGCTTCACGTCGTCGCGGGCCACCGGGCGGCGGTAGACCGGGCCCTCGTGGGCGACGGTGCGCGGCGGGACGTCGACGACGGTCTCGCCGCCGGAGGTGATGACCAGCCGGTCGCCCTCGGTGACCTCACCGATCACCGAGGCGAGCACGTCCCACTTGCGGCAGACGTCGAGGAAGGCGTCGACGTCCTCGGGCTTCACGACGGCGCACATCCGCTCCTGCGACTCGGAGGAGAGGATCTCGGCCGCGGTCATGCCGGTGGCCCGCAGCGGGACCTCGTCGAGGTCGACCCGCATGCCGCCGTCCCCGGCGGAGGCCAGCTCGGAGGTCGCGCAGGCCAGGCCGGCGCCACCGAGGTCCTGGATGCCGACGACCAGCCCGGACCCGAACAGCTCCAGGCAGCACTCGATGAGGACCTTCTCGGTGAACGGGTCGCCCACCTGCACGCTGGGGAGCTTCTTCCGTCCGGTACCGCCGGTGGTCTCGTCGAACGTCTCGGAGGCGAGCACCGAGACGCCGCCGATGCCGTCCAGCCCGGTCGTCGCACCGAACAGGATGATCTTGTTGCCGGTCCCGGAGGCGAACGCCAGGTGCAGGTCCTCGGCCTTCAGCGCGCCCACGCAGAGCGCGTTGACCAGCGGGTTCCCCGCGTAGGAGGGGTCGAACACGACCTCGCCGGCCACGTTCGGCAGGCCCAGGCAGTTGCCGTAGCCGCCCACGCCGGCGACGACGCCGGGCAGCACCCGGGCGGTGTCGTCGGCCTCGCACGGGCCGAACCGCAGCGGGTCGCCGACCGCGATCGGGCGGGCGCCCATCGCCATGATGTCGCGGACGATGCCGCCGACGCCGGTCGCCGCACCCTGGTACGGCTCCACGTAGGACGGGTGGTTGTGCGACTCGACCTTGAACGTCACCGCCCAGCCGTCGCCGATCGAGACGACACCGGCGTTCTCCCCGATCCCGGCGAGCATCGCGGAGCGCATCTCGTCGGTGGTGGTCTCGCCGAAGTACCGCAGGTGCACCTTCGACGACTTGTACGAGCAGTGCTCGCTCCACATCACCGAGTACATCGCCAGCTCGGCGTCGGTGGGCCGGCGGCCGAGGATCTCCCGGATGCGGGCGTACTCGTCGTCCTTGAGGCCCAGTTCGCGGTAGGGCTGCGGCTGCTCCGGCGTCGCCTCGGCGTGCTTGACGGAATCGGCCTGCACCTGGGACTGCGTCACGGCGCCAGGGTAGACGGCCCGCCGCAGCGATCCCCCGCCCCCGAGACCCGGCTCACGACCTCAGGCGGTGACCTGCGCCAGTGCCGAGGTGAACAGCCCCAACCCGTCCGCGGACGGCCCGGTGAGCGCGCTCGTCGCGTGCTCCGGGTGCGGCATGAGCCCGACGACGTTCCCGGCCGGGTTGGTGATCCCGGCGATCCCCCGCGACGAGCCGTTCGGCGCGCCGTCGCGGTACCGGAACGCGACGAGACCCTCGCCCTCCAGCCGGTCCAGGGTGGCGGGGTCGGCGACGTAGCGGCCCTCCTGCGACTTCAGCGGGATCATCAGCTCGTCGCCCGCCGTGTAGTCCCGGGTCCAGGCGGTCCGTGCGTTCTCCACGGTCAGTACCAGGTCCCGGCACAGGAAGTGCATCCCGGCGTTGGCGACCAGCGCACCGGGCAGCAGGTGGGCCTCGCAGAGGATCTGGAACCCGTTGCAGATGCCGAGCACCGGCAGCCCGCGCCCGGCCGCCTCGACGACCTCGCGCATGATCGGCGCGAGCGAGGCGATCGCCCCGGCCCGCAGGTAGTCGCCGTAGGAGAACCCGCCCGGGACGACGACCGCGTCCACGCCGGCCAGGTCGTGGTCGCCGTGCCACAGCGGGACGGCGTCGGCGCCGGCGCGGCGGACCGCGCGGGCGGCGTCGACGTCGTCGAGCGTGCCGGGGAAGGTGATCACACCGACACGGCTCACAGCCGGGTCACCGTCCAGTCCTCGATCACCGGGTTCGCCAGCAGGGAGCCGGCGAGCCGGTGCAGGGTCTCGTCGTCGATCCCCTCGTCGACCTCGAGCTCGAAGTGCTTGCCCTGCCGCACCCCGCTCACCCCGGACACGCCGATCCGGCCGAGCGCCCGGGTCACGGCCTGACCCTGGACGTCGAGGATCTCGGGCTTGGGCATCACGTCCACCACCACTCTGGCCACGACGCTCAGCCTACGGTGAACCCGCACCTGGGCTCGACGTGCCGGCCCTCACCCCTGGTCGAGGACCTCGACCAGCCGCGCCGCGAACTCGGCGGGCTTGCCCGGGTAGCCGAACTCGTCGCCGGCGAAGCCGCCGTGGTGGCTCGGGAAGACGACGACGTCCTGCCCGAGCCGGGCGGCGAGCGCCCGCGTGGTCCGCGCGGTGCACGTGTCACCGGTCTCCTCGCCGACCGCGAGCACCACCCGCGTCGGTGCGGCGGCGAGCGCCCCGGCGTCGGGTACCACCCGGAGCACGGCCGCCGAGCGGTCGGACAGCAGCGGGTCGTCACGCGAGCCGTCGTCGTCGGTGGGCAGGCCGAAGGCGGCCGGGTCCGGCGGCCCGGCGGCGAAGTACTCCTCGGTGAACGGGCCGGACCACGACGTGTAGCTGATGAAGGCGGCCATCCCGGCGCCCCAGCCCTTCGTGTCGTAGACCTCGCGGACGTCGCGCCAGGCCCGCCAGGCGGCGCCGGAGTCGGGGAGCTCGCCGATCAGCGGTGGCTCGTGCGCGACCAGCACCCGGACGTCGTCCGGGTGGGCCTCGACGAGCGTCAGCGCCGTCACCGCTCCCCCGCTGCTGGCGAGCAGGTCCACCGGCCCGCCGATCGCGCCGATCAGGGCGTGCACGTCGGCGGCCTGCACGTGCGGGTCGTTGTCGGTGCGCCCGTCGCGCCGCGTGCTGCGCCCGAGACCACGCGGGTCATAGGCGACCACCCGGCGGTCCGGCAGCTGCGCGGCGAGCGCGCGGAACCCGGAGGCGTCCATCGGCTGGCCGATCGCGAGCAGCGTTGGCTCACCAGGTGCCGGGTCGGGGCCGTGGACGTCGTAGACGATGTCGGCGTCGTCGAGATGAAGGGTGCGTGTGTCCATGTCCGGTGGACCGGGCCCGCGGGGGGAACTCATCGACGCCCGGGGCGACGCGCCGACCTCACCCACCCGGACGAACGGCCGCCGACGCGGGATGCTGGTGGCATGCAGCTGACGTACGGGGCGGTCGGCACCTGATGGGGATGCGCTGGGAGCAGGTCGTCGTGGACGCCCGGGACCCGGTACGGCTGGGCCGCTGGTGGGCCGAGGCGCTGGACTGGGTGGTGGTGAACGCCTCGCCGCAGGAGTTCGAGATCCAGCCGGCCGAGGGTGTCACCCCGGGGATGGTCTTCGTGGCGGTCCCGGAGGGGAAGCGGACCAAGAACCGGATGCACATCGACCTGCGCCCGGACGGCGTGCGGGACTCGGAGGTCGCGCGGCTGCTCATGCTGGGCGCGACGAAGGTCAACATCGGGCAGCACTCGGACCAGCCGTGGACGGTGCTCGCCGACCCCGAGGGCAACGAGTTCTGCGTGCTCGGCGAGCGCCGGTCCGGCTGACCGGCCGGCTCCGTCCACAGGTGGCACCGGTTGTCCACAGGCAGACACACACTGTGGACAACCGGGCCCTTCGCCGGGTGGTCGGGGGGTCAGGCCGCGGGCGCGGCGGCCGGGAACAGGCCACGGTGGACCGCACCGGCCGCACCGGCGTTCCGGGCGGCGTCGACGGCGGCCAGCGCCGCGTCGGCCCGGTGTGGCTTACGGAGGTCCTTGGCCCGCAGCGCGATCCGCACGATGCCGCCGCGGTCGGCGATCCGGACGGCCTGCTGCTGAAGTGCACGGCCCCGGCGGCGGTCCCCCGTCGCCCTCTCGGACCCCAGCCACGGCTCCGAGCTGCGGAAGGTCAGCACCTTCGCCCGCAGCACCGGCCCGCCGGGCACGCGCAGCGAGGTCTCGTCGGCGCACAGGCCGAAGCCGTGCTCGGCGAGCGCCTCGAGGGTGCCGGCGGAGGCGACCCAGCGCGGCGCCGCGAACCCGTCCGTGGACAGCCCGGTCGCGGTGAGGACCCGCCGGGCGGCGGTCAGCCGCAGGCCCGCCTCGTGCCGGGGCAGCGCCCCGAACTCGCTCCGCCGGCCGATCCGGGGCACGGCCCCGTTCTGCCAGGACCCCACCGGGTCGGCGGTGTGGTCGTAGCCGTGCAGCAGGACGTCGTCGCCGGCGCCGACCCGGCCCGCGATCCAGCGGACCAGGTCGTCACCCCGCCGCAGCGCGTGCTCGGGCCCCTTGGGCTGCACGAGATGGGTGAGCGGCACGCCGAGGCGGTCGAGCTCGGCGGCGAACGCGACGGCCCGGGCCCGGTCGGCGTCGGTGGCGTCGGTCAGGCCGGACAGCGACACCAGCAGCGTGCTCATGCCCCCAGGGAACCCGACGGAGATGAACCCTGCGTGAGTCCCACCGGTCCCCCCGGCGACGCCCGCACGTCGGTCAGCGCGCCGTGAAGCCGCCGTCCACCTTCAGCTCGGCACCGTTGACCATGGCGGCCTCGTCCGAGGCCAGGTACACCACGGCCGCGGCGATCTCCGGCGGCTCGGCGAACCGCCGCGCCGGGATCTCCGCCCGGTGCGCGTCGCCGGCCGGGTTGTCCCACACCTTCCGCCCGAGCTCGGTGAGGACGACGGTCGGCGAGACCGCGTTCACCGTCACGCCGTGCGGGCCCCACTCGACGGCGAGCGTGCGGGTCAGCCCGTTGATCCCGGCCTTGGACGCGCAGTACGCGGCGTGCTTCTCCAGCCCGCTGCTCGCCGCCTGCGAGGCCAGGTTCACGATCCGCCCGCGGCCCTGCTCGACCATCACCCGTCCGGCCGCCTTGGCCATCAGCCAGGACCCGGTGAGGTTGACGTCCAGCGTCCGGCGCCACTCGTCGATCCCCAGGTCCAGCGCGGGCGCGAGCAGCGCGATGCCGGCCGAGTTGACCAGGACGTCCAGCCGGCCGTGCCGGTCGACGACCTCGCCGACGCAGCGCTCGGCGTCGTCCGGGTCGGCGACGTCGACCCGGTGCGCCGAGGCGCAGCCGTCCAGGCCGTCCTCCTTCAGGTCCGCCCCGGCGACCGTGGCGCCCTGCGCGGCCAGCGCGGACGCCACCTCCGCCCCGATACCGGAGGCCGCACCGGTGACCAGCGCGACCCGGCCCGTCAGATCGAACATCAGCAGTCCGTCCCCACCGGCTGTGCCACGGCGAGCGGCTCGCCGTCGCGGCTGTCGTAGTCGTTCAGCGCGGCGACCTTCGCCGCGGAGGCGCTCTGCGGGTCGAACCGGTGGTCCAGCCACTCGGACGCCAGCTTGCGCGCCAGCTCGATCCCGACGACGCGCTGCCCGAAGCACAGCACCTGGGCGTCGTTGGACTTGACCGAGCGCTCCACCGAGAACGTGTCGTGCGCGGTCACGGCCCGGATGCCGGGCACCTTGTTCGCCGAGATCGCCACGCCGAGGCCGGTGCCGCACACCAGCAGTGCCCGGTCCGCCTCGCCGTCGGCGACCTTCCGGGCCGCGGCCACGCCGATGTGCGGGTAGGCCGTGTGCCCGTCCGGGCCGACGCCGACGTCGATCACCTCGGCGACCCGGTCGTCGGCCTGCAGGTCGGCCTTGAGGCGCTCCTTGTAGTCGAACCCGGCGTCGTCGGCGCCGACCACGATGCGCAGCTTGTCGCTCACTTGCTCTCCTCCAGAACGGAACCGACGGCGGTGACCACCAGTCCCATCGAGATCGCCCCCGCGTCGGGGGTCCCCACGCTCTTGTCCGCCAGCGGCCGCGCGCGCCCGATCCGGGGCCGCAGCTCGGCGGTCTGCCGTGCCCGTGCCGTCGCGACCTCCGCGGCGGCCACCCAGGCCGGGGCGAGCCCCTCGCCCCCGCCGACCCGCCGCTCCAGCTCCTCGGCGAACGGCAGCAACGCGTCCAGCAGCGTCTTGTCGCCGAGCGCGGCCCCGCCGAGCTGCTGGATCGTCGTCGCGAACTCACGGACCCCGGCGGCCACCTCGGCGGCCGGGTACGTCTGGGCGGTGTCACCGAGCCGGCGGCCCAGTGCCTCCAGCGCCGCGCCCCACAGGACCCCGGACGTGCCGCCCGCCCGTTCCGCCCAGGCCTGCCCGGCCTGCTGGAGCAGCCAGCCACCGCCGACCTCCTCGCCGGCGCCGGCGACCCGGGCGGTGGCCGCGGTGATGCCCTTGAGCATGCCGCGGCCGTGGTCGCCGTCCCCGGCGACGGCATCGATCCGGCCGAGCTCGTGCTCGTGCTCGCGGATCGTGTCCTCGACGGCGACGAGTGCGGCCCGGACGGTGGCGGCCAGCCCGCGCGCGGCCTCGCTCGCCTCCGGGGCGGTGACGACGGCGGCGTCCTCGGCCAGCTCGTCGGCGCCCGGCGCGCGCAGCGCGGCCAGCGGGGCGGCCGCCTTGCGGTAGGCGGGCGTGTAGGCGTCGGCCCGCCAGAGCGGCTCCAGCTCGTCGTCCAGCCACATGAGGGTCAGCGAGCAGCCGCCCATGTCGAGGCTGGTCACGAGCTCGCCGACCTCCGGGTCGACGATCTCGCACCCGGCGTCGCGCAGCCGCGCCGACACGTGCCCCCAGAGCAGGAACAGCTCCTCGTACTTCGTGGTGCCGAGCCCGTTGAGGATCGTGCCGACCCGGTGCGGCGCGCCGGCCGGGGCGTTCTTCAACACCTCGGCGACCAGCAGGTCGGCGAGCTCGCGGGCCGGGAGCATCGGGACGTCCCGGATGCCGGGCTCGCCGTGGATGCCCAGCCCGAGCCCGAGGTGCCCCTCCGGGACGGTGAACAGCGGCTCGTCCTCGCCGGGCATCGTGCACCCGGAGAACGCGACGCCCAGGGTGCGGGTGGCGGCGTTCGCCGCCCGGCCCAGCCGTTCCACCTCGTCGATGCCGAGGCCCTGTGCGGCGGCCGCGCCCATCACCTTGAACACCGTGAAGTCGCCGGCGATGCCGCGGCGCTTCTCCTCGGTGTCGGCGGAGGCGACGTCGTCGGTGACGATCACGATCCGGGCGTCGATCCCCTCTGCCCGCAGCCGCTCGGCCGCGATGCCGAAGTTCATGACGTCACCGGCGTAGTTGCCGAAGCTGAAGATCACGCCCCGGCCCTGGTCGGCGGCCTTGCCCACCGAGTAGGCCTGGGCCGCCGACGGCGAGGTGAAGATGTTCCCGACGACGGCGCCGTGCGCCAGGCCGGGCCCGACCGTCCCGCAGAACGCCGGGTAGTGGCCCGACCCGCCGCCGATCACCACGGCGACCTGCGGCTGGTCGCCCCGGTGGGCGACCACACCGCCGTGCACCCCGCGGACGCGGTCGGCGTAGAGGTCGAGGAAACCGGCGAGCTGGTCGTCGGCGAACTCGGCCGGGTCGTCGAAGATCCTGGTCATGTCCCCTCCTCAGGAACCGCTGACGGGGGTGGCGGCCGGCTCGCGGGTCTCGGCCGCGTCCTGGGGGACGTCGAGGAACGAGACCATCACGAAGGCCGCGGCGTAGAGGGCGACGAAGGCCCAGACGACGCCGACGTTGCCGGTGCCCAGCGCGAGCATCAGGGCGACGACACCGGAGCCGAGGAACGCGGCGCCACCGGCGGCGGTGGTGTACATGGCCATCGCGGCGCCCTTGTGGTCGGGTGCCAGCGCCGGCATGATCGCGCCCATCGGGACGAACCCGGCGAGCAGGCAGCCGAACACGCAGCCCGCGGCGACCGAGACCCAGAACCCCCAGGTGGAGCCGGCCGGCACGGCGTGCGGCACGTACCACCACAGCAGCAGGCCGACCGCGGAGCCGAACACGCCGAACCACTGGACGGTGCGGCGCCAGCCCCACTTGTCGCCGACCCAGCCGAAGACCGCGTTGACCCCGATGTTGGTCGCGTAGACGAACACGGTCATGGTCAGCCAGCGGCTCTGTCCCCAACCGAGGTCGGTGGCGATGACCGTCGGCAGGATGATGAACATGCCGTACTGCGGTGCGGTGTTGATCAGCCGGACGAGGAAGCCCATGAGGATCTTGGGGCTGCGTGCGGTCAGCCGCAGGCCGGCGGTGACCACCTGGGCGGTCGTCTCGCCGGCCGGGGCCAGCCGGGTGTTCGCGTGCTGCTCGCGGACGCCGAACCGGGCGATCAGGTAGCCGGCTACGACCAGCGCGGTCGAGCCGACCATCGCGGCGGTCTCACCGCCGGTGGACCCGCCGAACGCGGGGATCATGCCGATCGCGAACAGCGAGCCGAGGGTGGGCAGGCCACCGGTGAACATGACGTAGAACCACCCGACGGCGACGCCGTTGCGCTCGTACGGCGTGACCACGTTGATCCACACCAGGAACGCGAACGCGAACAGCGGGTAGCCGAAGCCGCGCAGGAAGTAGGTCAGCGCGACCAGGGGGAGGCTGCCGAGCTGCAGGCTCAGCAGGAACAGCACCTCGAAGACCACCCAGATGACCACGCCGAGGGTCATCACCCGGCGCGGGCCCCACAGGTCGGCGAGCGCCCCGGAGAGGTAGCTGGCGACCAGGACGGCGAGGCTGTAGCCGCTGATGATCGTCGCGACCGTGGCCTCGGGCGACCCGAGGACCGCCTCGATGTGCGGTGAGATGAAGTTGGACTCGGTCCCGTTGCCGGTCATGAAGACCAGCACGCCGAGGAAGCCCCAGCGCAGCGTGTGCGGGATGCCGATGCGGTCGAGGAAGGTCTCGCGGACGGCTCCGTTGCTCATCGTCGGCTCCTCAGGCGTTCGGGAGGATCGAGACCTTGACCGACGCACCCGTGGTGTCGCCGACCAGGTCGAGGGCCTTCTGGAAGTCCGCGAGCGGCACCTGGTGGGTGCAGATGTCGGAGATCGGGAGCTTGCCGTCCTCCAGCATCTTGATCGCGGCGGGCCAGCAGTGCGGGCCGAGGTGGGCGCCGCGGACGTCGAGCTCCTTGTCGTCGGAGATGATCGACCAGTCGACGGTCACCTCGGAGCCGAAGACCGAGTACTCGACGAACGTGCCGAGCTTGCGCAGCAGGTTGAGGCCCTGTGCGACGGCCGGGACCGCGCCCGAGCCCTCCAGGTAGACGTCGGCGCCGTAGCCGTCGGTCAGCTCCTTGACCCGGGCGACGGCGTCCTCCCTCGCGATGTTGATCGTGAGGTCGGCGCCGGTGCGCCGGCCCAGCTCGAGCTTGTCGTCGTCGAGGTCCAGGGCGATCAGCAGCTTCGGGTTCTTGGCCCGGGCGCCGGCGATCAGGCCCAGCCCGATCGGGCCGCAGCCGGCCACGACCACGACGTCGTCGAACGAGATCGTGGCCCGCTCGACCGCGTGCAGCGCGCAGGACAGCGGCTCGGCGAACGCGGCGTGGTGCGGCTCCAGCTCCGGCGAGACCTTGTGAACCCGTGCGCGGGTCGGGACCAGCATGTACTGGGCCATCGCGCCGTTGAAGTTGCGGAAGCCGAACATGTCGTGCGGGCCGCACATCCAGTACTGGCCGCGCCGGCAGTAGCGGCACTCCTCGCACGGGACGATCTGCTCACAGGCGACACGGTCGCCGACCTCGACGCCGTGCCGGGCCAGGCCCTCGGCGTCGCCGTCGACGATCCGGCCGACGAACTCGTGCCCGGGGGTGACGCCGGTCTGGGCCCAGGCGGGGCGGTTGTCGTCGCCCCAGAACTTGGCGGCGCCGTGGTAGCACTTCAGGTCGCTCGCGCACACACCCACGGCCTCGACCTGCATCAGCAGCTCACCGGCCCCCGGCTTCGGGACGTCCACCTCCTCGAGCCGGTAGTCCTCGGGGCCGTGCACGACCACGGCCTGCATCCGGGCGGGAATCGGTGCTTCGACAGCCACGGCAGAACCTCCATTGGTGCCATGCGTACCTAGGCATGAGCGGTTGTTCTGAGCATGCGTTCCCTCGTGAACATTCGTCAACACATCGGTTCCAAGATGAACAAACGTGCACTATGGTGGGGTCGAGACGATCCTCCCGAGGGGAAGGAGGCCGGCGATGGCGCCGCGCGAGTTCACCCGCCGTGACCTGGGGCTCATGCACCGGGCCGCACGGCTGTACTACCTGGACGAGCTCAACCAGGCCGCGATCGCCGAGCGGCTGACGGTGTCGCGGCCGACCGTGTCCCGGCTGCTCGCCGAGGCCCGGCGGGTCGGGATCGTGCGGATCTCGGTCCACGACCCGGACACCCTGCGCACCGGCGGTGACGACTCGCTGCGGCTGGCCGCGGCGCTCGGGATCGACAAGGTGTGGCTGGCGCCGTTCGCGGCGGGCACCGACCTGGGCGGGACGCTGGTGGAGCCGGTCGGCGAGGCGCTGCGCGAGGCCGGGCTCACCGCCGGGGACGTGCTGCTGGTGTCGTCCGGCCGGACCGTGTGGGAGCTCAGCCACGAGGCGCTGCCCGCGGTGCCGGGCATCGAGATCGTCCCGACCGTCGGCGGCGTCGCCGAGCCGGAGGCCTGGCACCAGACCAACGAGATCACCCGGGCGGTCGCCGAGCGGATGCAGGGCCGGCCGCACTTCCTGTTCACCCAGGCCATGCCGTCACCGGCGATGAGCGCGACACTCGCCGAGGACCCCGAGTTCCGGCGGGTCACCGGGTTCTGGACCCGGGCGTCCGCCGCGCTGGTCGGCGTCGGCGCGCCGCCCGCGGGCCGCGATTCGATCTCCACCTCGGTCCCGCTGGACGACGAGGGCCTGCGCGCCGGGGTCGGTGACGTCTGCCTGAACTTCTACCGCTCCGACGGCGGCGCGATCGCGTTCCCGGGCAGCGACCGGATGGTGCGGATCTCCCCGGAGATCCTGCAGAAGGTGCCGCGGACGATCGCGGTCGCCGTCGGGTCGGAGAAGGTGCCGAGCATCCTCGGCGGGGCGAAGGCGGGCCTGTTCAACCGGCTCGTCACCGACGTCCCCACCGCGCAGGCGGTGCTGGAGGCGGCCGGTGCCGCGCGGTGACATGGCGGTGCGCGCCTCCGCCCGACCCGCGCGGAACATCGGTCGCCGTCGGTGCGGCTGCCGGCCCGCACGTTCTCGCCCTGCGCAGGACGGCAACGCGCAGGTCAACCCCGGCGCGGCGCCCGACACGCGCGTTCGTGCCCTGCGCGGGGCGCGATCGTGCTGATCGACCCCGGACCGGCGCACGAAACGCACCTTCTCGCCCCACCCAGGGCAGCGACCGCGTTGATCAACCCGGCCGGGCGCACGAGACGCACGTTCTCGCCTCGCCCAGGGCGCGACCGCGCTGATCGACCCGAGCACGGCGCTCCACCTGGACCTTCTCGCCCCGCCCATGGCGCGACCGTGCTGATCGACCCCCGCCCCGCGCGCGAGACGCACGATCTCGCCCTGCGCGGGGCGCGATCGTGCTGATCGACTCCGGTCGGGCGCACGAGATGCACGGTGATGCCCGTTCGAGGCGGAAAGGTGCTGATCGATCCGCGACCGAGGGTCGATCAGCACGAACGCGCCCCAGCCGGGGCAGGACCGTGCTGATCGACCCGGGCACAGCGCTCCACGCTCACGTTCTCGCCCTGCGCGGGGCGCGACCGCGCTGATCGACCCCGGCCCGGCGCACGAGACGCACGTTCTCGCCCTGCGCGGGGCCGGACCGTGCTGATCGACCCCTGCGCCGCACTCGAGACGCACGTTCTCGCCCCACCCATGGCACGACCGCGCTGATCGATTCCTGCACCGCGCTCGAGACGCACGTTCTCGCCCTGCGCGGGGCGCACTCGTGCTGATCAACTCCAGCCCCGCGCACGAGATGCACGTTGATGCCCCGTTCGAGGCGGAAAGGTGCTGATCGATCCGCGACCGAGGATCGATCAGCACGAACGCGCCCCACCCCGGGGGGATCGCGTTGATCGATCCGGCGCGCGCCCGGGACGCCGCCTTGCCGGTGCCCGCCGGCGTGCGGCCCGGCAGATCGTCAGGCGGTCGGGGACTCCCAGGTCTTCCCGGTGATCCGCCGGTACACCTCGGCGTACCGGTCCCGCACCACCTGCACCACGTCGTCGGGCACCTCCGGGCCGGGCGCGGTGCGGTCCCAGTCCAGCGAGGCCGACCAGTCCCGCACGTACTGCTTGTCGAAGGAGAACTGCGGGCGGCCCGGCTCGTAGGAGTCGACCGGCCAGAACCGGGACGAGTCCGGGGTGAGCACCTCGTCGCCCAGGACGATCTCACCGGTGGCGTCCCGGCCGAACTCCAGCTTGGTGTCGGCGACCAGGATCCCGCCCTGCGCGGCGGACTCGGCGCCGCGCCGGTAGACCTCGAGGGTGAGGTCCCGCAGCCGGGTGGCGACGTCCGCGCCGAGCAGGGCCACGACGTCGTCGAACGTCATGAACTCGTCGTGCTCGCCGACCGGCGCCTTGGTGGTCGGCGTGAAGATCGGCTCGGGCAGCCGGGAGCCCTCGACGAGCCCGTCGGGCAGCCGCACGCCGGAGACCGCGCCGGTGCGCTGGTACTCCTTCAGGCCGAGCCCGGTGAGGTAGCCGCGGGCGATGCACTCGACCGGCAGCATCTCCAGCGGGCGGCACCGCACCGCGCGGCCGGCGAACTCGGCCGGGACGTCGTGCGTGCCGAGCACGTGGTTCGGCACCAGGTCCGAGGTCCGCTCGAACCAGTACAGCGACAGCGCGGTGAGGATCGCGCCCTTGTCCGGGACCGGGGTCGGGAGGACGACGTCGTAGATCGACAGCCGGTCCGATGCGACGAGCAGCAGCTCGGCCGGGTCGACGGACTCGTCGAGATAGAGCTCGCGGACCTTGCCGGAGTGGACGAGCTTCACAGGATGCCCCCGGGCGTGTAGGCGGCGGCCTCCGGGTGCTTCGCCGTGATCGCGGCGATCTTCTCGTTCACCGCGGTGACCTGCCCGGACGCGGCCCCGGTGAACCGGAGCGGGTCCTCGAGGAGCCGGTCGAGGGTGCCGGCGGGCAGGCCGAGCCGCTCGTCGCCGGCCAGCCGCTGGAGGAGGTCGTTGTCGGCCTGGCCCTGTTCCCGCATGGCCAGCGCGACGGCGACCGCGTGCTCCTTGATGACCTCGTGCGCGGTCTCGCGGCCCACCCCGGCGCGGACGGCCGCCATCAGGACCGCGGTCGTCGCCAGGAACGGCAGGTAGCGGTCCAGCTCGCGGGCGATCACCGCGGGATAGGCGCCGAACTCGTCGAGCACGGTCAGCGTGGTCTCGAAGAGCCCGTCGAGGGCGAAGAACGCGTCCGGCAGCGCGACCCGGCGCACCACCGAGCAGGACACGTCGCCCTCGTTCCACTGCGCACCGGCCAGGTCGGCGGTCATCACCGACAGGCCGCGCAGGATCGTCATCAGCCCGTTGATGCGTTCCGCGGAACGCGCGTTCATCTTGTGCGGCATCGCGCTCGACCCGACCTGGCCCGGGGCGAACCCCTCGGTCGCCAGCTCGGCGCCGGCCATCAGCCGGATCGTCGTCGCCAGCGACGACGGCGCCGCGGCCAGCTGCACCAGCGCGGTGACGACGTCGTGGTCCAGCGACCGCGGGTAGACCTGGCCGACGCTGGTGAACCCGTCGGCGAACCCGAGGTGCACCGCGACCCGCCGCTCCAGCTCCTCCAGCTTGGCCGCGTCGCCGAGCAGGTCGAGCATGTCCTGCGCGGTGCCCATCGGGCCCTTGATCCCGCGCAGCGGGTACCGCGAGCGCAGGTCCTCCAGCCGGGCGTGCGCGACGAGCAGCTCGTCGGCGGCGGTGGCGAACCGCTTGCCCAGGGTGGTGGTCTGCGCGGCGACGTTGTGGCTGCGGCCGGCCATGACCAGCTCGGCGTACTCGCCGGCGCGGCGCCCGAGCCGGGCCAGCACCGCGACGGTCCGGTCGGCGACCAGCTCCAGGGACAGCCGGATCTGCAGCTGCTCGACGTTCTCGGTGAGGTCCCGGCTGGTCATGCCCTTGTGGACCTGCTCGTGGCCGGCCAGGGCGTTGAACTCCTCGATCCGGGCCTTCACGTCGTGCCGGGTGACCCGCTCGCGCGCGGCGATCGAGTCGAGGTCCACCCGCTCGACGACCGCCTCGTAGTCGGCGATCACCTGCTCGTCGACGTCGATGCCGAGGTCGCGCTGGGCGCGGAGCACCGCGATCCACAGCCGTCGCTCCAGCTGGATCTTGTATTCCGGGGACCAGAGGCGGACGAGCTCGGGACTCGCGTAGCGCGCGGCCAGCACGTTGGGAATCACGTGGCGCGATGATAATCGCAGGTCGGACGGGCGTGACGGGCAGGGAGCCCGGACTCACACCTGCTCGATCGCCTCCCGCAGGGCCGCGCGGGCGATCCCGCGGGGATCCGGCTCGGCCTCGATCAGCGCGGTGAGCACGATGCCGTCGACCAGCGCGGTCACCCGCCGCACCTCCCCCGGCCCGGGCCGGCGCCCGGCGGCGCGGGTGAGTGCCTCGGCGAGCAGGGCGTCGAACTCGACCCGCTGGTCGCGCAGCAGCCCGGCCAGGAACGGGCGGCGCCCGGACCCGATCAGCCGCTCGAACCGGCGGAGCACCGCGTCGAGCCCCTCGGTCCGCGACCGGGGACCGAGCAGCAGGTCGAGGACGATCTCGTTCGGGTCGTCGTGCACGTCGAGGCACGTGCGGGCGTCGGCCAGCTCCTCCCGGGCGAGCTGGTCCAGCGCGGCGCCCACGAGTTCCTCCAGCGAGGAGAAGTAGTACGTCGTCGCGGCCAGCGGCACGCCGGCCCGCTCGGCGACCGCGCGGTGCCGGATCGCGTCGAACCCGCCCTCGGCCAGCAGCTCGGCGGCGGCGGCGACGAGCAGGGCCCGCCGCCGCTCACCCTTCTCGGTCTGCTTCCCCGGGGCGCTCACCCGGTCATCCTGCCCCGCGCACGCACGGTCCTTCGAGTGCCGTTGCGGACTCGTCACCACGGGAGCCGCTGGTCGCGAGGCTGTCCGTGACCGTTTCGTGACCCTGCTGTGTCGGCCGGGATGCGAATGGACGAGAATCGGCGCGTGCGCCCGTCCTCCCGCAGCCGCCGAGCGTCACGCACCACGCTGCGTGCCACCGTGCCCGACGACGAGCCGATCGACCTCCGCTCGGACACCGTGACGGCGCCGACCGCGGCCATGCGCAAGGCGATGGCCGCCGCGGAGGTCGCCGACGACGTCCTCGACCGCGACCCCACCATGCGGGAGCTGGAGGAGCGGGTCGCGGGCATGCTCGGCGCCGCGGACGCGTTGTGGACCCCGACCGGGTCCATGGCGAACCTGATCGCGCTGATGAGCCACCTCGGCCGCGGCGAGTCGTTCCTCGCCCCGCAGGGCGCGCACGTCCTCGACAGCGAGCTCGGGACGGCGGCCTGGCTGGCCGGCGGGATGCCGCGGCCGCTGCCCCACGACGGCGGCCCCGGCAAGGTCACCGCCTCCGCGGTCCGGCGGGCCGCGGCCGACGACGGCTCGTACACCGCGCTGCACCCGGCGCTGCTCTGCCTGGAGAACACGCACAACGCCGCGGGCGGCACGATCACCGCGCCCGAGGAGCACGCGGCGGTCGCCGCGGCTGCGCGGGCCGCCCGGCTGGCCGTGCACCTCGACGGGGCCCGGCTGTGGAACGCCGCCGTCGCGCTCGGGGTGCCGCCCGGGGCGCTCACCGTCGGCGCGGACACCGTGTCGGTCTCCCTGAGCAAAGGGCTCGGCGCCCCGGTCGGGTCGGTCGTCGCCGGGTCGGTCGAGTTCGTCGAGCAGGCCCGGCGGCTGCGGAAGATGCTGGGCGGCGGGATCCGGCAGGGCGGGATCCTGGCCGCGGCCGGGCTCGTCGCGCTGGAGGACACCGACCGGCTCACCGAGGACCACGCGCTGGCCACGAAGCTGGCCGCCGGGATGCGGGAACGCGGCTGGCGGGTCCGGGAGCCGCAGACGAACATCGTGCTGGTGGACGTCGCCGACCTGCGCGGGACGATCGGCGCGTTCGGCGAGGCCGGTGTCAAGGCCGGTGCGGTCGGCGGGAAGCTGCGCCTGATGACCCACCGTGACGTCACCGAGAAGCACGTGACCGCGGCGCTGGACCGGATCGGCGAGGTCGGGCCGGCCAGCACCGGGTCGCCGGGCGCCCCGCCCGCGCCGTTCCCACGGCGGGACGAGGGCGCCGGCAGCGCGCTGGGCTGACTGCGTACCGGCGCTCACACTGTCGCGCCGGGTCAAGTCGATGTCGTGCGAGGTCAAGTCGGCGCGCACGATCGGGTCCACACTCGGTGACGGCCGGATGTCGTCGCGGAAGCCGGTCCGCTTCCGCCGACCATGGGAGCGGCCCGGAGCCCGCACCCGTCCGGTGCCAGCCCCGCGCGCCGCCGAACCGCAGGACCGCCATGACCAGCCCACCCCCGTCCACTCCCGACGTCCCGGACACCCCGGCCGCGGGGCTCGTCGCCGACGGCATCGCCGTCGACGGCACGCACGGCCCGCTGCTGACCCCGACCTCGCTGCACGCCGTCCCGGGGCAGGTGCTGCTCGTCGCCGGTCCGCCCGGGTCCGGGCACACCGCGCTCGCGCTGTGCCTGGCCGGGCGGATGATCCCCACCCGCGGCCGGGTCACGCTCGACGGCGACGACTCCCCCGCTCGGCTGCGGCGCGCGGTCGCCGTGGTCGACACCCCCGGGGTCAGCGAGCCGGATCCGGTGCTGCCGCTGCGCACGGTCGTCGGCGAGGAGCTGGCGATGGCCGGCCGCGGTACCCTGCCGCGTGCGGTGGTTGCCTGGCTGGCCGAGCGCGGAGCCGAGCAGTGGGCCCGGGCCCGGTTCGAGGACGTTCCCGCCCCGGTCCGGATCACTCTGACCATCGAGCTGGCCGCGGCCCGGCCCGGGGTCGAGATCCTGGTCCTGACCGCGCCGGACCGGCACGGCGGCACCCCGGTGACCTGGTGGCAGACTGCCCTGATGCACGCGGCTGCGGGCCGGACCGTGGTCGTGACCTGCACGGAGTCGTCCGCTGCGCTGCTCGGCGTCCCGGCAGTCCGGCTCGGGGCCGGCCACCCGGAGCGGACCCGATGAGCGCGCTCCGGATGGCGATCAGCGAGCTGCGGCGGATCACCGCGGGCCGCCTCCCGGTCCTGGCGGTGCTGGCGCTGCTCCTGATCCCGATGCTGTACGCGGGCTTCTACCTCTACGCCAACGGCGATCCGTACTCCCGCCTGGACCGGGTCCCGGCCGCACTCGTCGTCGAGGACGCCGGGGGCACCGACGCCGGGGGCCGGCCGCAGAACGTCGGCGAGCAGGTCGCGACGGAGCTCGAGGAGTCCGGCTCGTTCGACTTCCACCGGGTCGACGCCGCCGAGGCCGACCGCGGTGTCCGCGACAACGACTACACCTTCGCCCTCACGCTCCCGCGCGACTTCACCGCGGCACTGCGGTCCTCCGCCGACTTCGCCCCGCGCCCGGGTGTGCTCGTGCTGACCACGAACGACGCCAACAACTACCTGGTCCGCACGATCGCCGACACCCTCACCGGCCGGGTCAGGGAGTCGGTCGCCCGCCAGGTCGGGACCGAGGCCGCGGACACCTTCCTCACCGGCTTCTCCACGATCCACACCAGGACCCAGGAGGCCGCGAACGGGGCCGGCCGGCTCGCCGACGGGGCCCACCAGGCGCACGACGGTGCCGCGCAGCTCGCCGGCGGGGCCGACCGGCTGGCCTCCGGGCAGCGCCGGCTCCTGGGCGGCGCGGAGCAGCTGGCCGCCGGCGCCGGGGAGCTCTCGTCCGGGGCGGGCACGCTCGCGCACGGGGCGGGGACGGCCGCAGCCGGGGCCGACCGCCTCGGCTCCGGCGCCGGCGAGCTCGCGACAGGCCTCGGCACGCTGCGGGACGCGACCGCGCAGCTGCCCGAGCAGTCCCGCCGGCTGGCCGACGGCGCCCGGCAGGTCGCCGACGGCAACGCCCGGCTTGCCGCCGCCGGTGACCGGCTCGCGGAGGAGAGCGCCCGGCTGGCGTCGCAGCTCGACGCCGCCGACGGCGCGGTGGCGGCCGGGCTGCGGGCGCGCGGGTTCACCGAGGACCAGGTGCAGGACGCCCTGAGCGTGCTGGCCGAGGCGAAGCAGCCGCTGACCCGGGGCAACGCCCGCGTGCAGGAGGCGACCGGGCAGCTCGACCGGCTCGGCTCGGGGGCGGACCAGGTCGCCGACGGCGCCGAGCGGCTCGCCGCGTCCGCCCCGCAGCTGTCCGGCGGGATCGCGCGCGCCGCCGACGGCGCCGGAGCGCTGCGGGACGGCGCCTCCGAGCTGGCCGGCGGCGTCCGCAAGCTCTCCGACGGCGCCACCCGGCTCTCGACCGGGGCGACCGCGCTGAGGTCCGGGGCCGACCAGCTGGTCGACGGCGAGCGCACCGCGGTCGACGGCACCGACCGGCTCGCCGACGGCGCGCACCGGCTCGACGGGGGCACGGGCGAGCTGGCCGCCGGCGCCGCGCAGCTGCGGGACGGCCTGAACTCCGGGCTCGGCCAGATCCCGAACCCGGCCCCGGACGTCCGGGAGGCCACGGCGCGGACCATCGGCGACCCGGTCGCCACCCGCGACGTCGCGCACTCGCAGGCCGACACCTACGGCGCGGGCCTCGCCCCGTTCTTCATGGCGCTGGCCACCTGGATCGGCGGCTACGTGCTGTTCCTGCTGCTGCAGCCGCTGTCCCGGCGGGCGATCGCGGCCGGGCAGAACCCGCTGCGGGTGGCGCTCGGCGGCTGGATCCCGGCGGCCCTGCTCGGGATGCTGCAGGTGCTGGGGATGTTCGCGATCGTCGTGTTCGGGCTGGGGATCACCCCGGTGCACGCGGTCGCGACGCTGGGGTTCCTGTGCCTGGTGTCGCTGACGTTCACCGCGATCGTGCACGCGCTGAACGCGTGGTTGGGGAGCGTCGGGCAGTTCCTCGGGCTGGTGCTCATGGTGCTGCAGCTGGTCTCGGCGGGCGGGACGTTCCCGTGGCAGACCATCCCGGAGCCGCTGTACCCGATACACCACGTGATGCCGATGGGCTACGCCGTCGACGCGCTGCGGCACCTGATGTACGGCGGCGAGCTGACCGGCGTCGTCGGGACGGCCGTGCCGGTGCTGCTCGCGTGGCTGCTGGGGGCGGTCACGGTCGCGACCCTGGCCGCCCGCAGGCAGCGGGTGTGGACGCCGGCGGCGGTGAAGCCCGAACTGGTCCTCTGATCGATCGGGCTCAGGGACGGCCGCAGGCGGCCCGGATCCGGCGCGCCCGGGTGTCGGCCCGCACCGCGCGGGCCAGTCCCTCCAGGATCATCCGTCGTTCGGAGGGCCGCCGCCGCTCCCAGGCCGCGGCGGCCGCCGGGTCGGCGTCGAGGGCGGCCTGCAGGTCGTCCGGGACGATCCCGGCCTGCGCGTCGGCCAGGAGCAGCCACCGGCCGTCCGCCTTGGCCCGTTCGACGGCGGCGAGCCCGGCCGGCGCCATCCGGCCCTGGGCCGTGAGCGTCGCGACCAGCTCCCGGTTCACCGTGCTCCAGGCGCTGCGCGGCGAGCGGGGGGTGAACCGCTGCCGGCGGGAGGTGTCGTCGTGGCGCTGGTTGAGGCCGTCGATCCAGCCGACGCACAGCGCCTCCTCGAGCGCCTGCCGGTGGGTGAGGCCGGGCCGCCCGGACCGGGCCAGCGGCAGGACCAGCCAGGCCTCGGTCGCGGTCGCGGCGTGCGCGTCCAGCCACGCCCGCCACTCGGCGGGCGTGGCCGCCTCGACGAGCGTGCTCACGCCGCGGGCTCCGCCGTGTGCAGGGCCAGCCAGTGCGGGTTGTGCATGATGCCCAGGATATTGCCGAACGGGTCGACGACCGAGGCCGTGACGAAGCCGGCGCCGTCGCCGTGCTCGGTGACCGGCTGGTATTCGGTCGCGCCGAGCTCGAGCAGGCGCTCGAGGGTGCCGTGCAGGTCGTCGACGTGCCAGTGCAGGACGGCGCCGCCCGGGCCGGCGGCCGCACCCGGCGGCGCCCAGCGGCGGTCGATGATGCCGATCTCGTCGGCGTCGTCGCCGATCCGGAACTCGACGTAGGCGGGCTGCGCGGCCGGGTAGGCGTAGTACGGCTGGACGCCGAACACCTGCGCGTACCAGTCGCGGGCGGCCACCAGGTCGTCGGCGTAGAGGTTGAGGGTGGCGAATCCACGGAACACGGCGGGCCTCCGGGGCGGGAATGGATGTGACCGATGAACTTAGTTTGACGGTCACACTGTGACCTGTCAAGCCTGTTTGCTGGTAACATCCCCGGCGTGACGCACCCCGACACCGATCCGCTGACCCCGGCCCGGACGCTGGTCAACACCTGGTACGGCCACCTCGCCGGCGGCGGCGACGAGTACCTCGCGACGCCGACCGACCTCGCCCGCTGGTGCCGCTCCACCGGCGTCGACGTCGCCGACGACGAGGTGACCGGTGCCGACCTGGAGCTGGCCCACGCGGTGCGCGAAGGCGTCCGAGCCCTGCTCGCCCGGCACAACGACGCCGCGTGCCCGCAGGACGGCGACGCCCTCGACCGGCTGCGGGCGGTCGCCCCCGGACTGGAGCTGCGGGTCTCGCCCGGGCCGCCGCCGTCGCTGGTCCCGGCCGTGGCCGGTGCCCGGGGCGCGCTCGCGCTGGCGCTGGCCGCGCCGGTGCTGGCCGGCGGGAAGGCCTGGTCCCGGCTCAAGGTGTGCCGGGAGCCGCGCTGCCGGACGGCGTTCCACGACCGATCCCGCAACGGCTCCGGCGTGTGGTGCTCGATGGCGGCCTGCGGGGCGGCCAGCAAGCAGCGCGCGTTCGTCGAGCGCCGGCGCGCTCAGACCCAGGCCCGCAGGCGGGCCAGCGCCTCCTCGATGCCCTCGGAGGTCCCCGCGCACGAGAACCGGATGTAGCTCCCGCCGTCGACCGGGTCGAAGTCGGCGCCCGGCGCCACCGCGATCCCGGTCTCGGCGAGCAGCCGGTAGGTCAGCGCCATCGAGTCCTCACCGGGCCGCAGCAGGTGCGCGACGTCGGCGTAGACGTAGAACGCGCCGTCGGCCGGGGCGAGCCGGTCGATCCCGAGCGCGGGCAGGCCGCGCAGCAGCAGGTCGCGGTTGCGGCCGTAGCGGACGACGTGCGCGTCCGCCTCGGCGTAGCTCGCCTCGTCGAACGCGGCCAGCGCGGCGTGCTGCGGCAGCGCGGGCGGGCACACGGTGAAGTTCCCGGCCAGACCCTCGACGGTGCGGCGCAGCCGTGGCGGGCACACCAGCCAGCCGAGCCGCCAGCCGGTCATCGAGAAGTACTTGGAGAACGAGTTCACCAGCACCGCCTCGCGGGAGGTCTCCCACGCCGACGTCGTCTCCGGGCTGCCCGGGAACGTGATGCCGTGGTAGATCTCGTCGCTGACCAGCTGGATCCCGCGCTCCTCGCAGTGGGCGGCGAGCGCGGCCAGCTCGGCCGGCTCGAGCACGGTGCCGGTGGGGTTCGCCGGGCTGGCCAGGATCAGGCCCTTCACCGGCTCGTCGAGCTCCTCCAGCATCTGCACGGTCGGCTGGAACCGGGTCTGCGGGCCGCACGGCAGCTCGACGACCTCGCAGCCCAGCGCGGACAGGATGTTCCGGTAGCAGGGGTAGCCGGGCCGGGCCATCGCGACCCGGTCACCGGCGTCGAACGCGGCCAGGAACGCCAGCAGGAACCCCCCGGACGAGCCCGTGGTCAGCACGACGTCGCCCGGGTCCACCGCCAGGTCCCGGGTGCGCCGGTAGTGCCGCGCGACGGCCTCGCGCAGCTCGGCGATGCCCGGGGCGACCGTGTAACCGAGCACCTCGGAGTGCAGGGCCGCGACGGCTGCGGCGCGGACCGGCTCGGGGGCCGGGGTGGACGGCTGGCCGGCCGAGAGGTTGACCAGGTCGCCGTGCGTCCGGGCCCGCTCGGCGGCGGCCGCCCACACGTCCATGACGTGGAACGGGGCGACGGCGGCGCGGGCCGCGACGGTGAGCTGGGCGGTGGTCGGTCCGGTCACGGCCCCGAGCGTAGGCGGCCGGGCCGGGGTGCCCGGCCGGGAGCCCGGAACCGGACGCGCGGAGCGTGCCGGTTCACCACGCGCACGGCCGCGGCGCCCCGTCAGGCCCGGGCGACCGGGATGCTGATCTCCCCGCGCTCCGCCCTGAGCGCGATGTCGGTGCGGTGGTGCGAGCCGGCGAGGCGGACCGGCTCCAGCCGCGCGTAGGCCTCGGCGCGGGCCGCGGCCAGGTCGGGCCCGGTCCCGACGACCGAGAGCACCCGGCCGCCCGAGGAGACGACCGCGCCGTCGTCGCGGCGCCGGGTGCCCGCGTGCAGGACGCCCTCGCCGTCCGCTCCGGTGATCACGTCTCCGAGCCGGGGGGTGGCCGGGTAGCCCTCGGCGGCGACCACGACCGTGACCGCGGAGCCGTCGGCCCACTCCAGCGGCGGCTGCTCGGCGAGCGTGCCGGTCGCCGTCGCGTGCAGCAACCGGGCCAGCGGCGTGCGCAGCAGCGCGAGCACGGCCTGGGTCTCGGGGTCGCCGAACCGGCAGTTGAACTCGATCACCGCGGGCCCCTGGGAGGTGAGGGCGAGGCCGGCGTAGAGCAGCCCGGTGAAGGGGGCTCCGCGCGCCACCAGCTCGGCGGCGACCGGGCGGACGATCCGCTCGACCAGCTCGCCGGTCAGCTCCTCGCCGGCCCAGGGCAGCGGGCAGTAGGCGCCCATGCCGCCGGTGTTCGGCCCGGTGTCGCCGTCACCGACCCGCTTGAAGTCCTGGGCCGGCAGCAGCGGCACCACCGTCGTCCCGTCGACCAGGCAGAACAGCGACGCCTCCGGCCCGTCCAGGAAGGACTCCAGCAGCGCCGGGTGGCCCGCGTCGAGCAGGCTCAGCGCGTGCGCCCGGGCGACCTCGACGTCGGAGGAGACGACGACGCCCTTGCCGGCGGCCAGGCCGTCGTCCTTCACCACGTACGGCGGGGTGAACACGCTCAGCGCGGTGTCCAGGTGGGCGGGGTTGTCCACCACGACCGAGGACGCCGTCGGCACCCCGGCGGAGCTCATCACCGACTTGGCGAACGCCTTGGACCCCTCGATCCGGGCGGCCTCGCGCCCGGGCCCGAAGCACGGGATGCCGGCCGCCCGCACCGCGTCCGCGGCCCCGTTGACCAGCGGCACCTCCGGCCCGATGACGACCAGGTCCGCCCGCCACTCCCGGGCGAGGGCCACGAGGGCGTCGTTGTCGGACACGTCGAGCCCGAGCTGCTCGGCGACGGCTGCCGTCCCCGCGTTGCCGGGGGCGCAGGCCAGGGCCGTCACCCCCGGGTCCTGCGCCAGGGACACCGTGATGGCGTGCTCGCGCGCGCCGCTACCCACGACCAGGATTCGCACGGTCGTCGAGCGTATCCGTGCACGTCCGGGGCCGGGGCACCGCCCGTCCGTCGCCGGCCCGGCCACCACCCGTCCGGGTCACGGCGCCCGTCACACCGGGTCGGCGGCCGCCGCCAGATGTGCCCGCAGCAGCGCCGTGACCTGCACCGGCCGCTCCTGCTGCGGGAAGTGCCCGGTCGCCGGCAGCGCGTGGTGGGTGAACCCTGCCCCGACGAAGCGACGGGCCCGCCGCATCGTCGCGTCGAGCACGCACGGGTCCCCGGCGCCGTGCACCTGCAGCACCGGGACACCGACCGGACCGGCGACCGCGCGGGCGAACCGGCGGCCGTCGGTGCGGAACTGCGAGCGCATCGCCCACCGGTAGTACTCGAGGCTGCAGTGCGCGACGGTGGAGATGCGGATGGCCCGGCGGTTGCGGGCGACGGTGTCGGCGAAGTCCGGCGTGGACGTCCACTCCGGCCCCGCCCAGGCCCGCATGATCCGTTCGACGCGCGCGCCGCCGTCGGCCCGCAGCGACCGCTCGGGCAGCCGCGGCAGCTGGAACCCGGCCATGTAGCGGCTGGCCCGGCCCTGGCCGAGGGGGTCGCGCAGCAACGCGTCGCGCATCGTCGTGGGGTGCGGGGCGCCCAGCGCGGTCAGCGACATCACCAGCCGCGGGTGCAGCGCCGCCGTGCTCCACGCGATCGCGGCCCCCCAGTCGTGCCCGACGACGTGGGCCCGCCGCTCCCCCAGCGCCCGGATCAGACCGGCGCAGTCGCCGGCGAGGGTCCACAGGTCGTACCCGCGGGGCGGCTTGTCGGTGTCGCCGTAACCGCGCAGGTCCGGGGCGACGGCGTGGAACCCGGCGTCGCCCAGGGCGAGCAACTGGTGCCGCCAGGTCCACCAGAACTCGGGGAAGCCGTGCAGCAGCACGACGAGCGGGCCGCCCGGGGGACCGTGCTCGACGACGTGGATGCGGATGCCGTTGGCCGACACCGCACGGTGCGTCCAGCGGCCGGGGACCCGGACGACCGACGGGTCCGGCACGGCCACCGGGAGTTCTAGGCGGAGGGGCGGTCGGTGAGCTCGCGGACGTTGTCGCCCTTGCCGCGCTGCGACAGCACCTGGGCGGAGTCCTTCAGGGAGTCGATGGTCCGCTCCGGCTTGCGGATCTTGCGCACCCGCAGGTAGCCGAGCAGGCCGAAGAGCCCGGCCACGAGCAGCATGATCAGGAACGTGATCCCGAAGCCGGCCGCGCGGTTGAGCCACAGCGACAGGAACTCGGCGAGGGTGAAGAACAGGTAGAACAGGCTGAAGAGCCCGATCACCGCGGCGATCACGAAGAAGACGCTGCCCTGCACGCCCTTCTTGACCTCGGCGGTGACCTCGGCCTTCGCCAGCTCCACCTCGGACCGGACCAGGGTGGACAGGTGCGTGGTGACGTCCTTGGCCAGCGCGCCGAGCGAGGCGTCGCGCGGCCCCGGCTCCGGTGTGAGCGGGATCGAGGGCAGGACCGGCGGAACCTCCGCGTTGCCGGACTGGCTGTTGCTGGCCACGGTCATCCCTCCTGCACCCTCGCCTTCCCGGGACGCTGTCCCCCGGACGGCCGTCGATCGATGAGTCGCCATCGTGCCACGTGGACCCCGTGCCCGCTCGGCTGCGCCACGCCGTCCCGTCCCCGGTGGACGGCCCTCACTCGTCCGGACGGCCACGCATCTTCTTGATCTGTCCCCGCCTGGCCTTGGCGTCGAGCCGCCTGCGCTGCGACCCCGCGGTCGGCCGGGTCGCCCGGCGGGTGCGGGGCCCGGGCGCCGTCGCCTCGCCGAGGACCGCCGCGAGCCGGCGGCGCGCCGCCTCCCGGTTGCGCAGCTGGCTGCGGTGCTCGGCGGCGGTGATCGTCAGGACGCCGTCGACCAACCGGGCCCGCAGCCGTTCCAGGGCCCGTGCGCGCAGCTCCGGCGGGATGCTCGGCGAACGCGCGACGTCGAACGACAGCTCGGCCCGCGAGTCGGTGGTGTTGACCCCCTGGCCGCCCGGGCCGGACGCGCGGGAGAACCGCCACCGCAGCTCCCGCTCCGGCACGACGAACCCCCGCCGCACCGGCACCCCGTCGCCGTCCATCCCCCGCATTGTGGACGCCGACGGCCCCCGGGACCCGCCCGGCGGGCTCCGGGGGCCGTCGCGCAGGCCTTCCTACTCCTCCTTGGAGTCCTTCATGCCGGTGGAGATCAGGTCCATGACCGACGAGTCGGCCAGCGTCGAGACGTCGCCGACCTCCCGGTTCTCCGCCACGTCACGCAGCAGCCGCCGCATGATCTTGCCGGAGCGGGTCTTCGGCAGCTCCTCGACGACCATGATCTGGCGCGGCTTCGCGATCGGGCCGATCTCCTTGGCGACGTGGTCGCGCAGCGCCTTGATCGCCTCCTCGCCCTTCGCCGCGTCGGTCGCCGACCCCCCGCGGAGGATCACGAACGCCACGATGCCCTGGCCGGTCGTCTCGTCGGACGCGCCGACGACTGCGGCCTCGGCCACCGACGGGTGGCTGACCAGCGCGGACTCCACCTCGGTGGTGGAGATGCGGTGCCCGGAGACGTTCATGACGTCGTCGACCCGGCCGAGCAGCCAGATCGCACCGTCCTCGTCGTACTTCGCGCCGTCGCCGGCGAAGTAGTAGCCCTGCTCGGCGAACCGCGACCAGTAGGTGTCCTTGTAGCGCTCGGTGTCACCCCAGATGCCGCGCAGCATCGACGGCCACGGCTTGTCGATGACCAGGTAGCCGCCCTCGCCGTTGCCGACCTTGTTGCCCGCGTCGTCGACGACGATCGCCGAGATCCCCGGCACCGGGCGCATCGCCGAGCCGGGCTTGGCGTGGGTGACGCCGGGCAGCGGCGCGATCATGGTCGCGCCGGTCTCGGTCTGCCACCACGTGTCGACGATCGGGCACCGCCCGCCGCCGACCTTCTCCCGGAACCACATCCAGGCCTCCGGGTTGATCGGCTCGCCGACCGTGCCCAGGACGCGCAGCGACGACAGGTCGTACTTGGCGGGGATGTCGTCGCCCCACTTCATGAACGTCCGGATCAGCGTCGGTGCGGTGTAGTAGATCGTCACGCCGTACTTCTGGACGATCTCCCAGTGCCGGCCCTCGTGCGGGGTGTTCGGCGTGCCCTCGTAGACGACCTGGGTGGCGCCGTTGGCCAGCGGGCCGTACACGATGTAGGAGTGCCCGGTGACCCAGCCGATGTCGGCGGTGCACCAGTAGACGCTCTCGCCGGGCTTGTGGTCGAAGGTCACGTGGTGGGTGTACGCCGCCTGCGTCAGGTACCCGCCGGAGGTGTGCAGGATGCCCTTCGGCTTCCCGGTGGTGCCCGAGGTGTAGAGGATGAACAGCGGGTGCTCGGAGTCGAAGGACTCCGGGGTGTGCTGGTCGGACGCGGCGTCGACGACGTCGTGCCACCACAGGTCGCGGCCCTCGGTCCACGGGACCTCGGTCTCGGTCCGCCGGACGACCAGGACCTTCTCGATCGTGGTGCCCTCGACGGCCTGGTCGGTGTTCTCCTTCATCGGTGCCGGCTTGCCCCGGCGGAACTGGCCGTCGGAGGTGATGAGGACCTTCGCCTCGGCGTCCTCGATGCGGGCCTTCAGCGCGCCCGGCGAGAACCCGCCGAACACCACGCTGTGCAGGGCACCCAGCCGGGCGCAGGCCAGCATCGAGAAGATCGCCTCGGGGATCATCGGCAGCTGGATCGCGACCCGGTCGCCCTTGCCGACACCGAGCCCGGCCAGCGCGTTCGCGGTCTTGGAGACCTCGCGCTGGAGGTCGGCGTAGGTGATCGTGCGGCTGTCACCGGGCTCGCCCTCCCAGTGGATGGCGACCCGGTCGCCGTTGCCGGCCTCGACGTGCCGGTCGGCACAGTTGTAGGCGACGTTCAGCTGCCCGCCGACGAACCACTTCGCGAACGGTGGCTCCCATTCCAGGACGGTGTCCCACTGCTTCGTCCAGTCCAGGCGGTTCGCCTGCTCCGCCCAGAAGCCCTCGCGGTCGGCGTCGGCACGGTCGTACCAGTCGGCCGTGGCGTTGGCCTGTGCCGCGAAACCCTCCGGCGGAGGGAACGACCGGCTCTCGGTGGACAGTGCGTCCAGAGCGCTGCTCTTCTCGGACTCGGCCATGTCCTCGTGTCCTCCTCGACGCGGCGGTGTTACGGGCCGTGATCACGGCCACAGGCGCACTCGGTGTGCGCACACGTGTGCGGACCGACGCTAGTGAACACGGTCCGTCTCCGCACCGTCTGAGGGGACAGGACGGCCGGTCGCCGGTGCAGGTGGGGATCGCGGCGGAGGCACGGCCGGTGCGTGCGGATCGCCGACCGCCCGGACCGGTGGCCGACGGGCGGTCGACGATCGGCCGACGAGCGGTCCCGCCGCCGGATCGGGCCCTCACCGGAGGGTGGGGTGGCGCGGCGGCCGCGGACCGCTACCCGACGGTAGGGCACCGGCTGCGACGATGACGCCATGGCCGGCACCTCCACCGACGATCCGCTCGCCCCGCTCGCGGCACTGCCCGGCGTGCCCGAGGCGGTCGCCCGGGCCAGGGACGCCGCGACCGAGGTGCACAACCAGCCCGTGAACCGGCGGGGCTGGCCGGCGACGGCGGCCGAGGCGGCCCTGCGCGCGGCCCGGTCGTCGGCGGCGCTCGACGGTGCGCCGCTGCGCCCGGCGACCTCCGACCACGTGTCCGACCCGGTCCTCGCGGGCGCGGTCCGGATCGCCGACGAGCGGGCCAAGCTCCTGGAGGTCTGGGGCCGTGCCCCGCTGCAGGGGCTGGCCCGGCTGCACGTGCTGGCGGCGACCGACCTGGTGCCGGTCGAGGCGCACGAGACCGACCTGGGCCGACCCCGTCCCGGCACGGCGGCGCGGCTGTCGCTGCTGGCCGACCTGCTCGGCGGCGGGACGTCGGTGCCGGCCCCGGTGCTCGTCGCGGTGGTGCACGGTGAGCTGCTGACGCTGCGCCCGTTCGGCACCGCGGACGGGGTGGTCGCCCGCGCCGCGGCCCGGCTGACGGCCATGTCGTCGGGCCTGGATCCGCGCGGCTTGTCGGTGCCCGAGGTCGGGTTCCTTCGCCGGGCCGCCGAGTACCGGGCGGCGGCCGAGGCGTTCGCGACCGGGTCCCCGGAGGGGCTGGCCCGGTGGATCACGCACACCTGCGCGGAGTGGGAGGCCGGCGGGCGCGAGGGGCTGTCGATCGCGGCCGCCCGGTCGGGCTGAGCCCGGTCGTCACCCCACAAACGAGAGCCGGGCGGCGCCCCCGAGAGAGCACCGCCCGGCTCGACGCGAGATCCGGCTCCTAGCGTGCACTACGTGTCGTGTCCGGTGGCCTCGGCGCCCGGCGTCCCGGTGCGCAGGCCCACGACGACATGCCTCCCGCGGCGTGCTCGGCGTTGGAAGTACCCGGCTCTCGCGTACGGAGCCCGGACGGGGGAGGCGGGCTCTTCTCTTCCGAACCGCCCCTGGCCTGACCGGGGTCCGTGCCTTCGTTCCTAGTCCCTGCAGTGTGGCCTGAGCAACCCTTCCGAACGGCTGCATCGATTCAGCCTCGGTGGGTGATCGGGCGCCGTCACCGTCCGGACCTGCGATAACGCCCGGACGGCGGTCGCGGACGGGTCCGGAGCGGTCCGTCCCGGGGCGGTGGCGGGTGTCCCGTCACCGGGGCGGGGCGTGCAGCAGCGGCAGGACGACCTCGTCCACGATCTCCACGATCGCCGCGTCCGTGATCGGGGTGCCGGCCATCAGGAACCGGTGACGCATCAGCGCCACCCCCGCCTCCAGCCGGCACGGCGTGACCGAGGTCGCGTCGATCTCGCCGCGCTCGACGGCGCGGCCGGCGACCACGCGCATCACCGCCACCCCGGTGCCCCGCGCTCCCGCCCGCACCTCGGCGGCGGTCTCCGGGGAGGTCAGCACCTCGCTGAGCAGTCCTCGGAAGGCCTCCCCGGCGGGCCCGTCGAGGCTGCCCGCGATGCTGCGGAACAACGCGAGCAGGTCGCCGCGCAGGCTGCCGGTGTCCTCGGGGTGCTCCGGCGAGGGCAGCAGGTGGTAGACGGCGTCCATCACCAGGCCGGCGCGGTTCGGCCAGCGCCGGTAGAGCGACGCCTTGCCCGCGCCCGCACGCTCCGCGACGCGCTCCATGGTGAGCCGCGCGTAGCCGCCGGCGGCCAGCTCGTCCAGGGTCGCCTCGAAGATCGCCGCGTTCAGCGCGTCGCCGCGGCGCCGGGTCCTCCGGGCCGCCGCACCACCCGGCGGGGTGCTCCGGTCGTCCACGCTCGGTGTCCCTTCCCGTCGTCGGGCGATCCGGCCCGGTCGGCGGAGGAGTCTAGGCGGGCCGCACCGTGCCGGTGTCGCCGTCGACCCGCACCCGGAGGCCGTCGGCGAGCACCGCGGTCCCGCGGCCGGTCCCCATGATCGCCGGGATGCCGTACTCGCGGGCGACGATCGCGGCGTGCGACCCGACCCCGCCGGCGTCGGCCACGACCGCGGCCGCCCGCTGGAACAGCGGCGTCCAGGACGGGTTGGTGTACGGGCAGACCAGGACGTCGCCGCTGCGCATCCGGTCGAACTCGTCGGCCGAGCGGATCACCCGGACCGGTCCCTCGGCGCGGCCGCCGCAGGCGGGGGTCCCGGCCACCAGCGCGTCCCCCGGGACGGTGCGGGTCGCGCCGAGGGCGTGCAGGTTCAGCATCGGGACGCCGGCCAGCTCCTCGCGGGCGGCGGCGCGGCGGGTCACGGTCGCGCGCAGCCGTGCGCGGCGCTCCGGGGTGAGCCCGGGCAGTCGCTCGATGCCCTCCAGCTCGTCGAGCCGCAGGTGGAAGACGTCGTCGGGGACGTCCAGCACGCCGTCGCCGGCGAGCCGGTGGCCGATCTCCAGCAGGGCATCACGCAGCGGCGGCAGCAGCCGGGTGAAGTGGAAGTGGGTGTCCTCGCGCAGCTTCATGCCCTCGCGCACCCGACCGACCAGCCGGCGCACCCGGCGCCGGGCACGCTCGCTGCGGAGCAGGGGGTGGCCGAGCAGCCGGTCGAGCGCCTTCCCGGCCCGGTCGGGCCGGGCGGCCGGCGGGTCGGAGGCGAGCAGCTGGACCAGGCTGAGCACGGTCTCCGGGCTGTCCCGCCAGGTCGGCGCGGAGACGTAGAGCGCGCTGAGCGTCTCGCGGTGCCCGTACTCGGTCAGGAACCCGCGGAACGCGGCGGCGAAGCCCGGGTGCTCGTCCAGCGCCGCGGCGAGCTCGCCGGGCGTCCGCGCGGCGAACGCGCCGGCCAGCTCCCGGTCGTCGCGGACCCGGCCGGCCAGCGCCTCCAGCCCCCGGTTGGCGTCCTCGGTGCGGGTGACCGCGCCGAACATCAGGTCACCGAGGTCCGCGCCGCGGTGCAGGACGGCCAGGAGCAGCCGCAGCTGCGCCATCGGCACCACCCAGCCGGCCAGGTAGTCCACCCGTAGCGCGGTCATGCCGGGCAGCAACGCCAGCACCGCGGCCGGGCGGCGGCGCAGCTCGACCCAGTCCAGGTCGGTGGCGGGCCGCGCGGCGAGCCCGGCGAGGTCGCGCTCGAACGCGGCGAACCGCGGGTCCTCGGTCCAGCGGGCCGGGTCGAACCTGCGGCTGCGCGCGTACAGCTGGAACGGCCGGGCCGGGGTGAGCGCGGTCGGCCGCGGGGACGGTGGCACGAACCGGGTGACCACCCCGTCCCGCTCCGGCAGCACGGCGCCGACCGGCGGGAACCGCGCGCCGGCCAGGCCGTGCAGCATCTCCGCGACCATGCCCAGCAGCGCGCCGGTCCAGGTCGTGACGTCCAGCGGGTACGGGCGGCCCTGGAACATGTCCAGCAGGATCGGCGCCACCCGCCGCTGGATCGGGTCGAGCCGCAACGGTTCCGGCGGCACGGCCGTCATCGGCCGGGCCTGCAGCAACAGCACCCGGTCACCGGCGGACGCCCACTCGACGTCCATCGGCCGCGCGTAGTGCTCGGCCACGGCCCGGCCGAGCCGGACGAGCTCGGCCAGCAGCGCGGCCGGCGGCCCGCCGGCCGGCCCGCCCTCACGGTGCGCGACACCGCCGCCCTCGACGGCGCCGACCACCACCTCGCCGCGCCCGGCGACGTGCTCGAGCACCGCACCGGCCGGGTCGAGCTCGTAGTGCTCCGGGGTGACCAGGCCGGACACCACCGCCTCGCCGAGCCCGCGCCCGGCCTCCACCACCAGCCGCTCGCGGTCGCCGGTCACCGGGTGCGCCGTGAACAGCACCCCCGCCCAGTTCGCCGCGGCCATCACCTGCACCGCCACCGCGATCCGCACGCCGGCCGGGTCGATCCCGATCCGCCGGCGGTAGGCGACCGCCCGGTCGGTCCACAGCGACCCCCAGCAGCGGCGGACGGCGTCCAGCAGGGCGGCCTCACCGGCGACGTTGAGGAAGGTGTCCTGCTGGCCGGCGAACGCGGCACCGGGCAGGTCCTCGGCGGTGGCGCTGGAGCGCACGGCGACCGGTCCGCCGCCCAGCGCGGCGTAGGCGTCGAGCAGGTCCTGCCGCAGGTCGTCCGGGATCTCGGCGCGGGCGAAGCCGTCCCGCAGCCGCGCCGCCGCATCCGGTGCCCCGGCGCGGGCCAGGTCGTCGAGCCCGTTGTGCGCGGCGACCCGCGCGTAGGCCGCGGTGGTCACGGCGAACCCGTCCGGCACCGGTAGCCCGGCCCGGATCAGCTCGCCCAGGTTGGCGGCCTTGCCGCCGACCGCCGGGAGATCCTCCCGGCCGAACGCGGCCAGCGGGGCGACGGCCCGCTCGGGGGTCGGGGCGGGACGCAGGTCGGTCATCTCGGCTCCTCCGGTCCGGTGGCGGGCGCGTGGGCGGTCTCGCGCAGCGGGCGCGCGGGCAGCAGGAGCGCCAGCACGAACGCCAGCGCCATGAGCGGGGCCGCGTAGCCGAGCAGCGGCGTGAACGCGTCACCGAACGCCGTGCCGACCGCCGCGCGGTCGCCGGGGTCCAGCCCGGCGAGCTCGTCCGGGGCCAGCCCGGCCGCACCGCCGACCGCGACCTGGTCGGGCGCCCGGGCCGCGAAACGCAGGTTCAGCAGCGCCCCGAAGATCGCGACGCCGGCCGTGGCCCCGATCTGGCGCAGGAACGTCACCGCCGCGGTCGCGGCGCCCAGGTCGCGGTAGTCCGCGGCGTTCTGGGCCACCAGGACCATCACCTGCATCACCAGCCCGATCCCGAGGCCGAGCAGCGCGAGCAGCGCGGCGACCAGCGACGCGGGCCCGCCGGCGCCGACGGACGCCAGCAGCACCAGCCCGATCGCCGCGACCGCCGTCCCGGCGATCGGGTAGGGGCGGTAGCGGCCGGTGCGGGTGATCAGTCGTCCGGACAGGATCGTGGTCAGCAGCACGCCGCCCATGAGCGCGGTGATCGGCAGCCCCGCCCCGGTCGCCGTCGTGCCGAGCGAGATCTGCAGGTAGGCGGGCATGAAGCTGATCGCGCCGAACAGGGTGAACCCGATCAGGAACGCGGTCGCGGCGGAGACGGCGATCGCCGGGTCCCGGAACAGCCGGCCGGGCAGCACCGGGTCCGCGGCGCGGCGGGCACCGAGCACCCACCCCGCGGCCCCGGCCAGCAGCACCGCGGCGGCCACCGGGACCAGCCAGCCGGGCGCCCCGTCCCGGCCCGGCGCCGTGCCCAGCACCGCCACCCCGGCGGCGACCGCGGCCAGCCCCGCGGCGCCGAGCACGTCCAGCGGGAGGCGCGTCCCGGCCGGTCGCGGCAGCCTCAGCGTGGCCGTGACCAGGACCAGCGCCAGCAGGCCCAGCGGCGGGTACAGGGCGAAGATCCATCGCCAGGACAGCGCGTCCACGACCAGCCCGCCGAGCAGCGGCCCCGCGACCGCGGCGACGACGTAGGCGGCGCCGATCACGCCGAGGTAGCGCCCGCGCTCGCGCGGGCTCACGATCTCGCCGATCACCGCCTGGGCCCCGATCATCAACCCGCCGCCACCGGCGCCCTGCACCACCCGGGCGGCGATCAGCCAGGTGATCGAGCCGGCGACCGCGCTCCCCACCGCGCCGGCGACGAACACCACGATCGCGGCCTGCAGCAGCGGGCGGCGGCCGTAGCGGTCGCCGAGCTTGCCGTAGATCGGCATCACCGCGGTCGCCGACACCAGGTACGCGGTCACGATCATCGACATGGAGTCGAGCCCGCCGAGATCGGCGGCGACGAACGGCAGGGCGGGGGCCAGGACGGTCTGGTCCAGCGCGCCCATCAGCATGACGATCAGCAGGCCGAGCACGGCGGCGCCGCGCGGCCGGTCTGCGCCCGGCGCGGCGGGTGGCGTGTCGCCGGGCATCGGCGCCCCCGAGGTGAACGGACCCCAACCCGGCCCGACGGCCGGGTTCACACCCGAAGCTAGACCCGCGCTGTAGTGAACGCAACGTTTCTTATTTCGATAGGCTGCCTGCTCACCCCGGAACGGCCGCGCGGGCCTTACCGGCTCCTCGCAGTTGAGGGTGTAGTCCGGTCGGCGCGTCGGTGGCCGGGTAGGGGTCGAGGTCTCCCGAGGATGGGGGTGACCATGATCTCGGGCTCGAAGTGCTCGCGCAGCGGTTGGAGCCCGATCGGGCGATTCTCCGGTGCCGGGTTGTCGAGCCCGACAAATGGTGTCGTCGCTGCGGATACCAGGGCGCGGCCAGGGACACGGTGGTCCGGCGGTTGGCGCACGAGCCGTTCGGGTGGCGGCCCACGGTGTTGGAGGTCAGCCTCCGCCGACACCGTTGTAACGCCGCCTCCGACGACCCGGAACACGGACCGACGACGCGCCGCGAGCCGTCAGTCGCCGACGCTGCCGTCGATCATCTCGCGCAGGACGTCCGCGTGGCCCGCGTGCCGGGCGGTCTCCACGATCACGTGCAGGTACATCCACGTCAGCTCCCTGCCCCGCGGGGTGGTGCCGGCGTAGTCGAGGCTGTGCTGGGCGGCGATCTCGCGGGAGCGGTCGCACTCCGCCTGGTAGGCGGCGATGACGTCGTCGAGCTTCTCGTTCGGCTCCAGCCGCAGGTCGGCCTCCGGATCTGCGTCGGTCCACGGCGGCGTGGGCAGCTCCGCGGCGGGGATCTGCCCGATCTGCTCGGCGAACCCGCCCAGTTCCACCCACCGCAGGTGTTTGATCAGGCCGCCGAGGTTGGTGCCGGTCGGCACCGGGCTGCGCCGGGCGTCCTCCTCCGACACCCCGCGGGCCTTGCGCACGACGGCGTCGCGCAGATAATCCAGGAACGTCTCGAGCTGCTCGCGCTCGCTGGCGGCGACCACGCTGCCGAGGATCTCACCGGGCCTGGTCATGGCCGGAACATAGCACGCGGGCCGACCCTCGCACCGGGGCCATTCTTGGGCTCTTCGCAGTCGCAATTGAGGGTGTAGTCCGGTCGGCGCGTCGGTGGCCGGGTAGGGGTCGAGGTCTCCGAGGATGGAGGTGACTATGCCGTCCATCTGGAAGACCTCGACGTGTCTGACGCTACCTTCGCCCGCCCTGACCTGACCACGTCCGCTCGTCTTGATGATCTCGGGCTCGAAATGCTCGCGCAGCGGTTGGAGCCCGATCGGGCGATTCTCCGGTGCCGGGTTGTCGAGCCCGACAAATGGTGTCGTCGCTGCGGATGCCAGGGCGCGGCCAGGGACACGGTGGTCCGGCGGTTGGCGCGAGCCGTTCGGAGTGGCGGCCCACGGTGTTGGAGGTCAGCCTCCGCCGATATCGGTGCACCGGGTGCGGTCACGTGTGGCGCCAGGACACGTCGCGGGCCGCCGAGCCGCGGGCGAAGCTGTCGCGACGTGGCCTGTGGTGGGCGCTGGACGCCCTGGTGCGCCAACACCTGAGTGTCGCCCGCGTCGCCGACGCTCTGGGGGTCTCGTGGAACACCGCCAACGACGCGGTCCTGGCCGAGGGTCGCCGGGTCCTGATCGACGAGGCGTCCCCAGCCCGTTCAGCGAGTGCGAGCACGTCGGCGGCGCGCTTGGTCAGGGTGCGGCCGAACACCTCCGCGGCTCCGCCCTCTCGATTGTGAAGAGCCGCTTTACCCTGCGCCGACCACCCCGGCACACGTCGCGGGCGGCGGTCGCGGGCGGGTCCGCCGGCGGTCAGCGCCGCGAGCGGGACACGGTCACCCCGACGGCGAGCACCGCGAGCACCCCGCCGGTCACCGCGGCCGCCCGCAGGACGGAGTTCGCGCCGCCGGAGAACCGGTCGGACAGCCGGTCGCGGAGCCGGAACAGCCGGTCCCGCCGCGACGCCGCCCGGACGAAACCGAGCACCGGCCACCCCCGCTCCCGGGCGACCGCGCGGAGCTCCCGGTCCGGGTTGACGACGGCCGGCATCCCGACCGCCTCCAGCAGCGGCAGGTCGGTGATCGAGTCGGTGTAGGCCGCGCACCGGGCGAGATCGAAGCCGCACTCCGCGGCGATCTCCCGTGCCGCCCGCGCCTTGCCCTCGCCGTAGCAGTAGAAGTCGATCTCGCCGGCGTAGCGGCCGTCCACGACCCGCATGGTCGTCGCCCGGAACCGGTCGACGCCGACCAGCGCGGCGATCGGCTCGACGACCTCCAGCCCGGACGCCGACAGCAGCACGACCGCCGAGCCCCGGGCCCGGTGGCGCTCGATCAGCCGCACCGCCTCCGGGTAGACGAGCGGGCCGATCACCTCCTGGAGGGTCCCGGCGACGATCCCACGGACCCGCTCGACCTCCCAGCCCTCGCAGACCAGGGTCATCCGCCGGCGCAGGGTGTCCATCGTGGCGGCGTCCGCGCCGGACAGGACGAGCAGCAGCTGCGCCCACGCGCCCCGGAGCACGGTGGCCCGGTCGATGAGGCCGTGTGCCGCGAACGCGCGGGCGAACGCCAGCGCGCTGGACCCCGCGATGATCGTGTTGTCCAGGTCGAGGAACACCGCCTGCGGCGCCTCGGCGGGACCGGGGGACGGTTCGGCGGCGGGATCCGCCGGGGCGGGGTCGGCAGGCACGCGCCCAGCGTGCCCGAGCCGCGGCTCCCCACCGGAACCGCCCCGGCCCCGGGGTCGCGCCCGGCCCGGACACGACCGCCGCGGAGGCGCTGCCGGGCCGGAACCACCGCCCGCACCGTCCGTCCCGCCGCACCGGCGGGGACGGCGCGGTGACCGGTGTGCGGGCCGATGCACAGCGTGACCGGCCGTACGCGACCGGTCGCCCGGACGCGCTCACCGGTGGCGGCGCCGATTCACCCGCCCGGGCCGGGTCTGCACGCCCCGCCCGAGACCGGTCGGCGCAGGCCACGGCCGGAGTATGGGCGGGAACGCCGGATTGCGGCTACAGTTGGGTGAGCTCGGACTTGGTCCGGGCGGGTTCAGCTCGACCCCCCGGGGCTGAACCAAACGACGGCCCCCGCCAATCCCCCCTGGCGGGGGCCGTCCCATGTCCGCACCGGCCGGCTGCCGCTCGGCCGCCGTTCGGCTCCCGCTCGGCCCACCGCCGACGCCGCTCGCCCGCGCCGGGTCCGGGGCCACGTGCCGGTCCGGGGGGCACGTGCCCCGATCTGCTCGCGCTCGGTCGTCGCGCTCCGTGCCCGCGCTCCGTACCCCACTCGGTGCCTGCGCTCCCCGCCGGCGCTCCGTGCCGCACTCGGTGCCCGCACTCCCCGCCGCGCTCCGGTGCCCGCACTCCCCACCGCGCTCCGGTGCCCGCACTCCGTGCCGGCGCCGGGTGCCCGCGCTGCGCTCCGTGGCCCGCGGTCGCAGCGGGTGTGGTGCCCGCGCGCGAGGGCCCACCCTCCTACCCGATCGTCCCGCACGGGACCGACGTCCTCGCCCGCCGACGGCCCGGTTGTCCACAGCCGCGGCAGTTGTCCACGAGTTGTCCACAGCCGGGAGAACTCGTCGTCGCACCGGGTCGTTCCGGCCCCACGCTGGTCCCCGGGGCCCGCGCCGGCGGGCCGGTGGGAGGTGCACCGCGATGGACCGGCACTGCCTGATCGTGGCCGACGACCCGGACCTGCTCGACGCGCTGCTGCGGCTCGCCGCCGCGGCCGACATCGACGCCCAGCGTGCGGTCGACGCCGCCGACGCCCGGCGCGCCTGGGCGGCAGCTCCGGTCGTGCTGCTCGACCGGGCCGGTGCGGTCCGGTGCCGGGACGCCGGCTTCCCCCGCCGGGAGTCGGTGGTGATCGTGGTGTCCGGTGAGCCCACCGGCGACGACTGGCGGACGGCGGTGACCCTCGGTGCGGACCGGGTGGTGCAGCTGCCCCTCGGCGAGGCCGGGCTGGCGGCGATGCTCGCCGACGTCCGGGAGCGGGCCGCCGCAGGTGGCCGGCCCGGGCGGGTGCTGGCCGTGGTCGGCGGCTGCGGTGGGGCGGGCGCGTCGGTGCTGGCGACCGCGGTCGCGGTGGCGGCCGCCCGGGGCGGTGCGGCGGCGCTGCTGGTCGACTGCGACCCGCTCGGCGGCGGGCTGGACCTGCTGGTCGGTGTCGAGCAGGAGGAGGGTCTGCGCTGGCCCGAGCTCGCGATCGGTGACGGCCGGGTGCGGGCGGCGCCACTGCGGGCAGCGCTCCCGCGGGTGGTGGCCGGGCGGGCCGAGCTGTCGGTGCTGTCCTGCGCCCGCACCCCGCACGGCCCCGAACCGGCGGCCGTCACCGCCGTGCTGGAGGCCGGGCGCCGGGCCGGCGGGGCGGTCGTCTGCGACCTGCCCCGCTACCCGACCGACGCGGCGCTCGCCGCGCTCGGGGCGGCCGATCTCACGGTGCTGGTCGTCCCCGCCGCACTGCGGGCCGGTTCCGCGGCCGGCCGGGTCGCCGACGTGCTCGCCGAGCACGCCCGCGCCGTGGAGCTCGTCGTGCGCGGCCCCTCCCCCGGCGGTATCACCCCGGAGCAGGTGGCGACCTCGCTCGGGCTGCCGCTGCTGCACGCGATGCGCGCGGAACGCGACCTCGCCGGCGCGCTCGACCGCGGCCGCACCCCGGGGTCGGGCCGCGGCCCGCTGGCCACCGCCGCACGTACGGTCCACGACCGGCTGGTCGCGCTCGACCGTCCCCGCCGGGCCGCGTCGTGAACCCGCTGGTGGACCGGGTCCGCGCCCGGCTCGCGGACGGTGGCGGCGGGACCGGGCCGGCCGCGGTCGCCGCGGCGGTGCGCGCGGAGTCCGGTGGCGTCGCCTCCGACCTCGACGTCCTGGCCGCCCTGCGGACCCTGCGCCAGGAGTTCACCGGCGCGGGGCCGCTCGACACGCTGCTGCGGGACCCGGCCACGACCGACGTGCTGGTCACCGCGCCGGACGCGGTGTGGGTGGACCGCGGGGACGGGCTGCGGCGCAGCTCCGTCACCTTCCCGGACGAGGCCGCCGTCCGCAGGCTCGCCCAGCGACTGGCCCTGGCCGCGGGACGGCGCCTGGACGACGCGAGCCCGTGCGTCGACGGCCGCCTCGCCGACACCGGGGTCCGGCTGCACGCCGTGCTGCCCCCGGTCGCCGCGGGCGGCACCGCGATCTCCCTCCGGGTGCTGCGGCCGGCGAGCCACGACCTGGCAGCGCTGCGCCGCACCGACACGGTCGACGCGACCGGGGAGGCACTGCTGCGGGCGATCGTGGCTGCGCGGCTGGCGGTCCTGGTCGCCGGCGGCACGGGCACCGGGAAGACCACCGTGCTCAATGCACTGCTCGGTGCCGTCGACCCGGGCGAACGCATCGTCACGGTGGAGGACGCCGAGGAGCTCCGGCCCCGCCATCCGCACGTCGTGCGGCTGGTCGCCCGGCCGCCGAACATCGAGGGCTCCGGTGGTGTCCCGCTCCGCGAGCTCGTCCGGCAGGCGCTGCGCATGCGGCCGGACCGCCTGGTGGTCGGTGAGGTCCGCGGGGCGGAGGTCGGGGACCTGCTGGCCGCGATGAACACCGGCCACGACGGTGGCGCGTGCACCGTCCACGCGAACTCGGTGCGCGAGATCCCGGCGCGGATGCGTGCCCTCGCCGGGCTGGGTGGCATGGCCCCGGCCGCACTGGACGGGCAGCTCACCGCGGCCGTCCAGGTCGTCCTGCAGATGCGCAGGCGCCCCGGCACCGGCCGGGTCCTCGACGAGATCGGGGTGCTGAGCCGCGGCGACGACGGCGGCCCGCGGGTCACGGCCGCGTGGACCCGCGACGGCGGCGGCCCGGGACTGGCCGAGCTGCGCGCGCTGCTGCACGACCGCGGGGTGGGTGCGCCGTGCTGACCCTGGCCGGCACGCTCCCGCTGCCGGCGACTGGCCGGTGGCCCTCCGTCGCCGCGCTCGCGCTCCTGGCGGCCGCGGTGCTCGCCTCCCCCGCCGCGAGTGCGCGACGGCGGCTGCGCGACCTCCCACCGGTCACGGCCCGGCCGCGGACCGGGCGTCTCCGGGCCGGGGTGCTCGGGTTCCCGGCCGCGGCCGGTGCCGGGCTCCTGGTGCTCGGTCCGGCCGGGGCCGCGTGCGCCGCCGGTGCCCTCTGGTTCGCCCGGCGCCGGTTCGCCGCCCGGCAGGCGGCAGCCCGGGACGCCGAGGCCGCCACGGAGCTCGCCGACGCGCTCGCCCGGATCAGCGACGAGCTGCGGAGCGGGGCTCACCCCGCGGCGGCGCTCGCCGGGCACGAGCACGACGGCCCGCTCGCCCGCAGGTTGCTGGAGCCCGCGGCCGCCGCCGCCCGCATCGGCGAACCCGTGCCCGACGCGCTGCGCCGGGCCGCGGCCGGTCCGGCCGGCGACGACCTCGGGCGGATCGCCACGGCGTGGGAGCTGGCCGACCGGCACGGGGCACCGCTCGCCACGCTGCTGGGCGCGCTGCGCGACGACATCCGGTGGCGGGTCACCCACGGCTCCCGGGTGCGCGCACAGCTGGCCGGGCCACGGGCCACCGCGTCCGTCCTGACCGCGCTGCCGCTGGCCGGGATCGGACTCGGCCAGCTGATGGGGATCGCGCCGCTGGCGGTGCTCCGTACCGGGGTGCACGGCCCCGCGCTGCTGGTCGTCGGGGTGTTGCTGACCGCGGCCGGTGCGGCGTGGTCGGACCGGATCCTGCGTGCGGCGGTGCCGTCGTGACCGCGGTGGCGCTCGGCCTGGCCGCCGGGGCGATCCTGCTCGGCGGTGCCCGGCCGGCGGCCGGACGGCTGCGCAGGTTGCGCGGCCCCGTGCCCGACCGGTCCGCCGGGCGTCCCCGGGCGGCGGTGCTCGCCGTCCTGCTCCCCTCCGGCGCGGCGCTCGGCTGGGTCCTGGGCGGCACGGCCGGTGCGGTGGCCGGCACCGCGGTGGGTGCGGGCTTGATGGTGCTGGTCCGGCGGGTGCCCGGGACGCACGCGCCCCGGGCCGACGACGCCGATCTCGCGGCCGCCTGGGACCTGCTCGCCACCTGCCTGGCCGCCGGGCTGACGGTCCCGGACGCGCTGGAGGCCGCCGGCCGCAGGCTGTCCGGCCGGGCCGGGGCGACCTTGCGCCGGGTGTCGGGGCTGCTCGCGCTGGGCGCGTCCGCGGAGGATGCCTGGTCGGCGGCGGCCACCGTCCCCGGTCTCTCCGGTGTCGCCCGCGCGGCCGGGCGCTCGGCCCGCACCGGCGCCGCGCTGGGCCGGGCCGCGTCGGCCGAGGCGGCCCGGCTGCGGACCGGCCTGGCCGACCGGGCCGAGGAGCGGGCCCAGCGCGCTGCCGTCCGCATCACCGCCCCGCTGGGGCTCTGCTTCCTGCCCGCTTTCCTGGTCCTCGGCATCGTGCCGGTCGTGATCGGGCTGGCCGGGGAGGCGTTCGCCCGATGGTGACCCCGATGGCGTCACCGGGCGACGACGGATCCGCATCCCGCGGGTCCCCGACCGAGGAGAACTTCGATGACCCGAACCGTCCTGCAGCACCGCCTGGCCACGCTCGTCACCTCCGACGACGGGATGTCCACCGTCGAGTACGCGGTCGGGACCGTCGCCGCGGCGGCGTTCGCCGCCCTGCTGTACGCGATCGTCAGCGGGGGCGAGGTCACGACCGCGCTCACCGGGATCGTGCAACGTGCGCTGTCCACGACGTTCTGATCTCCGCGGCGACACCGGAGCCGTCACCGTCGAGGCGGCCCTGGCGCTCGGCACCCTCGTGCTCGTCACCGCGGCCGCGGTGGCGGCCGTCGCCGCGGTGGCGGCCGCCGTCCGGTGCACCGACGCCGCCCGGGAGCTGGCCCGCCAGGCCGCACGCGGTGACGCCGACCGCGGTCGCGCCGCCGCCGCGGCGCTGGCCCCCGCCGGGGCGGAGGCCGACCTCCGGATCGACGGCGACCACGTCGTCGCGACGGTCCGAGCCCGGCCGGTGGCGCTGCTGCCGGTGTCGATCAGCGGCAGCGCGACCGCCGTCGCGGAGCCCGGGGTGTCCGCGACCGGACCCACTGCGGGCGGGCCCGCCGGGCCCGGGCCTCTCGGGTCCGCGTCCGCCGGGAGCGAGACCGCCGGGCCCCGGCCAGCCGGGCCCGCGTCCGTCGGGCCCGCGCCCGCCGGGGCGGGATCCGCCCGGTTCACGGGCCCCGAGGCCGGTCCGGCCGGAGCCGACCCGCCGGCCGGTGGTGGGCAGCCCGGGGCGGCGGCACCGGAGCCGGCGGGATGACTCCCCGGGCCCCCCGCCGGATCCGGCACGACGACGCCGGCGTCGCCTCGATGTGGGCCGCGACCGCCGCCGCGGTGCTGCTGCTCACCGCGACGGCGGGTGTCGACCTCGCGGCCGCCGTCCGGGCCCGGCACGTGGCCGGCGCAGCCGCGGACCTCTCGGCGCTGGCTGCCGCCGCGCACGTCGTGGAGGGACCCGCCACCGCCTGCCGGGTGGCGACGGAGCTCACCGCACGCAACGGCGCGGTGCTCACCGGATGCCGGCTCGACGGCTGGGACGCGCTGGTCGAGACGGAGGTCCGCTGGTCCGGCCTGCTGCCCACCCGCGGCCCGGCGACCGGGCGTGCGCGGGCCGGCCCGGCACCGGTCACCGACGCTCCCACCCGGCCCGCACCCCGTTGACGACGACCAGGAAGTGATCATGATCTCGGTGAGCGGTATCAGGCTCCGGATGAACGGACGGGTAACACCACAGCACGCGGCCATCACGGGCGGCCCGGCCGCACCGTCCGTCCCGGCGGCGCTTCGTCGTCGGGGCGGGACCGATCACCGACGTCGGCGCGCCCGGCTCTGGTCACCGGCGGCGACCTCGGGCCTACTGGAGGTCGTCGAGGGCACGGGCAGGGTCCGGCCCGCCCCGATACGCCAGACCACGCTCCCCAGACCGCGGTGGAGCCGGAGCGCGACGCGCATCCCCGTCCGGCTCCATCGCACGTGGTCGCCACCGGCCCGCCCGGTCCCCCGGCGGGCGGGCCGGTGGTACCTCGCAGCCCGCCGGACCTCAGCGCGCGTCGTCGCCGCCCTCGGCCAGTGCGCCGAGTACGAGATCGAGCACCTGCACCGCCCCCGCCTTGTCCAGCGGGTTGTTGCCGTTGCCGCACTTCGGCGACTGCACGCACGACGGGCACCCGGTGCGGCACTCGCAGTCCCGGACGGCGGCGCGGGTCGCGGCCAGCCAGCGCGCCAGTACCGCGTGCCCGCGCTCGGCGAGCCCGGCACCGCCCGGATGCCCGTCGTGCACGAACACCGTCGGCAGGCCGGTGTCCGGGTGCAGGGCCGTCGACAGGCCGCCGATGTCCCAGCGATCGCAGATCGCGAACAGCGGCAGCAGGCCGATCGCGGCGTGCTCGGCGGCGTGCAGGGCACCGGGCAGGCGGGCGTCGTCGATCCCGGCGGCGGCGAGCGCGTCCGGGTCGATCGTGTACCAGACCGACCGGGTGTCGAGGCTCTGCGCCGGCAGGTCGAGGGCGGTCTGGTCGAGCACCGTGCCGTCCGGTGTGCGCCGCCGGTAGGCGACGACCTGGCTGGTCACGGTGGTCCGCCCGAAACAGACGTGCACCGGCCCGTGGCGGCGGGCCTCGAGCACCTCCAGCACCGTCACGTCGGAGACCGACTGCGCCTCGGTCCGCCAGTCCGGGTCCTCCGGGTGCACCAGCGCGACACCACCGTCGAGATCGAGCTCGTCGACGACGTAGCTCTCCCCCCGGTGCAGGTAGACCGCGCCGGGATGCACGGTCCCCGGGGCGGCACCGCCGTCCACGGTTCCGAGCATCCGGGCGGTGGCCGCCTCGACGACCGCGACCTGGCCGAGCCCGGACCCGCGCAGGTCGACCTGCGCGGCCGGGGCGTCACCGGTGTCCGGCCAGAACCAGCCGTGCGGCCTGCGACGCAGCACCCCGTCCGCGACCAGCTCGTCGAGCACCTCCACGGCCGGCTGCCCGCCGAAGACCTCCTCGGCGTCGACCGTGGTGAGCGGCAGCTCGGCGGCCGCGCAGGCCAGCTGCGGCGCGAGCACGTACGGGTTCACCGGGTTGAGCACGCAGCTCTCGACCGGCGCCCCGATCAGGGTCTGCGGATGGTGCACCAGGTAGGTGTCCAGCGGGTCGTCCCGGGCCACCAGGACGACCAGCGCCTCGTCCGCGGCCCGGCCGGCGCGCCCCGCCTGTTGCCAGAACGAGGACCGGGTCCCCGGGAAGCCGGCGAGCACGACCGCGTCCAGCCCGGAGATGTCCACGCCGAGCTCGAGCGCGTTGGTCGTCGCGACCCCGAGCAGCTCGCCGGACATCAGCGCGGCCTCGAGGGCCCGGCGTTCCTCGGGCAGGTAACCGCCGCGGTAGGCCGCGACCCGGTCGGCCAGCTCGGGCGCGACGTCGGCGACCTGGCGCCGGGCTCCGAGCGCGGTCAGCTCCGCGGCCCGGCGGGACCGCACGAACGCCAGCGTCCGCGCCTCCTCCAGGACGAGGTCGGCGAGCATCCGCGCCGCCTCGCCCCCCGCCGAGCGGCGCACGGGCGCCCCGTTGTCCCCGGTGATCTCGGTGAGCAGCGGTGGCTCCCAGAACGCGACGGTCCGCCCGGCGTGCGGGGACCCGTCCTCGGTGAGGGCGACGACGTCGCGGCCGGTGAGCCGGGACGCGAACTCGGCCGGGCGGGCCACGGTCGCCGAGGCGAGGACGATCGTGGGCCGGGCACCGTAGCGGGCGGCGACCCGCAGGAGCCGCCGCAGCAGCAGCGCCACGTGCGAGCCGAACACCCCGCGGTAGGTGTGGCACTCGTCGACCACGACGAACTGCAGCCGCCGCAGGAAGGTGGACCACCGGCGGTGCCGGGGCAGCAGGGAGCGGTGCAGCATGTCCGGGTTCGAGAACATCCAGCGGCAGTGCCGGCGGATCCATTCGCGCTCCTCCATGGGGGTGTCGCCGTCGAACGCCGCCGGCCGGATCCCGGCCGGGGCGACGCCGTCGAGGGCGCGCAGCTGGTCCGCGGCGAGCGCCTTCGTGGGCGCGAGATAGAGCGCGGTGGCCCGCGGATCCTCGACCAGCCCGGCGAGCACCGGCAGCTGGTAGACCAGCGACTTGCCGGACGCGGTCCCGGTCGCCACGACGACGTCCGCCCCCGACCGGACCAGCTCCGCCCCGTCGGCCTGGTGCGCCCACGGCCGCTCGATGCCCCGCCCGGCCCAGGCCGCGCGGAGCTCCGGCGGAGTCCAGCTGGGCCAGTCGGCGGTACGGCCGGGTCGCGGCGGGATCCGGACGACGTGCCGCAGCGGGTCGTCGGGTGCCAGGTCCCCCCGTGCCGGGTCGCCCGATGCGTGGTCGCCCGGCTCCGGGTCCGTCCCGCCCGGCCCGAGCCACGTCGTCTCCGCCCGGTCCGGATCGACCTGCGAGCCCGCGAGGACCCGGCGCAGCAGCTCGACGCCACGCCGCGACCCGTCCACGCACTCCCCGGCCGATCCCACGACCACCACGTTGGCACAGACGTTCGAACGCGGCGCCGGCACCTCCCGGAACACGGTGCGTGGCGGATCCGGGCACAGGCCCGCGGCCGAGCAGCGTTGCACCCCAACCGAACCGGGCGTTCGCGCCGGGCACCGCGGGAAGTGTGTGTGTTCGATCACTTTGGGCGGATCGTTACGTCTTGTGATCCCTCTCGCACTGAGCGGTCGGACACACTTCTACACTGCACACCCGCCCGGTCACGGTCCCCACCGCCCGGGCCCAGTCGACGCCAGTGCCGTCGTCGGCGGCGAGGCACCCCACCGGTGCCCTCCCGCCGCGTCGGACCTGGTCGAACTTTTCGCTGAACCAGGAGGACGGATGTCCCAGTCCACCCTCGCCCAGGGCCTCGAGCTCGGTGCGGGAGACCTCACCGTGGTCGGTGTGGTCGCGGTGGTCGCCCTCGTCGCCCTGGCCGTCGGCGGTCTGCTGCTCAAGGAGGTTCTCGCCCACGGCGAGGGGACCTCCAACATGCAGGAGATCGGCCGCGCGGTTCAGGAAGGCGCGTCGGCGTACCTCAACCGCCAGTTCCGCACCCTCGCGGTGTTCGCCGCCGTCGTGTTCGTCCTGCTCTTCGCGCTCCCCGCCGAAGACCTCGGTGAGCGCATCGGCCGATCGATCTTCTTCGTGGTCGGCGCGGTCTTCTCCGCGATCATCGGCTACCTGGGCATGTGGCTTGCCACGCGCGCGAACATCCGGGTCGCGGCGGCCTCGCGCGAGCCGGGCGGCCGCGACAAGGCCACCAAGATCGCGTTTCGCACCGGCGGCGTCGTCGGCATGTTCACGGTCGGTCTCGGCCTGTTCGGCGCCGCCGTCGTCGTGCTCGTCTACGCCGGGCAGGCGCCCCGCGTGCTGGAGGGCTTCGGCTTCGGTGCCGCGCTGCTGGCGATGTTCATGCGTGTCGGCGGCGGCATCTTCACCAAGGCCGCAGACGTCGGCGCCGACCTCGTCGGCAAGGTCGAGCAGGGCATCCCCGAGGACGACCCGCGCAACGCCGCGACGATCGCCGACAACGTGGGCGACAACGTCGGCGACTGCGCCGGCATGGCGGCCGACCTGTTCGAGTCCTACGCCGTGACCCTGGTCGCCGCGCTGATCCTCGGCACCGCGGCGTTCGGCCTGCAGGGCCTGCTGTTCCCGCTGATCGTCCCGGCGATCGGCGTCATCACCGCGATCCTCGGCGTCTACCTGACCAAGGCCCGGGAGGGCGAGAACACGCTGCGGGCGATCAACCGCAGCTTCTACCTGTCGGCGCTGTTCGCCGGCGGGCTCTCGGTCGCCGCCGCCTACGCCTACCTGCCGTCGTCGTTCGGTGACCTCGTCAACCCGACCGACGGCGAGGTCGCGGGCCTCGCCGGTGACCCGCGCCTGGTCGCCGCGGTCGCGGTCGTCATCGGCATCGTCCTGGCCGCGGTGATCCTCAAGCTGACCGGCTACTACACCGGCACCGAGGACCGCCCGGTCCGCGACGTCGGCGAGTCGTCGCTGACCGGCCCGGCCACGGTGATCCTGTCCGGGATCTCGATCGGCTACGAGTCCGCCGTCTACACCGCGATCGTCATCTCGGCCGCCGTGTACGGGGCGTTCCTGCTCTCCGGCTCGGTCGTCGTCTCGCTGTTCGCGGTCGCGCTGGCAGGGACGGGCCTGCTGACCACGGTCGGCGTGATCGTCGCGATGGACACCTTCGGCCCGGTCTCGGACAACGCCCAGGGCATCGCGGAGATGTCCGGCGACGTGGAGGGCGACGGCGTCGACATCCTCACCGAGCTCGACGCGGTCGGGAACACCACCAAGGCGATCACCAAGGGCATCGCGATCGCCACCGCCGTGCTCGCCGCGACCGCGCTGTTCGGCTCCTACCGAGATGCCATCAACCACGCGCTCGGGGACGCCGGGGTTACCCTGGCCCAGGCCGGTTCGGCGTTCGCCTACGAGGTGTTCAGCCCGAACACCCTGGTCGGCGTGATCATCGGCGCCTCGGTCGTGTTCATGTTCTCCGGCCTGGCGATCAACGCCGTGACCCGGGCCGCCGGCGCGGTCGTGTTCGAGGTGCGCCGCCAGTTCAAGGACAAGCCCGGGATCATGGACCGCACCGAGCGGCCCGAGTACGGCCGCGTGGTCGACATCTGCACCCGGGACTCGCTGCGGGAGCTGGCCACCCCCGGCCTGCTCGCGATCTTCGCCCCGATCGCGGTCGGCTTCGGCCTCGGCGTCGGCCCGCTGGCCGGCTACCTGGCCGGTGCGATCGCGGCCGGCACGCTCATGGCGATCTTCCTGGCGAACTCGGGCGGCGCCTGGGACAACGCCAAGAAGCTGGTCGAGGACGGCAACCACGGTGGCAAGGGCTCCGACGCCCACGAGGCCACGGTCATCGGCGACACCGTCGGCGACCCGTTCAAGGACACCGCCGGCCCGTCCATCAACCCGCTGATCAAGGTGATGAACCTGGTCTCGGTGCTGATCGCCCCGGCGATCGTGCTGCTGTCGACCCCGGACGCCAACCCGGTGATCCGGATCCTCATCGCGCTGGTCGCGGTGGGCATCATCGCCGCAGCGATCGTGGTGTCGAAGCGCCGTACGTCGGCGATCACCGACACCCCCGCGGAGAGCTCGGTGGGCTGACCGCCGACCACCGACCGCGACGGCCGCTCGTCCCACCGGGGCGAGCGGCCGTCGTGCGTCGTCACCCGATTCGGCTACCCTGCCCCGGCCGGACCACGAAGATCGTCCGGCGGGAGGTGCCATGCGGACGGGTCCGGCGGTGCGTGCGGTGCTGGCCGCCTGGTCGGCGCTCCTGCTCGCCGGCTGCGGGTCCTCCGGCCCCACGCCGCAGGAGTGGACCGACGCCACGTGCACAGCGGTCCTCCCGTTCGTCCGGACGGCCGTCGAGGGCCCCGGTCTCGCCCCGGGGGCCGATGCCCGGCAGCGGGCGCTCGGCGACTACCTGGGCCGCACCACGGAGGCGCTGGACCGGACCCTGGGCGACCTGGACCGGCTCGGCCCTGCTCCGGTCGACGACGGCGACGTGCTCGCCGGGAACCTGGCCGGCGGGTTCGGCGAGCTGCGGTCCGCCTTCTCCACGGCGAAGGGCCGGGTGGACGCGCTCGACCCGGCCGACCCGGCGGCCGTCGAGCGGGGCCTGCCGGGCGCGCTGGAGCCGGTCTCGCGGCTCGGCAGCGTGACCGGCCCGCTCGCCCACGTCACCGGCAACCCGGATCTCGCCGCGGCGTTCCGGGCCTCGCCTCCGTGCACCGACCTGACCCGGCTCGCCGATGCCACCCGCGCGCGCCCACCGGACGGCGTAACTGGCACTGGTCCGAACGGGTCAAACAACGAGGGCGGCGGCGGCTGACCGGGATCCGCGTCCTACCGTCGTCATCCGTCCGTTATCTCCCGGGCCCGCTCCCACGGCCCCCGACCCTGGAGCCCGACGATGGCCACCCCCCGCCCGGCGCGTGCCGCACGGGTCCTGCTCCCCACGCTGCTCGCCGCCCTCCTGGCCGGCGGTTGCGCCCAGACCGTCGCCGGCACGCCGGCGCCGGACCCCGCGCCGCGCCCCACCGAGGGCGTCGGTGCCGACCCGGTCGCCTGGGGCGACAAGGTGTGCGGCGCGCTGCTGTCCTACTATCAGCCGCTCAGCGCCCGCCCCGACTACGGCGGCGCCGACCTGCCCGGCATCAAGTCCCGGCTCTCCGGGTACCTGGGCAACGTCAAGGGCGGGATCGACGCCGGCCGCAAGCAGCTCGCCGCGGCCGGGGCGTCCCCGGTCACCGGCGGCGAACAGTTCAAGTCGTCGATCAACGACCTGCTCACCCGCACGGCGCCGACCATCGACCAGGCCAAGGCCGAGGTCGACCAGGCCAACCCCGACGACGTCCCCGGTTTCCAGGCCCGGCTTAAGTCCGCCGAGGACAAGCTGCGCTCGATCGGAACCGCCCAGGGGCTCGACAAGCTCGGCGCCACCCCGCGGCTCGACAAGGCGGTCGCGACGGCGCCGAAGTGCAAGGAGCTCACGACGCTGACCAAGCCGAGCTGACGCCCGTCGGGCGCGCCGGGCTTGGGCGCCGTCGAACATCAGTTCTATGCTATGCGGGTGCCGCAGTTGTCGCTTTTCTCCGCGGAGGCCCGGCCGGCCGGTCTGACCGACCTGGTCGGGCTCCTCTGCGGGCCCGGACGGATCGAGCGGTTCGGTGCGGGCGACACGGCACGGTTCGACGTGCCGCTGCCGTTCGCGGGCCGCGAACGCGCCCTGGCCGCGCTGGCCGCCGCCCGCGGTGTCATCCTCACGCCGGCCGGGGCGGGCAGCGCCTCCGGCGCCGACCCGGCCGCCCCGGGTCCCGCCGGGATGCGCAGTGCCTTCCGCAAGGACCTGGCACCGCTGGCCCGGGCCTGGTGCACACCCGACGGGCGCAAGCAGGTCCCGCCCGACTTCCAGCTGGACGGGTCCGCGCTGCGGCTCTGGGCGCTCGCCGCCGGCCGAACCGACCTGCGCGGCGGCCACCTGCTGCTGCTCGACCCGGACGCGCCGTGGACGCACGGACCCCTGATCGCCGCGGCGACCCGGGCCGGGCTGCCGCCGGCCCGGGTCGCGGCCGGGGAACACGGGGCGCCCGGTCCGGCGTTACGGGTGCACGGAACCCGCCGCATGGCTCGCCTGGTCGAGCTGGTGGGCCCGCCACCCCGTGCGGTGATTTCCTCCGAATGGCCGTGCCATCGCAGCCGACCGGCCGCCTGACCTGCCGAACAGCGGGTACGGCTACGCTGTCGGCTCGCCCGGCCCAGGTGGTGCAACCCACGGCGGGGGATGGCGACGGTGTGAGATCGTGCGATCGTCGGCCGGGTAACGACGCGGAGAGCGACCGTTCCGGCACGCTCGAGATGCACCGCAGGATCGGGCAGGACGGGGCAGCCGGCACCAGCGCGATCGCACGCAGCGCGGCCGGAGAGATGAGGTAGGACCACGTGGCAGCAGCGACAACGGGAACGAGTTCGGCACGCACGTCGGGGGGCAGCACGCGGCGGCCCACCTCGGCGACGAGCGCGTCCGGCCGCCCGGTCCGCCGCCTGGTGATCGTCGAGTCGCCGAGCAAGGCCAGGAAGATCCAGCCCTACCTGGGCAGCGACTACGTCGTGGAGTCGTCGGTCGGTCACATCCGCGACCTCCCGCGCGGCGCCGCGGACGTGCCCGCCAAGTACAAGGGTGAGGCGTGGGCGCGGCTCGGCGTCGACGTCGACAACCAGTTCAGCCCGCTCTACATCGTGACGCCGGAGAAGAAGGGCACCGTCTCCGAGCTGCGCGAGGCCCTCAAGTCGGTGGACGAGCTGCTGCTCGCCACCGACCCCGACCGCGAGGGCGAGGCCATCGCCTGGCACCTGCTGGAGACCCTCAAGCCGAAGGTCCCGGTCCGCCGGATGGTCTTCCACGAGATCACCGAGTCGGCGATCCGGGCCGCCGCGGAGAACACCCGCGAGCTCGACCAGAACCTGGTCGACGCCCAGGAGACGCGCCGCATCCTGGACCGGCTCTACGGCTACGAGGTCTCCCCCGTGCTGTGGAAGAAGGTCATGCCGAAGCTGTCGGCGGGCCGCGTGCAGTCGGTGGCGACCCGGCTGATCGTGCAGCGCGAGCGGGACCGGATCGCGTTCCGCTCCGCCGAGTACTGGGACATCGCCGCCACGCTGGACGCCGGCGCCGAGGCCACCCCGCGGACGTTCGGCGCCCGCCTGGTGCAGGTCGACGACAAGCGGGTCGCGACCGGCCGCGACTTCGACTCGCTGGGCCGGCTGAAGAAGGCCGCCGACGTCGTCGTGCTGGACGAGGCCGCGGCCCGCCGGCTGGCCGACGGCCTGGAGGGCCGTGACCTCGCCGTCTCCTCGGTCGAGTCGAAGCCCTACACCCGCAAGCCGTACCCGCCGTTCATGACCTCCACGCTGCAGCAGGAGGCCGGCCGCAAGCTGCGGTTCTCCTCGGAGCGCACGATGCGCAGCGCGCAGCGGCTCTACGAGAACGGCTACATCACCTACATGCGGACGGACTCGACCACGCTGTCCGACACCGCGATCCAGGCCGCCCGTGCGCAGGCCCGCGAGCTGTACGGCGACGCCTACGTCTCCGACAAGCCGCGCCAGTACACCCGCAAGGTCAAGAACGCCCAGGAGGCCCACGAGGCGATCCGGCCGGCCGGCGAGTCGTTCCGGACCCCCGGCGACATCGCCCGCGAGGTCGACGGCGACGACTTCCGGCTCTACGAGCTGATCTGGCAGCGCACGATCGCGTCCCAGATGAACGACGCCCGCGGCACCACGGTGAGCGTCCGGATCTCCGGGACGGCCGGGACCGGCGAGGACGTCGTGTTCGCCGCGTCCGGCCGCACGATCACCTTCCCGGGGTTCCTCAAGGCCTACGTGGAGACCGTCGACGACGGCTCGTCCGCCCAGGCCGACGACGCCGAGTCCCGGCTGCCCGAGCTCACCGAGGGCCAGGCGCTGACCGCCGAGCAGCTGACCCCGGACGGCCACTCGACCAGCCCGCCGTCCCGCTACACCGAGCCGGCCCTGGTCAAGGTGATGGAGGAGCTCGGGATCGGGCGGCCCTCGACGTACGCGTCGACGATCAAGACGATCCTCGACCGCGGCTACGTCTGGAAGAAGGGATCCGCGCTCGTCCCGTCGTGGGTGGCGTTCGCCGTCGTCGGGCTGATGGAGGCGCACTTCGGCCAGCTCGTCGACTACGACTTCACCGCCGAGATGGAGGACGACCTCGACTCCATCGCCTCCGGTGACGACTCCCGGGTGCACTGGCTGAACGGCTTCTACTTCGGCGCCCACGACGGCGACGAGGGCTCCATCGCGCAGGCCGGCGGGCTGAAGAAGCTGGTGGGCTCGAACCTGGAGGAGATCGACGCCCGCACGGTCAACTCGATCCCGATGTTCACCGACGCGCACGACCGCGAGGTCGTCGTGCGGGTCGGCCGGTACGGGCCGTACCTGGAGCGGATCGTCGACGGCGAGTCGCAGCGCGCGAACCTGCCCGACGACCTGCCGCCGGACGAGCTGACCGAGGAGATCGCGGAGAAGCTGTTCTCCGTGCCGCAGGAGGGCCGCAAGCTCGGCACCGACCCGGTGACGGGGAACGAGATCGTGGCGAAGGAGGGCCGGTTCGGCCCGTACGTCACCGAGATCCTGCCCGAGCCGGAGGCACCGGAGGATGGCAAGAAGAAGCCGGCGAAGCCGAAGCCGCGGACCGGGTCGCTGTTCAAGTCGATGTCGGTGGACACCGTCACGCTCGAGGACGCGCTCAAGCTGCTGTCGCTGCCCCGGGTCGTCGGCAAGGACCCCGAGTCCGGTGACGAGATCACCGCGCAGAACGGCCGCTACGGGCCGTACTTGAAGAAGGGCACCGACTCGCGGTCGCTGGCCGACGAGGAGCAGCTGTTCACGGTGACGCTCGAGGAGGCCCTCGAGATCTACAAGCAGCCCAAGCAGCGCGGGCGGGGCCGGGCCACCGCCACGCCGCCGCTGCGCGAGCTGGGCGAGGACCCGTCGACGAAGAAGAAGATGGTGATCAAGGACGGCCGGTTCGGGCCGTACGTCACCGACGGCGAGACCAACGCCAGCCTGCGCAAGGGCGACTCGGTCGAGGAGATCACCGACGAGCGGGCGTCCGAGCTGCTGGCGGAGCGCCGGGCGAAGGCCCCCGCGAAGAAGAAGCCGGCCACGCGACGGACCGCGGCGGCCTCGAAGAGCGGGGGCACGACCGCGCGGAGCAGCGCCGCGAAGAAGACCGGGACCACGACGAAGAAGACGACGACGTCGCGGACCCGCAAGACGCCGACGACCTGACCCGCCGGACACGAGGGCCCGCCCGGAACGGAGCGGGCGGGCCCTCGCCGTCCGACACGGGCCGGCTTGCCTCGCGCCCGGTTCCCACGAGGGCGGGCGCTCAGCCGCCGGAGAGCGCCTTCTTCACCGCGGCAGCGACCCGCCCGCCCTCGGCCCGCCCGGCCGCGGCGGCGTTCGCCTTCTTCATGGCCTGCCCCATCTGCTTCATGCCCGGCTGCTCCCCCGTCTCGGCCGCCACCTCGGCGACGGCGGCGCGGGCCAGCTCGGCCACCTCGTCGTCGTCGAGCTGGGTCGGCAGGTACCGGGCCAGGACCTCGCCCTCGGCCCGCTCGCGGGCGGCCTGCTCGTCGCGGCCCGCTCCGGCGAACGCCTCGGCCGATTCGGCGCGGCGCTTGGTCTCCTTGGTGAGGACGGCGCGGACCTCCTCGTCGGTCAGCTCCCGCGCCGTGTCCCCCGCCACCTCGGCGTTCCCGACGGCGGTCAGTGCCGAGCGCAGGGTGGTCCGGACCAGCTCGTCCTTGGCCTTCATCGCGGCGGTGAGGTCGGCCCGCAGCTGCTCCTTGAGTGTGCTCACGGCTCGCCACGATAGCCGCGGGCCGTAGGCTGAACGGTGTGAGTACCGTCCGCGCCCTCGCCCGCCTCGCCACCGGAACCGTCGCGACCGGGGCGGCCGGGCTCGGCTACGCGGCCGGTGTCGAGCGGCGGCACTGGACGCTGCGCCGGGTGGAGCTGCCGGTCCTCGCCCCGGATGCGCGGCCGCTGCGGATCCTGCACCTCTCGGACTTCCACCTGACCCCCGGGCAGCGCAGCAAGATCCGCTGGATCGCCTCGCTGGACGAGCTGGACCCGGACCTGGTGATCGACACGGGGGACAACCTCGCCCACCCGGACGCCGTCCCCGGCGTGCTCACCGCGCTGGGCGGCCTGCTGGACCGCCCCGGCGCGTTCGTGTTCGGCAGCAACGACTACTACGGCCCGACGCCGAAGAACCCGGCCCGCTACCTGCGCCGCGGCAGCACCCGGCGGATCCACGGCGAACCGCTCCCGTGGACGGACCTGCGCGCCGCGTTCCGCGAGCGCGGCTGGGTGGACGCCACCCACAGCCGTCACCTGCTGGAGGTGGACGGGCGGACCGTCCGGATCGCCGGCGTCGACGACCCGCACCTCCACCGCGACCGCTACCCGCGGATCGCCGGGCACGACCCCGACGCGGACCTGCGCCTCGGCCTGACCCACTCCCCCGAGCCGCGGGTGCTGGACGGGTTCGCCGCCGACGGCTACGACCTGGTCCTCGCCGGCCACACCCACGGCGGCCAGCTGCGGCTGCCCGGCTACGGCGCGATCGTCACCAACTGCGGCATCGACCGCTCCCGGGCCCGCGGCGCGAGCCGGTGGGGCAGCCACACCCGGTTGCACGTGTCCGCGGGGCTCGGGACCTCGCCGTACGCGCCGGTCCGGTTCGCCTGCCCACCCGAGGCGTCGCTGCTGACCCTCGTCCCGAGGCCGACCAGTGCCGACGCGGGGAAGGGAACCCCCGCGCAGGCGGTCAAGGGCGTCGGGTAGAGTACTCAACGGCTCACGGGGAGACCGTGACAGCCACTCGGGGTGTGGCGCAGCTTGGTAGCGCGCTTCGTTCGGGACGAAGAGGTCGCAGGTTCAAATCCTGTCACCCCGACCACACAAAGGCCCTGGTCGGAGACTCAATCGAGAGTCCGAGACCAGGGCCTTCGTCATGTGCTGGACGCCCTGCGTGACTATCTGAGTGACTACGGCTCTGCGCGCGGGAACAGGCCGTCCATCGCGGTCGCGCCGTCGTCGATCACCGGGCGGATTTGCTTGCGGTAGATGAGTTCGGTGACCGTGCTGCCGCCGGTATGTCCGACCAGCCGCGCGATCTGGTCGATGGTCATGCCGCTGTCCGACAGCAGGGACACGAAGCTGTGCCGCAGCTCCCGCGGCGTCCACTCCCCCGCGTCCAGCCCGGCCGCCTTGAGCACGGTCCGGAACCCGCGCCGGACGTTGGCCGCGTCGAGTGGTGTGCCGGTCTCCGAGGCGAAGACCAGGCCGTGTTCCTGCCACTCGGCTCCCGCCCGTGAGCGGTGCCGGAGCTGCCGCTCGCGTTGGCTACGCAGCACTTCCACGGCGCGGCCCGGTAGGGCGATCGTCCGGCGGGACTTGCGAGTCTTGGTGTCCCCGTCGAGCCGGACCGAGCGCCAGACCTTCATGTGCGGCGGCACCGGCAGGTCTGTGTCCGGTTGTCCGAGGAGGTCGACGTCGTCCCAGATCAGGGCCCGCAGCTCCTCGGTCCGCGCGCCGGTCAGCAGGCCCACCACCACATACGCCCCGTAGGTGGTCGTGACGTCGAGTTCGAGTAGCGCTTGCGCCTGTGCGTAGGTGAGAGCTTTGGAGGGCCGGCCACGCTGCCCGGTCGGCGTGCTGCACAGCAGGACGACGTTGCGACGGACCTTGTCCCGGGCCTGCGCCCGCGTCACCGAGCGCAGCAGGATCGACCGGATGTCCTGCAGGGTCCGGGTACTCAGTGTGCGGGCCTTCCGGGCCAGCCAGCGGTCCACGTCCTCGGCGGACAGCTCGCGCAGCTTCCGCGCGCCGAGGGCCGGGATGACGTGCTGCTCGGCGAGGATGCGCCGGGTCTCGATCGTCGCGGGCGCGCGCCCGGTGAGCCCGTAGGTCAGCCAGTCCCGGACGGCGTGCTCGACGGTGTAGCCGTGTTCGGCGACGGCGTGTCCGTCCTCGACCGTGCGGACGATCTCGCGCAGCTTCTCCTTGGCCGCCGTCTTGGTCTTGCCACTCGCGCGCCGCACGATCCGCTTGCCGTCCGGGGTGTAGCCGGTCGTGACCGAAGCGATCCAGCGTTGCCGGCGCTCGTCCCAGTGCAGGCCGCCATCCCCGCGGCTACGCCGAGCGCTCATAACGGCCTCCGGTCTCGTCGGTGAGAAGTTGGACGTACTCGGCGATGGCCGAGGCAGGGATGAGCCGGGCCCGGCCCTGGTGGACCGAGCGCAGCCGCCCGGATCGCAGCTGCTCGTAGATCACCGAGCGGCTCATCGAGAGCAGCACCATTGCCTCGGAGACCCGGAACAGCCGCCACGGCGGGACCTCGTCGAGCTTCATGACGACCTCCCAGGCTCGGATCGGATGCGCCGTTGGGCGCGTTGGCGTTCGGCGATGCCGAGGGCGATCTCGCGTTCGGCGTCGTTGCGGTGCCCGAACGCGACGACCTGCCAGTCGTTGACCACCAACACCGACCCGGCATCAACCGGGGCATCCAAGGCGGCGAGAGTTTCACCGAGCCGGTAGGTGCGGCGTTCGCCGCGGATGGCGCCGAAGGTCGTGGAGTAGGCGCGGGACTTGGTCAGGAAGTGGCCGCGGAAGCCGAGCATGTGCGCCCACCGGCGCAGGTTCAGCCCCTCGTACTCGGCCAGGCCGCCGAGCTCCCACGCGGTCTCGATCAGCCGCCGGTGATGCTCGGTGAGGTCCAGGTGCCGAAGGTGGCTGATGTCGCGGATGGGCCGGTCAGTGGCCTCGCTCTTGCCGGTGCCCTTGGTGGCGTACTTGGCCACGTAGGCGGCGAGGGCGGTGTCGGTGATCTCGCCGTCGTCGTCCTCGAGCTGCGCGGCCGTGGTGGAGGTGATGGGTCGGACGTCGACCTGCCGCCCCCACGTGAGCGGCAGCGGTGTCCCGTCCGGGCGGTCCACCGTCAGCACCACCGAGCCGGCCGCCTCCCGGATCGCGGCATGGAGCCCGTCGGTGGTGATCCCGGCCGGGGCGCCGGTGGTCGGTCCGTCGGGTCCGTCGAGCCGGACCACGGCGTGGAAGTGCACCAGCCCACGGCGTTGGTACTCGGCGACCTTGGCGTAGGAGAGCCGGGCGTGGTGGCGGACGTCGCGGACCTTGACCCCGAGCACCTGTGCCAGCAGCCGCCGCAGCCGGATCGCGAAGCGGTTCCAGAGCTTGCCGGCGTGGGCCTGCCAGAGGATCGCCCCCTCGTAGTCGTGGCCGTCCGGGTCCAGCGCGGTGCCCACCCGGGGGTCGTCGCGGTGGTGCTTGTCCCCGCACACGCAGGGCACGACCAGGCCGCGGGCGGTGACCCGGCGGGTATGCACCGGCCCGAACGACGGCGCGGTGAGCGTGACGAACACCCGCGGATGCGCAGCCGCCGACTCGGGGACGCCCTTGCCGCCGGCCATCCCCGCGCGGATCAGGTGGTAGGCGTCGGAGGCGTAGCGGTCCGAGCAGGCCGGGCACACCGACGCCCGCCGGTTCCCGCACGGCGCCAGGATGTCGCCTGCCCGCTCGGCCAGGACGGTGCCGTCCCCCGTGACGATGCGGGACGAGCCGGTCAGATGGATCGGGGCCGCGCAGCCGCCGATGGCGGTGACCTCCCGGCGCCACTCCTGGAAGCCAGGCGATCGGAGCAGGTGCGAAAGATCGTGTTCGTGCTGGTCGTGCGGGGTTGTGGTCGTCATGACGGCATCCCTCCCGGGGATACGAAGCGTGGGGGCGGGTGGCGCCGGCCCCGCCGGGAGCCGGACTCACAGGCGGCGGGGCCGGGCCGGACCGGCCGGGGTCAGCGGCGCGGATAGGTGCGGTGTTCGTGCTCGATCTCGACCGGGCCCGGTGTGAACCCGTGGTAGCGGGCCAGCAACCTTGCGGCGGCCCGGTAGGAGCTGGCGTGGCCGACGAGGGCGCCGTGGTCGTCCTCGACCCGGTAGCGACCGCCGTCGCGCAGCACGGTGCCGCCGTGGCCGGTGGCGCCAAGGGTGACCAACGCCTTGCCCGGTTGGACGACGTCCACGCCGATCAGCCCGGTGGTCCGCTGCGGTTCCGCCCGGTCCGGTGCGGGCCGCGGGGCCGGGATCGGCCGGAGGTGGTCCCAGCGGGTCACCATGTCCCGGGTCAGCTTCGGGACCAGCACGGAGCGGGCCGGGCCCTCGTGGCCGGCGTGGTGGACGTGGTGGGTGCCGCCGAGCTTGAGGTGCCCGGAGTCGAGCAGCTGGGCCACGGTGTCGCCGTCGTGGCGCGACACCGCCTCGGCGCAGCCGGGCCGGGCCGGATCCGCCCGCAGGACCCGGCCGGTGCGCTCGATGACCAGGAACCCCGGATCCTGGGCGGTGGTGACGATGCGGGCGACCTCCCGCGGATCCTGGGTCGCAGCCGGACCGGGGTCGCAAGTCTCGACGACGGCCGGGTCACCGAACAGCGCCCCCTGGACGGTGCCGGTCATGCGGACCACCACCAGGTGGCGCGGGCCTCCCAGGACCATTCCCGGGCGAGCTGCCGGACGATGTACCACTCCGCCAGCAGCGCACCGCCCACGGCGACCCAGAACCAGCCCGAGCCAGTGCCCAGGTAGAGCCACGCCCCGCCGACCAGCAGCCCGAGCAGCAGGGTGAGCTTGGCCCAGGTGCGCAGCGCCCACAGGGTGGTCGTGCCCATCACGCGGCCCCCCGCTCGGCGTCGAGGTCGATCACATCGCCACCGGCATCGGTGTCGGTGTCGGCGGTTGGGGTGCAGCGGCAGACGAGTTCGGTGATGTCGTCGTCGCCGACGTAGGCGGCCCGGAACCGCACCGGCAGCCGCGAGCCCTTGTCGATGACGAACCCGATCCCGGCATGCCGGTCATCGCCGGGGATCTCGTCGGCCAGCGCGCCGCGTTCCCGGGCGCCATCGCCGAGCACCATGTCCACATGGCTAGCGGCGGTGACGCCGAGGCAGATCCGTTGGGTGAACAGCTCGCGGACGTCCAGGACATCCTTGGACGGTTCCTGGAGGTAGCCGTGGACGGCGAACAGGGATGCCCGTCCTTGGGTCATGATCTCGGCCAGCAGCCGCAGGGCGTCGCGGACCGCCGAGCGGTCGCCGTAGGCGGTGAGCATGGCCATCTCGTCGATCACCAGCAGCTCCACCGGCGTCCCCACACTCGGAGTGCAGGCGCGGATGCCCTGTTCGCGCATGTCGTCCTGCCGGTCTCGCATGGCGTCCCGGAACTCGGTCAGAAGCTCCAGGGCGTCGGGCATGGTGGTGGCGTAGCGGTGGAACAGCGGGGCGCCCTGTTCGGTCTCCACCCCGCCCTTGAGGTCGACCATCCACACCCGCACCACCCCGTCCCGCAGGCACGGCCCGATGCCGCGCAGGGTCGACCACAGCAGCGAGCCCTTCCCGGAGCCGGACGCGCCGGCCACGAGGCGGTGCCCGCCGATCACGGGGGCGGTGAACGGTTCGCCGCGTTCGTTGTCGCCGATCTCCACCGCGCCCAGGTCGACGTCGTCGACGTGGTCGGGGATGTCCGGGGCCGGGATGGTGCGGGTGAACGGCAACTCCCACTCGATCACGACCGCGACCACGCCGGGACGGTGGCGGGTGATCGCCACCCGGTGCGCGATCAACGCCTCCCACAGCACCGAGGCCTTCTCCTGCCAGAAGGTGACGTCCTGGCCGCGCACCAGGCGCACGTACACGGTGTCGATCGACGGCGAGCACGACCGCACCCGCAGCACCCGGGGCACCAGCGTCTCCCCGGTGTGCCGGTGCTCCCGGGAGAGCCCGCAGTCGGCCATCAGCCGCGCCCACCGGCGGCCGCGGTAGACCGTCCAGCGCCGCCAGGACGCGCGCAGCCACGGGCCGGCGAACCGGTCGAAGCTGGCCGGGTGCGCCCGATGCCACACCACGACAGCCAGGGCCAGGCCGCCGAGCAGCGCGGCCGTGGCCAGCGGGCCCACGGTCAGGGCCAGGCCGAGCACGAGCAGGGGGCCGGCGACGAAACCGGGATGGCGGGCCAGCCAGGCCAGGGCCAGGAACTCCCGGCCCGCCGGCCGGGTCGCCCGACCTCGATTCTGGCGAGCCGGGCCGTTCATCCGGGTCGCAGAACTACTACGCTTGGTCATTGCTACCAGTCCTCACGAGAGTTTGGGATCGGGTAGCGGGGCGCCCGCCATGTGTTTCCGCCAAGAATCGCCGCGGCGGGCACCCCACCACCCGAGATGGGTCATTTCTGTTCGCGCAACGCGCCCCGCGCCGAATCCAGATGCACCGTCAGCACCGCGACATCGCGGGCGAGATTGTCGTGGGTGTTCTTGAACCCGCCCGTCCGATACGGAATCCCGTGCAACGAGCGCTTGAGTTCACGCATGGCGGCGTCGAGTTCCTCCACGGTGCGATCCACGGCTTTCGACATGGCTACTTCCTCCACTCTCGGGAGACCAGCTCGGCCTCCCACTTCTTGGCCGAGGACGCCATCACCCGTAGCGAGCCGTGGGCCTTCTTCGCCGCCCCCGCGATCTCGTCCGGCGACGCCACCGACCAGTGCTGTCCATCGGCGCCGGCCTTCGCCGACGCCCCCTTCCCGCCCCGCCGGCCCTTGGGGGCGTCGGTGGCTTTGGCGGCGACCTTCTCCGCCTCGGCGAGGGCGTCGCCGACGAGCTGCAGGGCGCGCCAGAACTCGCCGTACTTGCGCAGGGCACGCCGGTTGACCTTCGGCAGGGTCTTGATCCGATCCCGGGCCCCGAGACTGAGGGTCGCCACGGCTCACACCCCCTTGCGGATCGCGATCTGCGCCAACCGCAGGCCCTCGGCGACCCCGGCCCGCCACGCCCGCTCGGTCGGCACCACCGGGTGCTCGTGGCGGGTCCAGCGGCGCCGCTCGATCTCCAGGCGGCGCACCAGCCGGCCCACCCCGGTCGTGACCCGGGGCCGGGTCTTCGTGCTCGTGTTCATCGGATTGCCTCCACGTCGTTCGGGTCCGGTTCGGTGGTCAGATCGACATGACCCCAGCAATGCGGGCACACCCCCGACCCACCGCATTCGGCGCATTCCAGGCCAAGAATCGAGTCGCCGTAACCACCGCACTCGTCACAGGCCCGACTGCCGCCGCATTCCACACACCCCATCGGATGCTCACCCCTCTTGGTTCGGGACACACGTGTCCCCGACTCGGAATTACTCACGGATTACTCAAGGACTGCCGGAAACGATCCGGCCGAGAGAAAAAAGTGCCGCGAAAAGTTACGCGGCCGGCCCGCGCACCACGCGAGGCCCGTTCTCAGTGTTCTGACGGGCGGTCAGCTCCCGCTCGGCCTGCTCCAGCACCCCGCGCAGCCGGGCGATCTCCGGACGGTCCAGGAACAGCACCACCGACCCGCCCGAGCCGTCCGCGTCGACGGTGACCCGGTCCTCAGCCGGATAGAAGCTGACCCGGTAGGCGGTCGTCTCGAAGACGTGCAGGTTCACCGACACCGTCGAGGACGGGAGCCAGTCCGGGCGACTCACTGCCCGCCCTCCCCGTCGTCCTTGCCACGCCGCACCGGCGCCGGGGCCGGGGCCGGGGTGGCGTGCTTGAGGCCCATCGCCTTGAACGAGATCCCCGAGACGGTGCGCCCGTCGGGGGTCTCGAACGAGTACGGGCTGACCTGCGGGTCGATCAGCTGCACCCGGGTGCCCTCGTCGAACCCCTCACCCGGGTCGCTCGCCAGCGTCACCTTGATCTCCTCGCCCTTCGGCGCCCGCTGCCCCGCCGGCACCAGCAGCTTGCAGAACAGCGACACCACGAACTGCATCACCCCGTCCTTGTCGATCACCGGCACCTCCGCACCGTTGGCGTCCTGCCGCGTCTTCGGTGCCGGCGGATCCACCACCGTCAGCTTCCGGCCGTCCAGCAGCACCGGAATATCCCTCATGCTCGTCATCGCTCGCCCCTCCTCAGGCTGTCACGTCCTCCACTCCTCATTAGGAGTATCACGAGTGTGCAACGTCACGCCCACGGTGTCAACAGGTCCTCATGAGGACTACAGTGGCGGCCGCGACGCTTGCCGGAACGAGCAAGGGAGAGAGCAAGCATGACGAGCGGTCTCGGTGCACGAGCGCCGAAGTACCAGCGGATCGCGGACGAGCTGCGGCGCGAGATCAGCGAGCGGGTCTACGCGCCGGGCAGCCGCATGCCCGCCGAGACCGACCTGACCGCCCGGTTCCACGTCAGCCTCCCGACGATCCGCCAGGCGCTCGGCGTGCTGCGGGCCGAAGGCCTGATCGAGTCCCGGCATGGCATCGGCACGTTCGTCCGCGAGAACCGGAAGCTCCAGCGGCGCTCCCGGCACCGCTACGGCCGCGCGCGTTCCGACAAGCAGCTCCTGACCTCGCACCTCGCGCACGAGATCCTCAGCGCCGGCCCGGAGGAGACCCCGCAGCACATCGCCGACGTCGTGGCCGACGCCCCGGCGTTCGTCGTGCGGCGCCGTCTCCTGCGCGACAAGGACACCGGCAGGCCCGAGGAGATCGGCGCCAGCTACGTGCCCGCCGAGTTCGCCGCCGGCACCTACCTGGAAGAGGCGACCGTCGTGCCGAAGGCCCTGTTCCTGTGCGTCGAGGAACTGTCCGGCAAGACCTACGCGTTCGCCCGCGACCGCTGGGACGTCCGCATGCCCAACCACCACGAGGCCGACCTACTCGACCTCGCCCCCGGCGCGGCCGTCGTACACCTGATCCACACCGCGCTCGCCGAGGACAGCACGCTCCTGGAGGTGTCCGAGTCGATCTGGCCGGCCGACCGCATCCAGATCCTCGACGAGTACGAGATCACCCCCGACAGCGACACCGGCCCCCGCGCCTCGGAGGTCTAACCATGCCCACCGACGCCCCGACGCTGCGCGATCACTGGTGGCCCCGCCCCGGCTGGCACCCCGGACGGCTGGTCTACACCTGGCACCTGACCTTCGACGACGCCCCCGAGCTCCACCGCCTCGCCGCCGCCTATCAACGCCAGCTCGCAACCCTGCCGGGCCTCAACCTGGTGCCGCTGGAATGGCTACACCTGACCGTGCAGGGCGTCGGCTATACCGACGAGATCGACGACGACGCCCTCCGTGCGGTCGTCACCAGCGTCCAGAAGCGCCTCGCCGGCGTCCCCGCCTTCGACGCCCGCTTCAGCCAGCCCACCATCTTCGCCGAAGCCATCGTCCTGACACCCGAGCCGAGCGAGCCCTTCCACGCCATCCAGACAGCGATCCGCGACGGCATCGCCGATGCACTCGGCGCCGACGCGGTCAACACCGGGCCCGCACAGTCCGCCCAATTCCGGCCGCACGTGTCCCTCGCCTACAGCGCAGCCGAGCACGCGTCCGAGCCGTACCGGGCTGCGCTCGACGCCATCGAGCCCGCGCCGGCTAGCACCCGCATCGCCCGCGCCACCCTCATCACCCAGAACCGCGTCCTCGCCCCCGAGTGGGTCTACCGCTGGACAACCGAGGCCGACGCCCCATTGCGCTGAGGCCGACCGCCCGACTGTCGCGTCTCCCCCGCTGGCGAACGTCAAGTATCAGCCGGGACACGACAACGACGCCCGAGCGCACTGTGTCTAGATTCTCCACTCAGTATCAAGGCGGCGCCTCCGGCGCCGCGCCGCTTGCGCCGCCCGGGGCGTGCGGCCTCCGGCCGGTCCCCGCTCGGCGCGCGGCTGCTCGACAGTCCGACTGGCTACGCCTGGCTCATCCCTCGCATCTTCTCAAGGCGAAGATTTAACATCGCTAACCCAGGCGGCATCGTCGTGGGCTCCTCTCGTATTGTGTGCGTAAGGGCCGATACGAGGTCGGCCGTGTTTCTGTATGGCGTATACTTGATAATTTCACCCAATGCACGTTTTCCGTCCATTAACTTAAACCAATCGCTGTCCCAGCGCTCGTCAAGCGATCCCTCGATATCGCGCGCGACTTCATCAAATAGGCCAAGCCGGCTCTGCGCTGACGCAATTTGCGCCCTCAGGTAGGCCCGTCGCTGCTCCAGCGGCGTATTGCTCTTGTCGAGTTCATAGGGAAAGCGTCGCTTGAGCTCAAGCTCGATTAGATCGGCCGTGATCTCATCGCGGTGACCGTCAGCTATGCGACGGAGAACATCTCTGACTTGGTCAACGTCAACCTCCCTGCCAGCGCGACTCAATGTGCGCGTTAGCAGGTCGGGGTCGAGCAATTCATTCTCAAGGGTACGGAAAGGCCAGACAAACAGGCGGGGTGATTGTCGGGTCATACCGGCGACGTCATCGTCGGACAGTAGGTCTCTATCCCGAATTGCAATCCAGGGGATTAGCGCGTTTCCGGACTCGAGGGATCGCGCCGTCGCTTCAACTCCCGAGCCGTTCCCGGCGACGTATATGGTTGAGCGGCTTAGTGCAAGTGCCAGTGCTGACAGAAGTCGGCGAGCATCGACCGATCCTTCGACCACGACAATCGAATCACTTTGAAGGACGTCCACTGGATGAACACCGAGATCGGACAGTAGGCGCCCGCGCAACTCCTCGTCGGACGCCTTCACAAGTTGGTTCGAGTCAGTCCCGTCCGTTGGAGACATATGCAGGACTGCGCTCAGTGGTGCGGAAGTCACGAGCTTTGGTGCGTGTGTAACGATCCAGACCTGGGCGCGTTCCGCAACTCGCTCCATCACCGAGAAAAGTAGTTGCTGGAGAGATGGATGAAGATGCAGCTCGGGCTCGTCTACGAGCAGTAGGCCGCCGCTTGCGTTCAGGCGGCGCACGAAGAACATCAGTGAGAGGACTTCCTGCTCACCACTTGAGAGCTGGTCCAATTCGTGTGTCGAACCAGAGGGGGTGTCGACTCGAAGCGAGGCACCGAACGGTGCCAGCGGGTCAATTATTGGACGATTGATCTTCTTGCGCGTCGCCGTCTCGAATGGGTCAGTAATTGCCTCGAAGTCGCCGCTGCGGGGCCGGCCTTCGCGATCCGCGAGCATGTCCAAGTAGTCGAGTGAGGCTAGGAACGGTTGAACGCCCGTCAGCGTCAGGATGGAGCGTTGTTGAACAAACGAATTGAAGACCTGCTGTCGAAGGCCTTCCGTCTGCTCGGCACTGAGCATCGCTGGGTTCACCTGAGCCTGCTCACCGCGCTGAATGCTTCGGTCTGCTGGCAAATAGTCGAGATGAGCAAAAGAGTGCGACGGGGCAAAATCCGCACTCCAGAAGATCTGCCCCCATCTACTGTCAACGACTGGCTCGATCGTACCGAACTGTCCTTCACGGCTAATTCGAGTATGGAGACTCATGGAACTGGGAGCATCTCCGTGCTCCGAATCAACCTTGTCAGCTCCAAAGGTTTGCAGTGCGGCTTGCTCCTCGGAGGTAAGGGAGAATACGGCCTTCAACTCGGCGCTGTCGCTCCATGGCCCGACTAGGCGCTTTACGTCAAGCTGCCCCCATGGAGTAGTGGAACGCCAGAGGACGGTCAGGGCTTCGAATAGCAGACTCTTGCCAGCACCATTTGGGCCAGAAACCGTCACAATCGACGCATCTGCCAGGTCGGAGATTTCCGCGTAGCGAATTCCGCGGAAATTTCTGATGTAGATGCTATCAATCCGCATTTGCTCACTCCCGATGTCCGCTGCAGTTGAACTTACACGGTGTGCACGGGTGCGAAGCACAAGAGCAGTGCGTGTCAGTCAAGATGTCAGGCGTCCAGGTCCAGTGCCTAGGGAACGGCCCTCGTCGCGCGGGCAGGTCTCCGGGATGGCCAGGGTGTGGCATCGCGTCGACCTCCCGGAGGGGCTACCACACGTACTCACCGATGGCGTCGTGGAGGGGACCGAGCGCGAGCCAGAGCGGGAGCTGTCAACTCCGGCTGAACCCTGACCTGCCTGGCCGTGCCAGACATGTACTCCCGGGTTCCTGGGGCGCAAGTGATTGACCGCGCGCCCTCGCCGGGCGGGCTGGTCTCCGGGATGGTGGGCGTGCCATCCCGCCGACCTCCCTCCGGGCTACCACACAGCCGACCGTGGGCGGAGCTCGGCACGGTTGACCTGCGGTTGCGTCGAGGGCCGCCCACGGCCGTCCGCGCGGTCGGCTTGCAGCAGGTCGACGGGATGGCACTCAGCAAGCGCAGGGGAGCGGGCCGCACCGGGGCACATCTGGGGCACATCCGGCCCATGACAGCCCGATATCCGCTGACACGGCGTGGCAGCGGTTGGGCTGGTGATCGCGGGTCCCGGAGCAGACGCGCAGGCTGCAACAGGGCGTGGTTCGCGTTAGGAGAGCGAGGGTCATTCGTCACTGCAGCCTGGTTTCACGCCGAGTCAGATGAGGCGGGGGTTCATCGTCACACCGACCAAGCCGATGACCAGCACGAACGGGAACGTGACGGCAGGCGGATGGTTGAACAGACCCAGGATGACCCCGCGCGCGGCGCTTCGGTGTCCGTGCTGTGCCCTACTGTCCGCCCCATGAACGAGCACGAGGCCGTGGAGCGAACACGCCGGGACTACGATGCCGTCGCCGAGCTCTACGACTCCATGGTGCGTCAGGGCGACGACGACGCCGGAACGCTGGCCAGGGCGATGATCAATGCGTTCGCCGGCCTCGTCCACGCCGGTGGGTCGGACAGCGCCGTGCTCGACGCTGGCTGCGGCCCCGGACAATGGGTCGACCACCTGGACCGGAACGGCACACGGGCCTACGGGATCGATGTGTCACCGGCCATGATCGAGATCGCCCGCCAGTATCGCCCCGACCTGTCCTTCGAGGTCGCGTCCATGCTCCAACTCAAGGCACCAGATGGGTCGATTGCCGGCATCCTGGCTCACTTCTCCCTGATCCACACACCGCCGGCCCTGCTGCCAGCTGTCCTGGTCGAGTTCGCCCGGGTGATCGAACCGGGCGGACCCCTGCTCGTCGCCGCGCAGATCACCGACTCCCCAGGCGACGAGGGCTGGACCCCTTACGACCACAAGGCCTCACCTGCCTACGTGTGGAGCCTTGATGCGCTCACTGAACAACTCCGAGCACACAACTTCAATGAGCTCGGACGAATGCGCATCGCCGCTCCAGTCCAAGGCAAGCCGCCGGCCGGCTACCTCCTGGCACGCCACGACGCCCACGGGGCTGCTCAGATTTCAGGTGACTCCTGACCTGTGAGGATGTGGCCGCCGGTGGAGGCCTGTGGACGTCGAGAACCCTTTACCTGCACAGAACCTGGCGCCCGACCACGCGGCGGCCCGGGGCGGCACGGAGCATCGACGGGATGCGACACGAACACCGGGCGCGGGTGCGTGACGAACTGAGTGACGATCGGTCCATACGGACCCGGAACACCGCGGACCTCCACGGACACCCGGACCCGCCTGAACAGCTGGTTCGATCTGCTCAGTCGGTTCCTCTCGTTGCTTCGGGACGAAGAGGTCGCAGGTTCAAATCCTGTCACCCCGACCACGAAAATCCCTGGTCACAGGCTCGGAACACCGAGCCGGACCAGGGCCTTCGTCGTTCCACCTCCCCGCATCGAGCCAGGCGGTCCCGAGCACGGTCCGGAACCCGCGGTGGACGGAGGTGCCGCGTCGAGCCGCCTGCCGGTCTTGGCCCCAGAGTGACGGCCCGGGATGGACCCGCGCGAACTCGCCTCAGACCGATGGTTGTTGGTCGAGCAGGCCGACGGGGTCGGCGCTGTAGGCGACCATCCAGCTGGGGTCGATGCGGTACCAGACGCTCTCGTCCCAGAACGGGTTGTCGCCGTCGTCGTCGTAGTGGTTGACGAGGTAGGCGCGGACGGCCGGCCAGGCCGGGTCGCTGCTCGTCCCCTCGGGGTTCAGCGGAACGGCGTGTCCATGCGTGAAGATGCCGAGCTGCTCGCCGCGCAGGAAAGTCGCGCTGATGCCGGGCCGCGCCGCGAGATGACGGGCTTTAGCGGCCTGGCGGTGGGTGCCGACGATCCAACGGCCGTGCAGGAGGTGCCCGTCGGCGCCGCTGATGCGTGGCTCACCGCGCCGGGTGACCGTGGCGATGGCCAGCGTGCACATGCCTTGACAGACGCGGACGACCTGCTCGGCGTCCAAGGCACTCTCACCTGGCCGGATGATCGACTTGAGGTGGCTGCTGGAGCCGGCCCACGACGTGTCGAGCAGGACTTGGAGGCTGTGGAGCTCGTCGGGAGTTTCGAACATTCGGCTAGCTAATCAGCTCCCACCGACAGCATCGGCTCGGTGCGCAGTCGCCGACTGCGCGTGGACGAGCCACCTGTAGAGCCGGAGGCATCGGCGGGGCTTCCGGCACCGCACGTGCCGATCTCAATGCGGTTCTCGTGCGGTCGTGCGGGGCAGCCGGATGGCTATGACGACTGCGGCGACCGCCAAGGCGGCTGCCGCGACGGGCTGCGCGAGGCTGAACAGGAATCCGGTCACGGCAAACAGCGGAAGCAGCACGGCGTAGCCGATCCCAGCCCAGCACACATCGCGTGCCGCGCGCGCAATCGCCGAGCCGAGGCAGATCGCGCCTGCGATGAGCATGAGGAGACCCACGCCGACCGTGGCCAGAAGCGGAGTGCCGTAGATGTCGTCGTACATCGCGGACGCGCCTGGCGTTCCGTTCAGGTAGGCACGACCGAGTGCCGGCTGCGCGAAGGCCGCAACGCCGAACACGGCGGTGGTGAGCACGTTTCCCGTGATGGTCAGGACCACCCCTGCCACAGCGGTGCGAACCGCGGGGCCGCGGAGAAGGAAGGCCAACGCGGCGACGGCTCCGATGGTCCCGAGCGCGGCACCGGCGATGCTCGCAAGCACGTGACTGACGAGAAAGATGTCGGTCGTGACGTAACGGGCGAACGCGTCGAAGTCGGTGCCGGGGTCGGGCTGATGGGTGAGTGTGCTCAAGGCGAGCAACACTGCGTAGACCGGCAACAGCCACAGTCCGGCACGAGCGGCGCTCACGGTGCCGCGCCCCTCTGAGCTCTTCGTGGTCATGCTCATCCGCCTCCCGGGAGGGATCGGCCGACCATCGAGCGACGAATGACCCATTCCGCGACGACGAGGTTGATCAACCAGCCCGCTCCGGTCAGCAGCGCCGCGCTCGGCTCGCCGGTGCCGAACGCGGCGCCGCCGAAACCGAGGGTGAAGATCTGCGTGCTCGCGCCCAGACCGATCGCGTAGGCGCGGATCATCCACGCTCGGTGCCGGTCGACGTCGTGCCGCCGGATCGCGATGAACCCCGCGAAAATGCTCGCCACCATCACGACGCCGAAGATCAGGCGGAGGACGTACAGCAGCTGCTCGGTGCCGTCGGCGTGGGAGTGGAAGAGCGTCAGCCAGAGCGCCGAGAGTGCCGCGGTCAGCCCGAGGGGCACGAGGACGCGTCCGATACGGGGATGCCAGCCGGAGCCGCGACCGCGCCGTCGCGACGCCGTCGGGAACTGGAACGCACCGAGCGCCGTGAACAGGGTTCCACTGGCCGCGTGCACGATCAGTGGCACCGACGCGACGGAGCGGGCGTCCACCGCAGGATCCGCGGCCAGTTCGACCAGCAGCCGGGCCAGAACTGGGAGGAGAGCGAAGAGGGCCAGCGTGGCCGACAGCAACCAGAGCCGTATGGCGCCGGCCGGCGTCGGCCGGTTCCGGTGGCCGCGGGCCCGGTCGACCGTCACCGGTGGTCGCCGCCACCGGTCCGCCTCCGGCCGCCTGCTCCTGGTCACGTCGCCGTGGACAGATCGAGCCGTGGGTCGGAGGAGCGTTGAGCAGCGACGGTGCGGCGCTCGGTCGCCCACAGGGAGTACCCGAGCCAGATCATGGCCAGCCCGACCGGTATGGCGGCGAAGCGCCCGATGGCGTGCGGGAGCAGGGAGACCACCGGCGTCAACAGCGCTCCGAGTGCGAGGAGCAGTGCGGCCCAGCGGTCGAGGACGCGAGCCCGGAAGGTCGCGAACCCGAACAGCGCGCCGCCGAGCACGTAGAGCACACCTGCCACCGGGTTGAGGGCAGGGAGCAACCCGAGGTCGACCTGAGCGCCGGCGCCGCTGAAGATGCCCAGGAAGCTGTCGACGAACCGGGGGGACTCGGCTGCCAGCGGCGGCATGATGAGCGTCTCGGCGAACGTGAATGCGGTGACGAGAAGGAAGAACAATCCGAACAACACGAGGCCGATCAGACCCAGCAGTCCCGACTCCGTGACCTGGCGCAGGTAGATGCCGGTCACTCCGATCAGCCCTAGGACAGCCATGGCGATCGTCATGTACCCGACGATCGCCCAGGCGTTTCCGGTGACCGTGGCGACGTTCTCCGCCGGATGGACGAACTGAATGATGATGTACAAGACCCCCGAGACCACGGCAAAGAGGCCGGCCGCCCGGGTGAGATGCGCGGCGGAAATGGTCACGCTCGGCCTCCTTGATCGAACATTTTCCGAGCATGTTCCGAGGAACGACCACACACGTTCCTCCAGGCAGGGGGTAGCCGCTATCGTCACTCTTGGGGAACCGACAATCGCCGGTATTGACGACCCGTCACGACCAGGATCTTCGTCGTCCGCAGCGCGGCGACGGGCCGCCGGTCAGACCGTGTCCGGACCGGACGTGACCGGGAAGTCCTCGCGGCTCGGGGGGAAGTCGCCGTGGCGGTGGACGATCCGCCACTCGCCGTCCTCCCGGCGGAAGACGTGGGTCGTGCGCAGCGTGTACGTCACCGGCTCGCCGCCACCCTCGGCGTACACGGTCTTGTGCTCGAACGCGACGGTGTAGGCGAGGTCGCCGGACGCCCCGGCCGCGACCAGCTCCTGCTTCTCGTCCACGAGCCCGGCGAACCGGCCGGCCACCCAGCTCTGGACCCGCCGCACCTCCTCGTGCCCGCTCGCCGACCCCGCGGCACCGAACAGGCTGACCGGGTCACGGGTGGACCAGATGGCCGCCCAGGGCTCGACGTCGCCGTTGCAGAGCGCCTGGTACGCGTGTTGCCAGCGTGGTCGCAGCTCCTCGAGGAACGCGTCGACCTGTGTCATGACGACCTCCGGTACAGTCACACTGTTTTCAATATAAGAAGGGTGGACCGAATGTCCGACGGCGTCAAGAGGCGCTACGACTCGTCCCGGCGGCAGGAGCAGGCCCGGGAGAACCGGCGGCGGATCCTGGCGGCCGCGCAGACGCTGTTCATCGACCAGGGGTACGGGCGCACGACGATCGCGGACATCGCCGGGGCGGCCGGGGTCGCCGCCGAGACCGTGTACGCGGCCTTCCGGAACAAGCCCACCCTGCTTCACCGGGTGTGGGATCTCGCCGTCGGCGGCGACGAGCAGGACGTGCACCTGCTCGACCGCCCCGAGCTGCGCGCCGTGTTCGCCGAGCCGGACCTCGTCACCCGGCTGACCCGCTTCGCCGAGGTCAACACCGCGATCATGCGCCGCACGGCCCCGCTGCTGCTCGCGCTTCGGGGCGCCGCGGCGAGCGATCCGGCCGCGGCCGCACTGGTGGCGCGGGCCGACGACGCCCGGCTGGAGGCGATCGGCACGCACGCGGCCGCGGCCGCCCGCACCGGCCGGCTCGGGGTTTCCGAGACCGAGTGCCGCGACGTGCTGTGGTCCACGACGGACGGGACGCTGTGGCACCGCCTGGTCGCCGAGCGCGGCTGGAGCGACGCACGCTACGCCGGCTGGCTCGGCCGGATGTGGGTGTCCGTGCTGGTCGCGGGGCACGAAGTCCCCTCGGCAGACCCGGGCGGCAGCCGGTAGCACCGGCCCTGGGCGATCACCGGACCGGCGCGGCGTGCTGGGCCAGGGCGCGCCCGCGTCGACCCCTCACCACCGGTGTCGTGGCGTCGTCGAGCGCGGCGGCCCTGGGTTCCCTCACCACACCACCCGCAGGCCGGACAGCCCGTGGATGAGCCCCACCGGCCGCAACGGCGCCTCGGCCGCCGGGTCGGCGAGCCGCAGCCCCGGGAACCGGCGCAGCAGCGCCAGCAGCGCGATGCGCAGCTCCGCCCGGGCCAGTGCCGCACCCACACAGTGGTGGACGCCGTGCCCGAACGCGAGATGGCCGATCTCGCCCCGGCACAGGTCGAGCTGCTCGGGGTCGGTGATCCACGCCGGATCGCGGTTCGCGGCCGACAGCGACACCATCACCAGCTCGCCGGCCTCGATGCGCTGACCGGCCAGCTCGACGGTCTCGGTGGCGACCCGGGGCGTGGCGGCGTTGACGATCGTGAGCCAGCGCAGGAGCTCCTCCACGGCGGCGTCGACCCGGTCGGGCCGCTCCCGCACGACGCGCAGCTGGTCGGGGTGGCGCAGCAGGGCCAGCGTGCCCAGGGCGAGCATGTTCGCGGTGGTCTCGTAGCCGGCCAGCAGCATCAGGTGGCCGATGGCGGCCAGCTCGTCGGTGGTGAACTCTGCGCCGTGCTCGCGGACCAGGTCGACCAGGAGACCCTCGCCGGTGCCGGGCCGGGTCGCGAGGTCGGCCATGTAGGCGCGGATCCGGCGGAAGTACGCCGCTCGTTCGTGCGGCGACAGCGACAGGTCGAGCGAGCGGTTCGCGAGGTGCTGGAACCGTTCCCGGTCCTCGCCGGACACCCCGAGCAGCTCGCCGATCACCAGTGACGGGATCGGGAGGGCGAACGCCGGGACGAGATCCGCCGGAGCACCCGCGCGTTCCATGCGGTCCAGATGGTCGTCGACGATCCGCTCGATCCACGGTTCCAGCCGGCGGACCTGGCGCATCCGGAACGCCCGGGCCACCGCCGCCCGCAGCCGGGTGTGCTCGGGCGGGTCCTGGGACAGCAGGTCGCCGGCGCGCTCCCGCCTGATGTCCTCGTCGGTCATGTCCTCGCCGGCGAGTCGGCGGGAGAAGTCGAACGGCTTCACGACGCTGAACCGCCGCGCGTCGGAAAGCACCTCCCGCGCGTCGGAGTGCCGGGTCACCAGCCAGGCGTCGTAGCCGAGCGGGGTGCTGACCTTCCCGATCCCGTCCTCCGACTGCAGTTTCAGCAGGCGCGGGTCGGGGTGGAACTCGGCGTGCCGGCACAGGTACGCGGGCGCGGCGGGCGCCGCGGTCACGACGCGTCCTCGGAGCGGGCCGTCGGCGCGGTCGCGGTGAGGCGGGCGGTGAGGGCGGCGGCGCCCTCACCGGACAGCTGCGGCAGCGCGACGAGCCGCCCGCAGATCACCAGCAGCAGTGCGGCCACGGGACCGCGCACCTCCGGGCCCTCGCCGGCCGACCAGGTCGTGTCGGTGGCGACGAGCCGGAAGCCGGCCGTGCTCCGGACCGACGCCGGGGGCGGCGGCATCCGCATCGACAGGTTCCGGTCGGCGGCAGCGGCCGCGGCGTCGGGGTCCATGTCGAGCCGGCGGCCGAGCGGGACGGCGATGTCCTGGCTGTGCACCAGGATGTCGGTGAGCGTCTCGAGGTGGGTCACGCCGAAGTTGCGCCGGCGCGAGCCGATCGTGCCGCGGATCTCCGCGACGATCTGCCCGGTGGTCAGCTCGGCGGCGCGCAGCCGGGCGACGTGCTGGATCGTGCGGTCCATGCTGCCCCGCCACTTGAGCAGTGTCCGCAGCACGTCACCGGGACCGAGCTGCTGGAGCGTCAGGTGGGCGGCGACGTCCCGCACCGTCCACCCCGGACACAGGGACGGCTGCTGCCACTCGTCGCCGGAGAGGTCCTCCAACACGGCGGCCAGCGCGGTGCGCTGCGCGTCGATCGCCTGCCAGACCCGGTCGCGGTCGAGGGAAACGGTCATGACGGAACCTCCGCGGATCGTGGCCGGATCACGGTCGTCACGAGCGCCGTGATCTGGTCGGTCGGGTCGAACGCCGGGTCCGGGATCGCGAGTTCGTGCAGGACGAGGCCGGTGAAGTGGTTCATGATGATCGGTGCGTCGCGCTCGGGATCGGTGGAGCCGGCGACCCGCAGCCACTGCAGGAACCACGCGTTGACCTCCGCGCCGGTGGCGGAGAGCTGCGCGCGCAGGGACGGGTGGATCCCGGACTCGACGAGGATCGCGTAGCGGGCCAGCGTCAGCGTGCGGTGCGCGCCGGTGGCCTCCCGGGCCGCGAGGACCAGCACCCGGGCCAGCTCGTGCGGTGTCGTCGGGTACGTCCGCCTCGCGAGGTCCTCCCAGGCCGCGCGCTCGCGGGCGGCGAAGCGCTCCACCACGGCGTCGAGCAGCGCGTCCCGGGTGCGGAAGTGGTTGGACGTGGAGCCCACCGGCAGGCCGGCCGCAGCGTCGACCGCACGGTGGGTCAGCGCACGGATCCCCCGCTCACCGAGGACGGTGATCGCTGCGTCGAGGAGCTCGTCCCGTCGCGTCCCCATGGCTCATACTACGACTGTAGTGATACAGACTACAAGTGTTGTTCCTGCCGACGATCATGGTGGAGCACGGTCATCCGCCTGCCCCTGGTCCCGGCTCGTCGTCCGGCCTAGCCTTGGCGCCCCGCCGGGTTCGCCGGCGACGAGAAGGGTCGTGCCATGGCCACTGTCGACGAGATCGCGCCCGACATCTTCCGGATCAATCTGGGTGCGATGCCGGGTGACCCGATCACGACGAGCTTCTTCCTCATCCGGGACGAGCAGCCGACGCTGGTCGAGACCGGGTACCGGAAGACCTTCGACGAGGCCTGGGAGGCCGTGAGTCGCCTGCTCGATCCGACCTCGTTGCGCTACGTGGTCGTACCGCACCTCGAAGGCGACGAATCGGGCGCGCTCAACCACTTCCTGGAGCGCGCACCGCACGCGCGTGCCGTCGGCAGCCCGATCGGGTCCGCGGTCAACCTGTCCGACTTCGCCGTCCGCGAACCCCTCGCGGTCGACGACAGCGACGCGTTCGACCTCGGGGCGCACCGGCTGCGCTTCCTCGTCACGCCGTACGTCCACCAGTGGGATTCGATGCTCGCCTACGACGAGACGACCCGAACGGTGTTCTGCTCCGACGTCTTCATCTCCCTCGGAGGCGGCCCGGCGATGACCGATCACGACGAGAGCGACGCGATGCTCGACGCGTACCGGATGATCGGCATCTTCCCGTCGAAGCGGCACCTCGATTCCGCGTTGGACAAGATCCAGGCCACGAACCCGGCGACGCTGGCCTGTCACCACGGCAGCGTGAAGGGCGGCCGCAGCGTTCAGGGCTACCTGCGCGCCATGCGCGAGAACGACGTGACCGGGCTGACGGAGTGGAACCCGATGGTGGAGGCCCGCTAGCGCGTCGGCCCGCTACGCGGCCGGCGGCGGACCGAGCAGCTCGATGCCGTGGCGGTGCGCGGCGTGCCCGAGCGCCACCGGGTCGATCGGACCCGGTTCGGGCAACCGCCGCTCCCGCGCCGGCTCGCCGACCTCGGCGGCGAACTCCTCGAAGCCCGACGGCGTGGTGATCTGGAGGGTGCGCAACGGCTCGGACCCGACGACGAAGGTGTGCGGCTCCCCGGCGGGCAGCAGCACGAAGTCACCCGGCCCGGCGTCGAGCACCGCCTCGCCGCACCGGAACTGCACGGTGCCGTCGAGCACGTAGAAGGCCTCGTCCTCGACGAGGTGACGGTGCAGCGGCGGCGCGAATCCGGGCGGGTTGACGATCTCGACCACGGTGAGCCTGCCCCCGGTCCGGTCCCCCGCCGCCTTGACGGCGACCAGGCTGCCGAGGAACCAGAGGGCCTGACCCTCGTCCGGTCGGGTCAGGTACGGGGCGACGGAGGCGGTCATGCCCACTCCTTTGATAGACACTGTCTACTGAATAGACGCCAGTATGATACCGGCGTGGGAGAAGTCAAGGAGCCGTCCGCGCGGCGCCCGTACCGGTCGGCGGTGCGGGAGGAGAACGCCCGCCGGACCCGCCGGGCGATCGTGTCGGCCGCCGGGCCGTTGTTCGTGGAACGCGGCTATGCCGCGACCTCGCTGGCCGAGGTGGCCCGTGCGGCCGGGGTCGCCCGCCCGACCGTCGCCGCGGCGTTCGGGTCGAAACCGGCGCTGTTGCGGCAGATCCTGAACGAGGCACTCGCCGGTGACGACGAGCCCGTCCCGGTGGCCGAACGGCCGTGGTTCGCCCCGGTCTGGCAGGCCGGGACGGCCGGCGAGGTGCTCGACGCCTACGCCGGGATCTGCACGCTCATCGGGCGGCGGGCCGCGCGGGTGTTCGAGACCGTGCGGCGCGCCGCGGACTCCTCCGCCGAAGTCGCCGAGCTCTGGGCCACCGCGCAGCGCAACCGCCGTGCCGGGGCCGAGATGGTGGTGCGCCGGGCGGCCGGGTTCGGCGCGCTGCGCCCAGAGCTCGGCCCGGCGCGCGCGGTGGACGCCCTCTGGACGCTCAACGACCCGGCGCTCTACGGTGCGCTCGTCCTCGACAGCGGCTGGCCCGAGGACGACCACCGCCGCTGGCTGGCCGGTCAGATGCGCACCGCGGTCCTCGCCGACGACCGCTGAGGACGGCCGTTGAGCACGCCCGGGCACCGGCGGGGCGTCACCACCGGCGGCGGGCTCCGGGACCACCGATGACTCCCGCACCCGGCCGCGGTCGACCCTGCGACGCGGTGCACGGCCCGGATGCCATGACGGGTCCACCCGCGCGTCACGACTGGGAGGAGGCCGGCGATGGCCGTGATCGAGGACGTCCGACCGCTGGGCACCGAGCTGGAACGCTCCTACGAGGCGTACGTCCGCGGAGCGCTGCGGTTCCGCGTCAAGCAGATCGTCTACGTGGCGTTCTCCCTCGACGAGACCGTGATGGGCTTCGCGTTCCCGAAGGAGGAACGGGCCGGGCTCGTCGCGAGCGCCCCGCACACGTTCCGGATGCCGTCGGCGTCGGAGATGCGCTTCAACTGGGTGCACGCCGACCTCCCGGCCCTGGACCCGGCCGAGGCGCGCGAGCTCGTGGTCGACGCGTGGCGCATGGTCGTGCCGAAGAAGCTCTCCTGCGCCTACGACCTCGCCCATCCCGAGGGTCCGGGCTGAGCCCGGCGGAAGCGGGCCAGGGCGAGCCCGGCGAGCACCGTGGCGGCCAGCCCGACGACGAGGGACACGTATCCGCCGACGATGCCGTAGCCGGTGCCGGGGCCACCCTCGGCCGCCGCCACGACCAGGCCGCCGACGACCGCACCGGTCACACCCGCGACGAGGGCGGCGACGCCGCCGCGCCGCCCGGTGCCGGGACGGCGGGCGGCGCGGGCCAGGGCCCACCCGCCGGCGGCGATCCCGGCCAGGCCGAGCACCGCGCCCACCAGGGACCAGACACGGCCGGAGGTCAGGGTGTACGCGTCGGCGGCATGCTGCATCGGAGCGACGGTCTCGAACGGCACCGCGGCGGCGAGGAGGAGGGACATGGCGTTCTCCCATGGTGAGGTTCCTGCGAGATCACCGGAGGATGCCCGCTCCCCCGGCCGCCGGTCGTCGTCCCGGCGCAGGCACTTCGGCGCTGCCGCGCCCGGCGCAGGCGTCGCGCACCTACTGCGCACGCGGTAGCCGACTGATCATCCGTGCGCAGGAGTCGCTCCGGCCCGCATCCGGCTAGGTTCTGCGCATGGGCAGCGGCCGGGCCGGGGACTGGGCGATCGCCGGTGCTACGGCGGCGGTCGTGCTGGCCACCGAGCTGTCCCCCGGGCAGCACGTCCCGTCGGCGCTCGACCCGCTGGGCTACTCCCTGCTCGCCGCCTCCGGCCTGGTGCTGGTCGCGCGGCGCCGGTTCCCGATCACCACGCTCGCGGTGGCCGGGGCGTGCGTGCTGACCTACCAGGCTCTCGGGTTCACGGCCCCGGCGGTCGCGTTCCTGGTCGCGGTGTACGCCGCCGTGCGGGCAGGGCACCACGTCGCGACCGCCGCGGTGTCGCTGGTCATGCTGGCCGCCGTGCCGCTGGCACTCCTGGCCGCCGCGGACGGCCGGCTGCTGGGCGAGGCGCTGCTGCAGTCCCGCGACGTCCTGCCGCTGGCCTGGCTGATCGCGGCCGCCGCGGCGGGGGAAGCGCTGCGGCAGGCCGAGCGCCGCGCCGACGAGGCCGAACGCACCCGCGAGGAGGCCGCACGGCGCAGCGCCGACGAGGAGCGCCTGCACATCGCGCGGGAGCTGCACGACTCGCTCACCCATCAGATCTCGGTCATCAAGGTGCAGGCCGAGGCAGCCGTCCACCTGGCCCGCAAGCGGGGCGAGCAGGTGCCCGAGTCCCTACTCGCGATCCGCGAGGCCGGTCGCGAGGCGGCCCGGGAGCTCCGCGCGACCCTGGAGACCCTGCGCGACGACGACCGCGATCCCGTGCGCGGCCTCGACCGGGTCGCGGACCTGGTGCAGCGGGTCCGGACGACCGGGCTGGACGCCACACTGACGGTCGGGGGCCGCCCGCGTGCGCTGCCGGCCGCCGTCGACCGCACCGGGTACCGGATCGTGCAGGAGTCGCTGACCAACATCGCCCGGCACGCCGGCGCGGGTACCGCGTCGGTCCGGATCGACTACCGGCCCGACGCCCTGGTCATCCGGGTCGACGACGACGGCCGGGCCACCGCGGACACCGCCCCGGTCCCCGGCGTGGGCCTGCTCGGGATGCGCGAACGCGTCACCGCCCTCGGCGGCCACCTGCAGGCCGCGCCCCGCGACGAGGGCGGGTTCACCGTCCGGGCCGAGCTGCCCGCGGAGCAACCGTCGTGATCCGGGTGCTGCTCGCCGACGACCAGCCGCTCATCCGCAGCGGTTTCCGCGCGCTCCTCGAGATCGAGGACGACATCGAGGTGGTGGCCGAGGCAGCGGACGGCCGCGAGGCCGTGGCGCGGGCCGCCGAGCACCGGCCCGACATCGCGCTCGTCGACGTCCAGATGCCCGTCATGGACGGGATCGAGGCCACCCGGCGGATCGCCGCGGACCCGGCGCTGACCGGCGTGCATGTCGTCATCCTGACGAATTACGGTCTCGACGAGTACGTCTTCCACGCGTTGCGCGCCGGCGCGGCCGGGTTCCTCGTCAAGGACGTCCAGCCGGACGACTTCGTGCACGCCGTCCGCGTCGCCGCCCGCGGGGACGCGCTGCTCGCGCCGTCGATCACCCGCACGCTGATCGACCGCTACGTCTCCCAGCCGCTCCGTCCCGCACCTGGCACCGGCCTGTCCGAGCTGACCCGGCGGGAGCGGGAGGCCGTCGCGCTGGTCGCGCACGGCCTGTCCAACGACGAGATCGCCGCACGCATGGTGATCAGCCCGCTGACCGCGAAGACGCACGTCAACCGGGCCATGGCCAAGGTGCACGCCCGCGACCGCGCGCAGCTCGTCGTGCTGGCCTACGAGTCCGGCCTGGTGTCCCGGCGCGCGCCGTGACTACCCGATCTCGGTGACCAGGATCCGCGCCGAGCGCCGCTGCTGCACGCTCACCAGCTGATCGACGCCCTCGAACTCGTTGCAGAGCAGGAACAGGTGCCGGCCCTCCGGGCCGCCCACGGCGCACGAGAAGCAGGGCAGGTCGGTCTCGACCCGGTGCGTGATCTCGCCGCCGTCGAGGACGCGCACGCAGGCGCCGGCCGGGGCGTCGGGGTCACCGGTGTGCGCCGCGACGTCCGCGGTCTGGGTCCAGATCGCCGGCCCGTCGACGCAGATGCCGTCCGGGCCGAGCCCGTCGGCCCAGCTCCGCCGGTTGCCGAGCGTGCCGTCCGGGGCGAGGTCGAACGCGGTGAGCCGCCCGGCGAACGACTCGGCGACGACCAGGGTGGCGCCGTCGGGGGTGACCACCATCCCGTTCGGGAAGTCGATGTCCCCGGCGACCTGCACGGCCGTGCCGTCCTCGGCGATCCGGCGGATCCAGCCCGGCTCGGGCGCCCCGCCACCCACGAAGTCGAAGTCGGCGCCGTTGACGAACACGTGCCCCCGCGGGTCGACGACGAGCTCGTTGCCCCCTTGCGGGTTCCAGGTCCGGTGGCCGCCGGGCTCGTGCACGACGGTCTCCGGCCCGGAGGTGAGCAGGCGCCCGTCGGGCAGCCAGTCGATCGCCCAGCCCATCTGCGGCGGGCCGGGCGCGACGACCTCGGCGTTGCCGTCCAGGTCGACGGCGACGACCTCGCCGGCACCCCAGTGGGCGAACCACAGGCGTCCGTCGTGCCAGCGGGCGGACTCGACCATCGCGAGCCCGGTGAGCAGGGTCCGGGGCGGGGGCAGGTGTTCCATCGGCACTCCTCGAGGACGGGGTCGTCGCTGTGGTCGACCGTCCGCGAGCGCGGAACTCACCGGACGGGGCCGCTCCCGGTGTCCGGGGTGGAAGGCTCGCGGGACGCCTGGAGCCCGCCGGCGGGCAGCCGGTCGGCCCCCCAGCTCCGCTCGATGTAGCCGACGATCCGCGCGATGTCCTCGTCCGGCACCCGGTCCGGATGTCCCCGCTCGAGCGGGTCGACGTGGAAGATGTAGAGCCGCGACGCGAACTGGTCGAACGGCAGGGACGCCTCGCCGAAGCGCTCCCCGTGGCCCGCCGTCGAGACGACGACACCGTCGCCCCAGTCCTGCCCGCTGTCGTTGTTGGGGTTGTAGAAGTACACCCGCATCACGTCCTGCGGGTCCGGGGCGACCCGCAGGATCGTGATCGCGTGCCAGCCGACGTAGCGGGCGGCGCTGTCGGTGACCGCGATGCCGGCCGGCTGCGGGTGGATCAGGGGCTGCCCCCCGTTGTACGACGGGTGGTAGCCGGCGTGGAACTGCCGCAGGAAGTCGTCGAGGTCGACCAGGTTCCCGGTCTCGACGTCGACGTCGATGTGGAACCCGCGGGCCGCCCACCAGCCGTGGAACTCCGGGTTCACCCACCGGTGCGGGTCCCCGGGCCGGCCGGCGCACCGGCGTCCCATCTCGACGTAGATCCGGTCCAGGTGCGGCACGACGACGAGCGACACCGGGTCGAGGTCGATCGGCAGCGTCTGCGCGACCCCCGCCGAGGTCTCCTGCGAGGAGATCCGCTGCCCCTCGAAGTGCATGATGATCTCGTCGTCCCGGGCCGCCCAGACGACCATCTGCAGCAGGTAGTCCGGGTCGTTGTAGGCCCACATCGACAGCGCGCGGGCCGCCTGGCAGGTGGGGTTGTCGCCCTGCCCGATCCCCAGGGGCTGGCCGAGCATCGCGAGCACGCCGGCCAGCAGCCGGACCTCCGGCCCCGGCTCGTCACCGAACGCCGCCACCAGCCGTTCCCGGGCCGCGGGTGACAGGTCGAGCGCGATCTGGCGCCACAGCGACGGGACGACCGGCGGTTCGTAGAGGATGCCCCGGTCGAGCAGCAGGGCGAGCCCGTAGATGCACTGGGCGGTCTGCGGGGTCACCGCCTTCTCGATCAGCCGGTGCACGAGGTCCCGGTAGCGGAGCAGGCAGTTCTTGCCGGTGTCGGAGAGGCCGAGCGCCTCGGCGACCAGGTAGTCGCTCTCGTGCCGGAGGAACTGCAGCAGCTCCGCGTGGTACGGCGAGACCAGCCCGGTGTCGTGCATCGCCCGGGCGAACCCGGAGGCCTCGTACTGCAGGCCGCCGGTGTCCATCGCCTCCAGCCGGGTCCGGAACACGTCGAGCCCGGGGTCGTCGCGGCAGGCCTCGGTGGTCCCGAACAGGGCCGTGATCAGCCGGTCCAGGCCGTGGCCGGACGACAGCTCGACGTCCGGGTCGCCGCGCCACACCGACAGCCGGGTGATCAACGATGTGACCTGGTCCACCTGGATGGGGCGCTGGCGCAGGATCCGCCAGATCTCCTCGACGAGCTTGTCCCCGACGACGTCGTATCCCACCTCGTCGGCGATGTGTCGGAACAGGTCCCGGATCAGCTGGGCGGTCCGGCCCTGCCGGGTCCGCTCCGCCTCGGTGGGCGGGGCGAACAGCAGCTCCAGGTTCATCGCCAGCACCTGGGACAGGAACTGGCGCGCGTCCTCGGCCGAGATCGCCGGGTGCTCGTACTCCCCGAGCGCGACGGCGAGCATCCGCAGCTCGCTCGTCGCCTCCATCACGACGGTGTCCGGGTCACCGCTGTGCAGGCCGGGCCCGACGAACGCCGGGACGAGGATGTCCGGGGAGGCCCAGTCCGTCCCGAGGAACAGGCCGGCCTCCTCCAGCGTCCGGGCCCGGGCCTGGACCGCGGAGGCGCCGCCCGGCTGCAGCAGGACCCGCCGCAGCTGCTCGAGGACCCGCCGCAGCTTCGTCGTCTTGCCGAAGTCGGCGGTCCGGTCCAGGTCCCGGGTGGCGTCGTCGAGCGAGGCCAGGCGCTTGTCCAGCACCGAGGCGCAACTCGCGGCGTCGGCGGTCGGTTTCACAAAGCTTCCCTCGTTCGGGTCTCCGGACGTCCCGTGGTTCCCGCCGGCGGGCACCTCAGACGTAGAAGTCGAGTTCTTCCTGCTGCTTGAGCAGGTCGCGCATGCGGTACGGGTCGTCGCCGAAGAAGTACAGCAGGCCCCAGTGGGTGCCGAACGCGGTCCGCTTCGTGACCGTCTCCTCGAGCGGGGCCGAGAGGTCGTGCGACTCGTAGTAGTCGTCGTCCTCGGTCTGCTCCGGGATCTCCAGCTTGCTCACGACCCGACGGCGCGGGTACACGCCGAAACAGCCGGCGACCCCGGTCGCGTCCTCGACCTCGGTCGGGAAGAACGCGTCGATCTCCTCCTCGGTGGTCTTCGGGTCGAAGGCCAGCACGAGGGCCTGGTAGGCGTTGAAGCCGTACGCCCGCTCGAGCAGCTCGAAGACCTTGAAGCCCGGCGGCCGGTAGGCGACCTCGCCGAAGTACATCTCGCCGTCGGAGGTGACGAAGTACTCCGGGTGCACGAAACCGAAGTCGATGTCGAACGCCTTGATCAGCTTCTCGATCTGGGCGGTGATCTGCGGCCGGTACCGCTCGAGTTCCGGGGTCGCCGGCACGAACACCGAGTACCCGAGCGTGACGTACTCGGAGATGTTGAGGAACTTGATCTTCCCCTTGTGGATCCAGGCCTCGACGGCGAATTCCCACCCGTCGAGGTGGGACTCCATCAGGACCGGGAACTCCTCGTCCGGGATCGTGTCGACCTCGTCCGGCGTCCGGATGATGCGGTGCCCGAGGCACCCGGCCTTGTCGAACGCCTTGAGATGGATCGGGTCGTTCGGGTCACCGTCGAGCTTGAGCAGGGTCTGGTTGACGCGCTTGAGGAACCGGATGACGTCGTCCCGGTCGTGGGCCTCCTCGAAGATCCCCACCCGGATACCGCCGAGCTGGGCCCGGCGCTTCATCAGCGCCTTGTCCCGCAGAAGCATGGCCTGGCCGAAGAGCCGCGGGTTGTCCATCAGGACGGAGTTGATGGCGCCGGCCCACTCGACGGTCTCCTCGAACAGCGGGATCGCGACGTCGACACCCATCTCCTGCAGCGTCTCGGCGATCTCCATCGAGCGGTCGTTGAGCCGCTCGAAGTTCCACGGGACGTACGGGATGCCGTGTTCGGAACAGTATTTCTCGGCCCAGTCCGGCGCGACGACGACGTACCGCCGATCGAAGCGGTCGAGTGCCTCGACAGCGGGCAGGCTCCAGCCGAGCAGCGCGACGAACCCCTTTTCGGGATCCTTCCGGACCGGTTCCGGTCGAGGCATACAGTAATTCCTCCCACGACGGTGCATTCACATTCGAATTCGGGCTCCGCGCCGACCCTACCTCGAATGGTGCCCGTCAGGCCTGCCCGGCGTGCTCCTCGGCGTAGGCGACGAGCCGCCGCAGCCGCCCGGCGACCGCGTCCTTGGACAGCGGTGGGTCCGCGAGCAGCCCCAGCCGGGACAGCGAGAGCGTCGTGTGCTCGACCCGCAGCATCCCGGCGGCACGCAGGTGCTCGGGCGCCTCCGGGCCCAGCACGTCGAGCGCCCACCGGACCCGGGCGGTCGTCCGGTCGGCCGCCTCGGCGGCCCGCCGGGAGTTGACCGACTCCAGGGTGGCGCTCGGCGCCGCCCGCGGTGCCGCCGTGCCCCCGCAGCGGCGCAGCGCGTCGGCGACGCCCGAGGCACCGGTCGCGCGCAGCAGCGTGTCCATGCTGTCCGGGTCCCGGACGAGCACCCGGTGCTCGGTCGCCGTCTCCTGGGCGGCCGCCAGCACCCCGAGCCCGCGGGCGGCTCCGACGAGCGCGAGGACGACCGCGGGCCCCGGACAGGGCACCTGGATCCGAACCCGCCCGGACGGGCGGACGATCCGGCCGCGGGCCAGCAGCGCACCGCGCCAGACCCCGGCGGCGACCGCCGCGCCACCCCCCACCACCGCCGGGGGCAGGCCGAGCACGGGCCGGCCGAGCCGGTCGACGAGCCCGGTCGCCCGTGCCAGGTCGGTGCCGTTGGCCGTCATGCGGAGCAGGTAGCGCAGCGGGCGGCCGTTCACGGCGACGACCTCGGCCCGGACCGGCATGCGGCCGTACAGATCGCCCATCTCGCGGCGGAGCCGGACCGCGGTCTCCGGCACGGCGAACTCGGCCCGCACGACCGTCCGGCCGCCGGTCGCGGCGACGTCGCCGGCGAGCCGCAGCTGGGTCACGACACCGGCGTGCCGGACGGCGGGCCGCTCCTCGCGGACGGCGCCGAGCTCGCGGTGCAGCTCCGTGGTGATGCGCTCGGGATCGAACACGAACCTCTCCTGCAGGTGCGCACGAGTGCGGGATGGGGCCACGCATCCCCCGAGGTGACCCCATCCCGCCGGCCGGACGTGGGCCGTGGGAAGGCCCCGTCGTGGTCGTGGGATCAGGCCGGCCCGTCCGGGCCGGCATGCATGGGACACCGCGGGTCGATCGAGGGATCCTCGACCGCCCCGGAGCGGTACGCGGCGTTCGCCAGGACCGAACACAGGCAGCCCTGGGCCTTCGCCCGTGGACCGCCCGGTGCCATGTCGTCCGGTGCGTCGCGTTTCGGCCGCTCGGCCTCCTGCCCGCTCGTCGCCTCCGTCATTGGTCCCCCTCCGGACACGGCGCGCCCCGGAGGAGCACGCCGCGTGTACGCGCAGTGACCGAATTGCGCCGTGACGTGGCGCATCGTGCCGGTCGGTCACGGAGGGTACCGTATACGTCGAGTAACGCCTATTTCGGCTCGACACCCGGCGGTAGCGGAGCGTCCGGATCGAGGACGACGCCGAGCTGCCGCGACAGGCCGTCGACCTGCGCCCAGATCAGTCTGACCAGGTGCTCGGTGACGACGTCGCGGTCCAGGTCGCGGTGCACCAGCCACCACTCGGCCGTCGTCTGGACGGCCCCGACCAGCGACTGCGCCCACACCTGGACGAGCTCGGGCTCGTGGATGCCGAACGACCCGAGGTGGTCGTCGAGCACGCTCGCCAACGCACCGGCGATGAAGTCCCGGCCGGCGTCCACGACCTCGTCGCCCTGGCCGGGCAGCCGGTGCCGGAACAGCAGGTGGACGTTCGGCGAGTCGTCGAGGAAGCACATGAACGCGTCCACCGAGGCACGGACGCGCTGCCGGAGGCCCACGTCGGCGTACAGCACGGGCATGAGCCGTTCCATCAGCCGGTTCGTCGCCCGTTCGGCCATCGCGTCGAGCAGCGCAGACCGGTCCCCGAAGTACCGGTAGATCACCGGCTTGGTCACCCCGGCCGTGAGCGCGACCTGGTCGAGGCCCCAGTCCCGGCCGTCGCTCCCCAGGACGGCCAGCGCCGCGTCGACCAGCTGTTCCCGGCGGCGGGCGCGGTGGGCGTCCCAGCGGGTGGAGCGGCCGTCGGTCGGAGCGGGTCGCTTGCCGGGATGGTCGACGTCGGACACGGTCGCGCTGACCCTCCATCGTGCCTCGGCACTGAACAGACAGTATCGCAAAGATGACGGGCGTGGCCGACAGTTGATCACGTCACCGCGCGCGGGCGACGACCGGGGGCGGGGCGTGCTCCCCCTCATCAACCCTGATGACGTGGGGTAACGGGTCGAACACGGTTCGCGAATACGCCGTTCGCCGGTGCGCTGCAGCGCCGGGAGGACGAACTCGTGAGGACAGCATGACCGCGACGCGGCCCTGGGCCACCGTTCCCGAACCTCCGCGCGACCGTCGCGGAAACGTCCCGGCGACCGTCGGGTTCTGGCTGGGCATCGCCGGTCTGGCCGTCGGCTTCCTGCCGCTCGTCGGTCTGCTGGTGACCGTGCCGGCCGCCGCGCTGTCGCACGCCGGCCGTGCGCGGTTCCGGACCGGTCGGGCACCCACGGCCGGCCGGTCGACCGCGGGGGCGGTGCTGGGCTGGACCGGGACGGCGATCTGCCTGCTGATGTCGGTCCTCGTGATCGTCGGCGCCGCGAACATGCCACCGCCGAGCGTCCAGCCGGCCGCCGCGCCCGCGCCGACGCTGTCGTCCGTGCCGAACGTGGTGGGGATGAGCGGCCAGCAGGCCCGCGACGTCCTTCGCGCCGCCGGCTTCACCAACGTCATGGCCGGCCCGTCGACCGGATCGGTCGCGGGCGTGGCGGCAGGGACCGTGACGACGCAGCTGCCCGGTGCGGCGGCACTCGCTTCGCCCACCGACCCCATCGTCCTCGGTGAGGCTGCGGCACCACCTCCTCCGCCGGCACCGGTGACACTCCCGCCGCCGGCCGCCGTCCCGCCGGCACCGGTCGCCGTCCCACGGGAGCCGGCTCCGGTGGCCGAGCCGGCACCGTCGACCGTCGAGCCCACTGCGGACGTGGACCTCGACCGTCCGTACGTGCCACCCGCACCGCGGCCACCCGCACAGCAGGCACCCGCGCCGCAGCCGCTCGTCTCGGCGCCGTCCGATGGCGGCTCGGCGTACTACCCGAACTGCGGTGCCGCACGTGATGCGGGCGCGGCGCCGTTGCACCGTGGGGATCCGGGCTACAGCAGCAAGCTGGATCGGGACGGGGACGGTGTGGCCTGCGAGTGACCGCCGTCCGGCGGTCGCCGTGCGACGGAGCACGGAACAACGCCCGCGAAGCCGCGACGGATCGACCGCCGGTGCCGCAGGCGTGGCCGAGTGGTGGAGTTCCTGGCCGGACCGGGTCCGGGCCGGGCATAGTCGGTGTGGTGAACGAGCCGGCGCACCCCGACGAGGTCCGGATCTCCGACGCCGACCGGAAGGCGGTCGCCGACCGGCTGCGCGCCGCGCACGACGAGGGCTACCTCGACCTGGCCGAGTTCGACGAGCGGGTCACCGAGGTCTGGCGGATGCGCACTCGCGGCGACCTCGCCCGGGTGACCCGCGACCTGCCGGCACCGCGGACGCCGCGCCCCGACGGGCTGCTGTTCGCGGCCTCGTCCGGCGGCGTCGCGATGCGGGTGCTGTCGATCATCTGGCTCTGCGTGACCGCCGCGACCGCGGCCGGATGGGGCGTCATCGCCCTGCTGACCGAGGCCTCCCCGTGGTGGTTCCTGGTGGTCGCCGCACCGCCCGGGGCGGTGCTGCTGGCGCTGTGGCTGGCCGGGGTCGGCCGCCCCCGGCGGCGCGACCGGTAACCCGCCGTACGGGCCGTCGGCCCACGTCACGGCCGTGCCCCCACCGGGTGACCCCGGCCGGGCGAGGAACGGCCGGTGTACGGGCGTCCGTTCCGACCGGATAGGTTCCGATCATGGGACACCGCGAGGAGCTGCTGGCCGGGGCAGCGCAGTGCCTCTACGAGAAGGGCTTCGGGCGCACGACCGCACGGGACGTCGTCGCCGCCTCCGGCACGAACCTCGCCTCGATCGGCTACCACTTCGGGTCCAAGGACGCGCTGCTCACCGAGGCCCTGCTGCAGGCCACCGCGGCGTGGGGCGAGGAGCTGGACCGCGCGCTGGGCGAGCCCGACGGCGTCGCGACGTCCGACCCGGAGCGGCGGGTGGAGGACACCTGGAGCCGGGTCATCAGCCTGTTCACCACCCAGCGGCGGCTGTGGGCGACCCACGTCGAGGCCCTCGCCCAGGCCGAGCGGCTGCCCGAGCTGCGGGCGCGGCTCGCCGAGGCGCAGCGGGAGGTCCGGGAGGGACTCGCCCTCACCTTCCACACCCTGCCCGACGACGACCCGGTGGCGGCCGACCGGCGGCTGCACGTGCTCGGGTCCGTCTACCAGGCTGTGCTCACCGGCGTCATGGTCCAGTGGATGCTCGACCCGGACACCGCCCCGAGCGGCGTGGACGTCGCCGAGGGCCTGCGCGCGATCGCCGAGCGCGCCGACGCGTTCGTGTGAGGGTCAGCGGCGGGGCTGGACGATCCCGATGACGGTCCCGCCGCGGTCCGCCCCCGGCTCGGCGACCCGCACCGACAGGGTCCCCAGCGCGAGGAAGCGGATCGTCACCGTGCCGCCCGCGGTCACGTCCACCGTGCGGCCCTGCTCCAGGACGAGCACGCGGCGGGCGATGTCGCTGCCGACGGTGAGCACCACCGTCGTCCCGCGCGGGACGATCACGGTGGGCACCGCCTCGACCGGGTCGGTGGAGCGGAAGTCGAACCGCACCGGGGTGAGGCCGTTCGCGTCGGTCGTCGCGGTCACGGTGGGCCCGGCCGGCCCGGACGGTCCCGCCCCCGCGACCGCGCCGCAGCCGGCCGCCGCCGGGGTCGCGACGAGCGCCGCGGCGAGCAGCAGGCCGACCCCCTTCCCCATGCCTCCATGCTGCCGCAAGGGGACTTGCGACCCCCAACGGGAACAGCCGATCGTGGCATTCGGCACGATCGCAGCGTGACCTCGCATCCCACCGCACCCGTGCCCGAGCGGCTCTTCGACGACGAGCGCGAGCAGCGCTGGCGGTCCCGGTTCACCGCGGTCCGGATGTCCCGGCCGTCCTGGGCCCGCGACGCACCCCGGCGGACGGTGTACGTCTCCAACGCGACCGGCACGTTCGAGATCCACGTGTGGGACCGGGACTCCGGGGACCACCGGCAGGTCACCGCCCGCCGCAACGGCACCACGTCGGCCGTGCTGCCGCCGGACGGCGAGCAGGTGTGGTGGTTCTCCGACACCGACGGCGACGAGTTCGGGCACTGGGTCGCCCAGCCGTGGTCGGCGGGTCCGGGCGCGGAGACCATGCCCGCCGTCCCGGGCGCCGGGGACGGCTACCCGGCCGGCCTGGAGATCGGGCGGCGGCGCAGCGCGGTCGGCGTGTCCACCGACGACGGCACGACGCTGCTGGTGCACGAGCGCGGGTCGGACGCACCGGCCCGCGTCGTCTACCAGCACACCGAGGACGCCGCGGTCGGTGCCCTGTCCGAGGACGAGACGCTGCTCGCGATCTCGCACTCCGAGCACGGCGACTCCCGGCACCCCTCGCTGCGGGTCCTCGACCTCGACGGCGGCACCACCGTCGCCGAGCTGCACGACGGGCCCGGCAAGGGCCTCGTCCCGCTGGAGTTCGCGCCGGTCGCCGGCGACCAGCGGCTGCTCGTCGGGCACGAGCGCCGCGGCCGCGACGAGCTCCTGATCTGGGACCCGACCACCGGCTCCGTCACCGAGCTCGAGATCGACCTGCCCGGGGAGCTGGTCGGCGGCTTCTACCCGGACGCGTCCGCGGTGCTCGTCGCGCACACCTACGCGGCCCGGACCCGGCTGTTCCGCTACACGCTGTCCGACGGCGCGCTCACCGAGCTCCCGACCGCCGAGGGCTGTGTCGGGTCGGCCGAGGTCCGCGACGACGGCACCGTCGAGTACTCGGCCTCCTCGGCCGCGGAACCGTCCCGGATCCGGGCCCTGCGCCCGGACGGCACCGACGACGTCCTGGTCACCCCGCCCGGCGAGCGGGCACCGGGGTCGCTGCCGGTCCGCGACGTCTGGACCGACGGCCCGGGCGGCCGGGTGCACGCGCTGGTCACGGTCGCGCCCGCGGTGGACGGGCGGCCCGCCCCGGCGGTGTTCGTGCTGCACGGCGGCCCGCACGCCGCCGACGAGGACCGGTTCGACGCCTCCCGTGCCACGTGGGTGGACGCCGGATTCACCGTCGTGGAGGTCAACTACCGGGGGTCGACCGGGTACGGCTCGGCCTGGCGGGACGCCATCGAGGGACGCCCGGGCCTCACCGAGCTGGCCGACGTCGCCGCCGTCCAGGACGCGCTGGTGGCCGAGGGCGCGGTCGACCCGGCCCGTTGCGCCGTCGACGGCTGGTCCTGGGGCGGGTACCTGGCCCTGCTCGCCGCGGGCACCCAGCCGGAGCGGTGGGCGGCCGCCGTCGCGGGGGTGCCGGTCGCCGACTACGTGGCCGCCTACGCCGACGAGATGGAGCAGCTCCGCGCGTTCGACCGGGCCCTGTTCGGAGGCTCCCCGGACGAGCTGCCCGACCTCTACCGGGAGGCGTCCCCGCTGACCTACGTGGACGCCGTCCGGACGCCGGTGCTGATCCTGGCCGGGGAGAACGACCCGCGCTGCCCGATCCGGCAGATCGACAACTACCTGGACGCGCTCGCCGCCCGCGGCGACGTGGCCTACGAGGTCAGCCGGTTCGACGCCGGGCACGGCTCGCTCGTCGTCTCCGACCAGCTGGACCTGATCGCCACCGAGGTCGACTTCGTCCGCCGGGCACTGGCCCGCTGACGCCGGTGGCCAGCAGTTAGCCCTCCAGCAGCGGCAGGACGTTCTCCGGCGGCCGGCCCAGGACGGCGCGGTCGCCGGAGCGCACCAGCGGGCGCTCCAGCAGCTTCGGCTCGGCCGCCAGCGCGTCGAGCAGGGTGTCCCGGTCGGCGCCCTGCAGGCCCTGCTCCCGGAACGCGGCCTCGCCGGTCCGGGTGATCGCCAGCGGGTCGTCGGTGCCGAGCGCGGCGAGGGCGTCCTCGAGCTCGGCCCGCGTCGGCGGGTCGTCCAGGTAGCGCCGCACCGTCGGCTCGACGCCGTGCTCCTGCAACAGGGCGAGGGTGGCGCGGCTCTTGGAGCAGCGCGGGTTGTGCCAGATCTCCACGGGAGGAGCGTAGGACTCGTGAGTGGTGACGAGGGCCCGGGGATTCACAGAGCCCTCGTCACCACTCACGACGGCCTAGTCGAACCGGCCGCCGCCCTTCACCGACTCGCCCTCGCCCCGCAGTTCCTTGATCGCCGCCTCGATCCGGTCGCCGATCGCCTTGTCGATGTTCTTCCAGTACTGGTAGACGCGCTCGCGGATCTCGTCGGACCGCACGCCGGCTGCCGCGCCCGCGACGTTGTGGACCAGCCGCTCCCGCTGACCCTCGTCCATCACCTCGTTGATCAAGGTGTTGGGCTGGCCGTAGTCGTCGTCGTCGGCACGCAGCGTGTAGGCCTGGCGCACCATCTCCCCGTCGACGGCGTACATGTTCGAGTAGACGGCGCGGGCCGGGTCGGCCGCCGGGCCGCCCGTCGAGTTGGGTGCGTACACCGGGTCGGTGACGTTCTCGACCCGCATGACGCCGTCCTTCGAGTAGCTGTGCACGGGCACCCGTGGCCGGTTGACCGGGATCTGCTGGTAGTTCACGCCGAGCCGGGCGCGGTGCGCGTCGGCGTAGGAGAAACCCCGGGCCAGCAGCATCTTGTCCGGCGAGAGCCCGGTGCCGGGCACGATGTTGTTCGGCTGGAACGCCGCCTGCTCCATCTCGGTGTGGAAGTCGGTGACGTTGCGGTCCAGCGTCATCCGGCCGACCTCGATCAGCGGGTAGTCGGCGTGCGGCCAGACCTTGGTGAGGTCGAACGGGTTGTACCGGTAGGTCTTCGCGTCCTCGAACGGCATGATCTGCACCTTGAGCGTCCAGCTCGGGTAGTCGCCGCGCTCGATCGCCTCGTACAGGTCGCGCTGGTGGGCGTCGCCGTCCTCGCCGGCGAGCTGGTCGGCCTCGGACTGGGTGAGGCACTCGATGCCCTGGTCGGTCTTGAAGTGGTACTTCACCCAGAACTGCTCGCCGGACGCGTTCACCCAGGAGTACGTGTGGCTGGAGTAGCCGTTCATGTTCCGCCACGTCTTCGGGATGCCGCGGTCGCCCATCAGCCAGGTCACCTGGTGGGCCGACTCGGGCGAGAGCGTCCAGAAGTCCCACTGCATGTCGGCGTCGCGCAGGTTGTTGCGTGCCAGCCGCTTCTGCGAGCGGATGAAGTGCTGGAACTTCATCGGGTCCCGGATGAAGAACACCGGGGTGTTGTTGCCGACGATGTCGAGGTTGCCCTCGGACGTGTAGAACTTCAGCGCGAAGCCACGGGGGTCGCGCCAGGTGTCCGGGCTGCCGCGCTCGCCCGCGACGGTGGAGAAGCGCGCGACCATCTCGGTCTCGGTCCCGGGCTGGAACACCGCGGCCCGGGTGTAGGCGCTGACGTCGCCGGTGACCCGGAACGTGCCGAACGCGCCGCCGCCCTTCGCGTGCGGCTGCCGCTCGGTGATGCGCTCCCGGTTGAACTGCGCCATCTGCTCGATCAGGTAGTTGTCGTTGAGCAGGATGGGGCCGTCCGGGCCGACGGTGAGCGAGTGCTCGTCGCTGGAGACGGGGTTGCCGGAGTCGGTGGTGGTGTACGGCTGCGAGTTGGTCACTGCCGTGCCTCCTCGTGGTGGGTGGGTGCGTTCGGGTCATCCCCGGTCCGGCAGCCGGCGCAGCGGCCCCAGAACACGACCTCGGCCTCCTCGACCGCGAAGCCGGCGACGTCGTGCGGGGTCAGGCAGGGCCGGGCGCCGACGACGCAGTCGACGTCGACGGTCCGGCCGCACTCCCGGCAGACCAGGTGGTGATGGTTGTCCCCGGTGCGGGTCTCGAACCGCGCCGGCGAGCCGGCCGGCACGATCCGCCGGACCAGCCCGGTGTCGGCGCAGGCGGCGAGGACGTCGTAGACCGCCTGCGTCGACACCCGGCCGAGACGCGCGCGGACCAGCCCCGTCACGGTGTCGGCCGTGGCGTGCGGGTGCTCCGCGAGGACCTCCAGGACGGCGACCCGCGGGGCGGTGACCCGCAGGCCGACGCCCCGCAGCCGGCCCGCCGCCGCGCTGCTCCGGTGTTCCATCACCGGTGGACTTCCCGGCTTTTCTGGAACCAAACCAGATTCTCCCCGGGCCGGCCGGAATCCGGTGGACGCGGCGTCGCAGGATGGACGGGTGTCCGACGCCGTCCGCACGACCGCACCGGCCCGCACCGGGATCGGGGCCTTCGCCGACGTCCTGCGCCGCCCCGGGATCGGGGCGGTCACCGGTATCGGGATGGCCGCCCGGATCCCGGCGACGGCCGTCGGCGTCACCCTGACGCTGCACACGGTCCTGACCCTCGGGTACGGCTTCGGCGCGGCCGGGCTGGTCGCGGCGGCCGTCCCGACCGGGATGGCGATCGGCGCCCCGCTGCTCGGCTCGGTGATCGACCGCTACGGGCTGCGGCCGGTCGTGGTGCTGACGACGGCGGCCGGGGTGCTGTTCTGGACGGTCGCGCCGCTGCTCGGCTACGCCGGGCTGCTCGGCGCCGCGTTCGCCGCCGGGGTGCTGTCGCTGCCGGTGTTCACCCTGGTCCGGCAGGTCATCGCGGCGGTCGTGCCGGCCGGGCAGCGGCGGCCGGCGTACGCGCTCGACTCGATGTCGGTGGAGATCTCCTACATGACCGGCCCGGCAGCCGGCGCGCTGCTGACCGTGTGGCTGGGATCCGCGGTGTCGATGCGGGTGATCGGGTCGGGGTTCGTGCTGGCCGGGCTGGCGCTGTGGTGGCTGAACCCGCCGGTCCGGGCGGGCGGCGCCGCGTCCGGGCCCGCGCCGGCCCGGCCGCCGGTGCGCACCTGGCTGTCCCGCCCGCTGGTGGGCGCGCTGCTGACCGTGACGGCCGCCGTCGTCGCGATCATGGGCACCGAGTTCGCGTTCGTCGCCGCGCTCACCGAGGCGGGCCAGGCGTGGGCGATCGCGCTGGTCAACGCGGTGTGGTGCCTGGCGTCGCTGGTCGGCGGGTTCCTCTACGGCGCCGCCCGGCGGGCCGTCCCGCTGCCGCTGCTGCTCGCGGTGCTGGGGCTCGCGACGCTGCCGGCCGCGCTCGCCGGGTCCTGGTGGAGCCTGCTGCTCCTGCTCGTGCCCGCGGGGCTCGCCATCGCCCCGACGCTGGCCGCCGGCAGCGACGCGATCGGCGAGCTCGCCCCGGACCGGGTCCGCGGGCTGGTCACCGGCCTGCAGGGCTCGGCGACGACGCTCGGGATCGCGCTCGCCGGCCCGCTGTCCGGTGCGCTCGTCGACGCCGCCTCCCCGGCCCTGGCGATCGTCGTGTGCGCAGCCGTGGCCACGGTGGTCGCCGGGGTCGCGGCGGTGCTGATGCGGTCACGGGGACCGGAACGCACCGGAACGCAACCCGGTGCCTGAGAGCCTCCACAGGCGATCGGCGCAGCGCGTGTCCCGCCGCCCCGCCGGGGCCCCGCGCTCCGGCAGACTGGACCGGGTGAGCGCCCCGCCCCGCCCCGACGCCGAGACCACCCCGATCCGCGGCGGCCGTGCCCGTCGCCGGTTCGGCCCGGTCCGGTGGGCGGTCGCGCTGCTGCTCGCCGCCGGTGCGGCCGGGGTGACCCTGCCCGACCTGGCCGGGCTGGACGCCCACTCGCCGTTCGCGCAGATCATCGCGTTCCGCCCGCTCGCGGTCGCCGTGCTGGCTGTCTTCGTCGTCCTCGGCCTGCTGGTCACGGCGTTCGTCCGGCGGTTCTGGCCGGTGCCCGTCCTGCTCGCGCTGGTCGCCCTGGTCGGGGCGTCCCTGGTGCTGCCCCGGACCACGGCCGAGGCCACCCCGCCGCCGGGGGGCACGCCGCTGAAGGTGCTCGCCCTCAACGTCTACGAGGGCGAGGCGGACGCCGACTCGGTGGCCGCGCTGATCGCCGCCGAGCAGCCGGACGTCGTGTCGATCCCCGAGTCCGGGGCTCGCTACGAGTCCGAGCTCGCCCCGCTGCTCGAACCGCTGGGCTACCGGACGGCCGCCAGCGTCGGGCCGTGGAAGCCCGACGTCCGCGGCAACACCGTCGCCTGGGCCGAGCGGCTCGGCGACGTGCAGACCCGGATCGGCGACGACGTCCAGTTCCCCTACATCGAGGCCACCGGCGGCCGCCTGGGCGAGCTGCGGTTCGTCGCGTTCCACTCGGTGGCGCCGGTGCCGCGCTCGGTCGGCCAGTGGCGCTCCGACCTGGCCACGGTGCGGGAGTGGTGCGCCGGGGAGGGCCCCGCGGTGATCGCCGGGGACTTCAACGCCAGCTTCGACCACTCGGTGTTCCGCGAGGCGGTCGCCGGGTGCGGCGACGCGGCCGCGCAGACCGGCAACGGGCTGCAGGGGACCTGGCCGACCTGGGCGCCGCAGTGGCTCGGCCCCCAGATCGACCACGTGCTCTCGACCGGCGGGATCACCGCGGAGTCGTTCGGGACGCGGGCCGTGCCGGGGACCGACCACCGGGCGATCGTCGCGACGCTTCGCGTCCCGTGAGTGGTTAGCGGGGTCAGGACCCCGCTAACCACTCACGGGGCCCGGAGGGCCACTGTCTCGGCGACCTCGTAGGTGTTCAGCGCGGCACCCTTGCGCAGGTTGTCGCCGCAGACGAACAGCTCCAGGGTGTTCGGGAAGTCCAGCGACTGCCGGATCCGGCCCACCACGGTCGGGTCCCCGCCGACGGCGTCGGCCGGGGTCGGCCACTCACCGGCGGCCGGGTCGTCCTTCACGACGATCGTCGGCTGCTCGGACAGCACCTTGCGGGCCGCCTCGACCGACACGTCCCGCCCGAAGGTGGCGTGGACCGCCAGCGCGTGCGTGGTGACCACCGGGACCCGGACGCACGTCGCGGACACCTTCAGGTCCGGGATGCCGAGGATCTTGCGGGACTCGTTGCGGACCTTCAGCTCCTCCGACGACCAGCCGTCGTCCTTGAGGGAGCCGGCCCACGGCACGACGTTCAGCGCCAGCGGCGCCGGGAACGGCGAGCCCGCCGCGGACCCGACCTTGACGCCGGCCTCGGTGAGCGTCGCGGCGACGTCACCGGAGACGTTGCCGACCTGCTTGCCGGCCAGCGCCTCGATCTCCGCGTAGAGCTGGTCGATGCCCGGCTGGCCCGCACCGGACGCGGCCTGGTACGAGGACACGACCAGCGCCTCGAGCCCGAACTCGCGGTGCAGCGCGCCCATCGCCGCCATCATCGACAGCGTCGTGCAGTTCGGGTTGGCGATGATGCCCTTGGGCCGATCGGTGACCTTCTCGGCGTTGACCTCGGGCACGACCAGCGGGACGTCCGGGTCCATCCGGAAGGCCCCGGAGTTGTCGACGGCGACGGCACCGCGGGCGGCCGCGATCGGCGCCCACTCGGCGCTGATCTCGTCCGGGACGTCGAACATCGCGATGTCGACGCCGTCGAAGACCTCGGGGGTGAGCTCGAGGACGGTGATGTCCTCGCCGCGGACCCGCAGCACCTTGCCGGCGCTGCGCGCCGAGGCGATCAGGCGGATCTCGCCCCACGGCACCGACTCGCGGCCGTCGATGATCTCGATCATGGTCGTGCCGACGGCACCGGTGGCGCCGACGAGCGCCAGTACGGGCTTGTCCATGGCCATGTCAGCTCACCGGCCCGTTCCCGCGGCGACCACCGCGTCGTCCTCGGCGCCCAGCTCGAACGCCTCGTGCAGGGCCTGCACCGCGGTGTCCAGCTGGTCGGAGCGGCAGATCACCGAGATCCGGATCTCGGAGGTGTTCATGGTCTCGATGTTGATGCCGGCGTCCGAGAGCGCCTCGCAGAACTTCGCGGTGACGCCGGGGTGGTTCCGCATGCCGGCGCCGACCAGCGACACCTTGCCGATGTCGTTGTCGTAGATCAGCTCGGAGAAGCCGATCTCGTCCTTGACCCGCTCCAGTGCCGCGACGGCCGCGTCCCCGTTGGACCGGGGCAGCGAGAACGTGATGTCGGTCTTCTTGTCGGCGACGTTGGAGATGTTCTGCAGGACCATGTCGATGTTGATCTCCGCGTCGGCGACCGTGCGGAAGATCTTCGCCGCCATGCCGGGGGTGTCCGGCACGCCGGTCACCGTGATCTTGCCCTCGGACCGGTCGTGCGCGACGCCGGTGATGATCGGATTCTCCAACGGGATCTCCTCGATCGAGCCGGAGACCAGCGTGCCCGGCTTGTCGTTGTAGGAACTGCGCACCCGCAGCGGGACGCCGTAGCGGCGGGCGTACTCCACGGCGCGCAGGTGCAGCACCTTCGCGCCGGACGCGGCGAGCTCGAGCATCTCCTCGTAGGTCACCGTCTCCAGCAGGCTCGCCTTCGGGACGATCCGCGGGTCGGCGGAGTAGACGCCGTCGACGTCGGAGTAGATCTCGCAGACGTCGGCCTCCAGCGCGGCCGCGAGCGCGACGGCGGTGGTGTCCGAACCGCCCCGGCCCAGCGTGGTGATGTCCTTCGAGTCGGCGCTCATCCCCTGGAAGCCGGCGACGAGGACGATGTGGCCCTCGGCCAGCGCCTCCCGCAGCCGGTAGGGGTTCACCTCGGTGATCCGGGCGTCGCCGTGCTTCGAGGTGGTGATCATGCCGGCCTGCGAGCCGGTGAACGACCGCGCCTCCGCCCCGAGGGCGTGGATCGCCATCGCCACGAGCGCGTTCGAGATCCGCTCGCCCGCGGTGAGGAGCATGTCCATCTCACGCGCCGGCGGCTTCGGGGAGATCTGCTCGGCGAGATCGGTCAGCTCGTCGGTCGTGTCCCCCATGGCGGACACGACGACGACGACGTCATGGCCCTCCTTGCGGGTACGGACGATCCGCTCGGCGACCTTCTTGATGCGCTCCGCGCTCTCGACCGACGATCCGCCGTACTTCTGCACGACGAGGGCCACGCCGACCTCCTGTCCCGGCTCCGCGAACCGGAGCCGTCGGGTGCTCTCATGGCCGCGGGAGGCGTGGACGACCGGCCCGCAGCGCTGGTCGGAACGGCACACTACCGCCGACGGGCACCCGATTTCAGGCCCTGGCCCGGCCTCGATGACCGATGCCACACGGGCGGGGCCGTCCGGCCGCCGCTCGCGTATCGCGCGCCGCGCGCGGGCCCGCGGGCCGCGGGCTACACCCGCCGCAGCAGGCGGACGACCACCGTCGTCACGACCAGCCACAGGACCGCCGCGACGCCGTAGTTCAGCGTCACCGCCAGCTTCGGCTCCTCGGGGGTGAACAGGTCACCGAGCCCCAGGTTGAACCGGGCCGCCCAGCCGGCGACGAACTCGGTCAGGAAGTTCTGCGGGTTCGCGTCGAGGAGCGTCAGCACGATGTGTGCCACGAGGATCCCGACGATCACCAGGCCGACGATCCGCACGATCGTCGCGATGATGCCGAGGCCCCGCCGCACGGTGGTCCCCACGGTTGCCGCCATCACACATCCCTCCGAAGTGACGGGCACCATGGTCGCACCCCCGGCGCCCTCGCTGCCCGTTCAACGAGGCGGAACGCCCGCAGTTGTGATCCCTTCGTTGCGGCCCGGTCTCGATCCGTTCGCCGCACCGGGTTGCCGGAACACGGGGGGTCGGCGCTACCGTGGACGCATGGCGCGCCTGCTCCTTCGCCGCCGCGGCGGGGTCTGACCGACCGGCCCCTCGTCGCGGGGTCTCGCGTGTCCGCCGGTCGACGACCGTCCGACACCCCCAGGAGCACCTTCCGTGACCACGTCTCCCGACGCCTACTCGTCCCGCGCCAGCAGCAACGTCCGCACCCCCGTGGGCCCGGCGCACCCGTCCCAGCCCGCGTGGAACCGCCAGCGCGGCTCGCAGATGCCGGTCCACCGGTACAAGCCCTTCGGACAGCTGGTCGAGCCGGTGTCGCTGCCGGACCGCACCTGGCCGGACACGGTGATCGACAAGGCCCCGCTGTGGTGCGCGGTGGACCTGCGTGACGGCAACCAGGCCCTGATCGACCCGATGAGCCCGCTGCGCAAGCGGCGGATGTTCGACCTGCTGGTACGCATGGGCTACAAGCAGATCGAGGTCGGCTTCCCGGCGGCGAGCCAGACCGACTTCGACTTCGTCCGGGAGATCATCGAGCAGGACGCGATCCCGGAGGACGTCCAGATCCAGGTCCTCACCCAGGCCCGGCCGGAGCTGATCGAGCGCACCTTCGCCGCCTGCGAGGGCGCGCACTCGGCGATCGTCCACCTGTACAACTCGACGTCGATCCTGCAGCGCCGGGTCGTGTTCCGGTCCGACCGGCCGGGCATCACCAAGATCGCCACGGACGGCGCCGAGGACGTCTCGCGGTTCGCCGAGAAGTACCCGGACACCGACTGGACGTTCCAGTACTCGCCGGAGTCCTACACCGGCACCGAGCTGGAGTACGCCGTCGAGATCTGCAACGCGGTCAGCGCGATCTGGCAGCCGACGCCCGAGCACCCGATGATCGTCAACCTGCCGGCGACGGTGGAGATGGCGACCCCGAACGTGTACGCCGACTCGATCGAGTGGATGCACCGCCACCTGGACCGCCGGGACGCGCTGGTGCTGTCGCTGCACCCGCACAATGACCGCGGCACCGGCATCGCGGCCGCCGAGCTGGGCTACCAGGCCGGCGCGGACCGGATCGAGGGCTGCCTGTTCGGCAACGGAGAGCGCACCGGCAACGTCGACCTGGTCGCGCTGGGCATGAACCTGTTCACCCAGGGCGTCGACCCGCAGATCGACTTCTCGGACATCGACGAGATCCGACGGACCGTCGAGTACTGCAACCAGCTGCCGGTGCCCGAGCGCCACCCGTGGGGCGGCGACCTGGTCTACACCGCCTTCTCCGGCTCGCACCAGGACGCGATCAACAAGGGCTTCGCGGCGATGGAGGCCGACGCCGCCGACGCCGGGCGCCCGGTCGCGGACCACCCGTGGGAGGTGCCGTACCTGCCAGTCGACCCGAAGGACATCGGCCGCACCTACGAGGCCGTCATCCGGGTCAACTCGCAGTCCGGCAAGGGCGGCATCGCCTACATCATGAAGACCGAGCACCACCTGGAGCTGCCGCGCCGGCTGCAGATCGAGTTCTCGCACGTCATCCAGGCCTTCACCGACTCCGAGGGCGGCGAGGTCGAGCCGAAGGCGATGCGCGACGCGTTCGACCTGGAGTACCTGGGCCGGGAGACGCCGCTGAAGCTGGTCCGCCACCGCGTCACCAGCGACGGCGAGGGCCGGGACGAGATCGTCGCGACCGTCCGGGTGGAGTCCGACCTGCACGAGATCACCGGCTCGGGCAACGGGCCGATCGCCGCGTTCGTCGACGCGCTGGCCGGGATCGGGTTCGACGTGCGGGTGCTCGACTACCACGAGCACGCGATGGGCGGCGGGGACGACGCCCGCGCCGCCGCGTACGTCGAGTGCGCCGTCGAGGACAAGGTGTTCTGGGGCGTCGGGATCGACAGCTCGATCACCAGCGCCTCGCTCAAGGCTGTCGTGAGCGCGATCAACCGCGCGATGCGGTAGCAGCGCGCCGGGGCGGTCCGGCCGCCCGCGTGGCGGCCGGACCGCCCGGTGCCGGGCTCACGCGCCGTGGCGGGACGCCGAGCGGTAGCGGTCGCGGTAGCCCGCGATGACGGCCCGGGAGGCGTCCGGCTCGAGGGCGAGCCCGCGGACGTCGGCGAGCACGGCCCGGTAGGTCTCCAGGTCCCCGGGCGAGTCCAGGAACGTCTCCCCCGCGTGACCCTCGGTGTGCACGAGGTCGGAGCCGAGCTCGTCGGGGATCTCCAGGACGGCGAGCCGCCCGGTGTGCGCCCGGTGCACGCCGGTCGAGAACGGCAGCACGAGCAGGATGACGTTCGGCAGCCGGGACAGCTCCAGCAGCAGGTCGAGCTGCTCGGCCATCACCTCCGGCCCCCCGCTGCCCCTGGCCAGCACCGACTCGTCGATCACCGACCGGAACCGCAGCGGCGGCGTGCCGGTGAGTGCCTCGTGCCGGCGCCGGCGCAGGTGCACGAGCTGGTCGATCTCCCAGTCGTCGTGTCCGGGCAGCCGCGCGCGGAGCACCGCACGGGCGTACTCGGGGGTCTGCAGCAGCCCGTGCAGCACGGACAGGTCGAACGCGTCGATGCCGGTCGCGTCGGTCTCGACCGCGGTGTAACGGCCGGGCGCGGGGAGCACGTAGCGGTCGGTGCGGAGCCCCTCGGTGAACGGTTCCCACCAGCCGCGGGTGCGGCTCTGCGCCACGAGCCGGTGCAGCATGTCGGCCTCGACGTCGGCGACCCCACCGTAGAGCGCGAGCAGGGCGTCGACCTCGGCGATCCGGGGCACCGCCTTGCCGTTCTCCAACCGGCTGATCTTGGACGTCGAGCAGCCGAGGCCACGTGCGGCGTCCTCCAGCTTCAGTCCCGCGTTGCCGCGCAGGCGACGCAGCTCCGCACCGAGACGCCGCCGCGCGCCGACCGGCTCCTGCTCCACCACGCCCTCCCGCAATCTCGCTCGTTATGCAAGTTTCATCGATTCTGCAATTGCAGGGCACCCCCCGGTCCGGCATCCTTGAGGTGTCCGGACGTGACGGGCACCACATCGCCCGGGGCGGCCGGGTGGGACCGGAGGATCAGCAGCGCAGGAGGGGGAACGAGATGATCCGCAGGGCACGGGTTCCGCACGCCGGCAAGCACGAGCGCGCCCGCACGGGGCGGTGGACACCGTGATCACGCTGGTGACGCTGGTCCTCGCCGGGCTGGCGGTGATCGTCCTGACGGCGATCGTGATCGGGGTGACCGACGCCCGGCAGCGCACGGCGTGGCGCCGGATCGCGGCCGAGCGGCGGCGGGCGTGGGAGCGGCGGCAGCGGCAGCTGCACGGCGGCCCGCACCACGTCGACGCCTGGGCCGACGAGGACACGGACTGACGACGCGCCCGGGCCACGGCCCGGGCGGGGACGGTCGGCGTGGCAACGGGGGGTTGCTGCGCCGCCCGGCCGGGCCGGTCCCCTACAGGGACCGGCGCCCGGCGAGCGCGCGGCCGAGCGTCATCTCGTCGGCGAACTCCAGGTCTCCGCCCATCGGCAGGCCGGAGGCGAGCCGGGTGACGGTCAGCCCCGGGAAATCACGCAGGAGCCGGACCAGGTAGGTCGCCGTCGCCTCGCCCTCGGTGTTGGGGTCGGTGGCGATGATGACCTCGGAGATGGCGGTCTCGTCCTCGGCCGGCCCGGTGCCGCCGAGCCGGGCGAGGAGCTCGCGGATCCGCAGGGTGTCCGGCCCGACACCGGCCAGCGGGTCCAGCGCGCCGCCGAGCACGTGGTAGCGCCCCTTGAACTCCCGGGTCCGCTCGACGGCCAGGACGTCCTTGGGTTCCTCGACCACGCACACGAGGGACGGGTCCCGGCGGGAGTCGGAGCAGTACCGGCACCGGGTGCCGGCCGCGACGTTGCCGCAGACCTCGCAGAACGCGACGCCCTGCTTGACGGTCTGCAGGACCTCCTGGAGCCGGGCGATGTCCGCCGGGTCCGCCGCCAGCAGGTGGAAGGCGATGCGCTGGGCGCTCTTCGGACCGACGCCGGGCAGGCGGCCGAGCTCGTCGATCAGGTCCTGGACCGGTCCCTCGAACACCTCAGGCGCCCGGGAGTCCCAGGCCGCCCATGTCGAGGCCGCCGGCGAGCGGGCCCATCTTCTGCTGCTGCAGCTCCTGCGCGCGCCGGACGGCGTCGGCGAGCGCGCCGGTGACCAGGTCCTGGAGCGTCTCGACGTCCTCGGGGTCGACGACCGTCGGGTCGATCTTCACCGAGCGCGGTTCGAGACCGGCGGTGACGGTGACCTCGACGAGGCCGTTCCCGGCCTGGCCCGTCACCTCCGCGGCGGCGAGCTCCTCCTGCACCTGCTGGAGCTGCTGCTGCATCTTCTGCGCCTGCTGCAGGATCGTCTGCATGTCGGGCTGACCGGGTTGCACGCGTACCCCTCGCTGTCGGTCCCGGCTCACGCGTCCAGGGGGCTTCCCCCGACACGGCCGGTGCGGGCGTCTCCCCCTCCAGCGTAGCCGTGTCAGGCTGTCCCACCGTGCACGCCCCGATCCGTTCCGCCGCCGCGCTCCTCGCAGCCACCGCCCTGTGCAGCGCCTGTGCCGCCGTGCCGGGCGCGTCGGCGACGCCACCCGCCCGGGCCACCGTGCAGTCGGCCGCCGCGACGGCCCCGGCCGCCCCGGTCGTGCTGCTCGACCCCGGGCACAACGGCGGCAACCGGGCCGCTAGGGACGCGATCGACCGCCCGGTGCCGGACGGTCGCGGCGGCACGAAACCGTGCAACACGACCGGGACCGCCACGGCGGCCGGCTACCCCGAGCACGCCTTCGCCTGGGACCTCGCCCAGCGGGTCCGGGCCCGGCTGGAGGCCTCCGGGGTGCGGGTGGTGACGACCCGCGGCGCCGACGACGGAGTCGGGCCCTGCGTCGATGCGCGCGGCGCGGCGGGCGGCCGGGCCGGCGCGGTGGCCGCGGTGTCCCTGCACGCCGACGGGGCCGCGCCGTCGGCCCGGGGCTTCCACGTCGCGCACGCCGACCCGCCGGTGCACGGCACCGGGCCCGCGTCCCGGCGGCTGGCGACCGCGCTGCGGGACGCGCTGCGCTCGGGCCGGTTCAGCCCGGCCGGCTACATCGGGCGGGACGGTCTCGACGGCCGCGACGACCTCGCCGGGCTGAACCTGTCCACGGTGCCGACCGCGCTGGTCGAGGCGGGGAACATGCGCAACGCCGAGGACGCCGCCGTGCTGGCGAGCGCCGCGGGCCGGGACCGCTACGCCGCGGCGATCAGCGCCGGCGTGCTCGCCTACCTCGGGCGGTGACCGTCACCGGGGTTCGATGGTCCGGGCGCCCAGCTGCTCCTTGAGGATGCCCAGCGCGGCGGCCTCCGGGTCCCGCCGGGCCGCCGGCGAGGCCGCCTCGGCAGCCGCCTCGGCGAGCATCGCCTCCTCCTCGTCGGCCTGGCTGGCCGGTGACGACCGGGCCGCGTCCCCGTTCCCGGACGGGCGCCGGGGCCCGGGCTCGTCGAGGTCCGGTGGGGCGTCCTCCGGCGGCGGTTCGGGCGGCAGCGGGATGTCGCCGTCCGGGGCCGGGGACCGCCGCGCGGGCCCGGCCTGCGGCGGAGGGGTCTGCTGCCGGCCGGGCTGCTGCGAGGGCCGCTGCGGGACCGGGCGCTGCGGCCGCTCCGGGGCGGCCCGGCGAGGCGGCCCGGCCGCCTCGCCCTGGTCGCAGCGCACCCGCCACTGCACGCCGAGCACCGCCCGCAGCGCCTCGCTGATGACGTCGGTGTTGCGTTGCTCCGAGAGCCGGCGCGCCAGCGGCGGCGCCGCGATGGCCAGGACGAGGGTGTCCCCGTCGACCGCCCGCACGGTGGCGTTGACCAGCAGCGCCTCGGTGCTGCGGCTGCGCTGCCGCACCGCGGAGAGGATCTCCGACCAGACCCGGCGGACGGCCGTGGCGTCCAGCGACCCGGCCGCCGGCGCGGGCTGCGCGGACGCCGGCGGGGCCGCGTCGGGGGGCGCACCGTCCCGGGGTGGGGCCGGGCGGGTGCGCTCCGGTGGGGTGGGTGCGGCCGCCTGCGCCTCGGGCGCCGTGGCCTCGCGTGGCCGGCCCTGCCCGGGCGCGTCCGCCGGGTGGGTGCCCCCGTCACCGGGGACGGGCCGGGTGGACGCCGGCGGGGTCGCCTCCTCGGACGGAGTGGTCGCGGCGGAGCCGTCGCCGCCGGGCCCTCCGCCGTCCGCGGCCGCACCGCTCGCCGCCTCGGACCCGGAGGCCGCCGGGCCATGCCCGGTGGCCGCGGCGCTCGCCGCCTCGGACGCGGCCGGTCCCGCACTCCCGGAATCGGCCGCCCCGGTGTCCCCGGGCGGTCCCGGGTCGGCTGGGCCGGCCGCCCGCTCGCTGGGGCGCACGAACCGCTTGGCGGGTGCGCCGCCGTCGTCGGCGCCGTCGGAGACGATCGCGTTCCGGCGTTCGATCCGTTCCAGCCGCTCGAGCAGCCCGCCGTCCGAGGTGGTGGCGGCGGGCAGCAGCATCCGGGCGCACAGCAGCTCGAGCAGCAGCCGCGGCGCCGTCGCACCTCGCATGTCGATCAGGCCCTGGTGCAGGATCTCGCCGTACCGGGTGAGGGTGGCCGCGCCGAGCCGGGCCGCCTGGTCCGCCATCCGCGACAGCTCGTCGTCCGCGCCGTCGACGAGGCCCTGCTCGGCGGCGTCCGGGACGGCCTGGATCAGCATCAGGTCCCGGAAGCGCTGCAGCAGGTCGCTGGCGAAGCGGCGCGGATCGTGCCCGGCCTCGACCAGGCGGTCCACCGCGCCGTAGACGGCGGCGGAGTCGGCCGCGGCGAGCGCGTCCACCGCGTCGTCGATGAGCGCCGAGTCGGTGACGCCGAGCAGGGCGACCGCCCGGTCGTAGGTGACGCCCTCCGGCCCGGCCCCGGCCAGAAGCTGGTCCAGCACCGACAGCGTGTCCCGGGCGGAACCCCCGCCGGCCCGGATGACCAGCGGGAACACCGGCGGCGCGACGGTGACGTGCTCCTCGCCGCAGATCCGCTCCAGCAGCGAGCGCATGGTCCCCGGCGGGATCAGCCGGAACGGGTAGTGGTGGGTCCGCGACCGGATCGTCGGGAGGACCTTGTCCGGCTCGGTCGTCGCGAACACGAAGACCAGGTGCTCCGGCGGCTCCTCGACGATCTTCAGGAGCGCGTTGAAACCCTGGTTGGTGACCATGTGGGCCTCGTCGACGACGAAGACCCGGTAGCGCGACTCGGCGGGCGCGTAGAACGCCCGGTCCCGCAGCTCGCGGGCGTCCTCGACACCACCGTGCGAGGCCGCGTCGAGCTCGACGACGTCGATGCTGCCCGGCCCCTCGGGTGCGAGCGCCACGCACGACGCACACTCCCCGCAGGGATCGGGTGTCGGCCCCTGCTCGCAGTTCAGCGAACGGGCGAGGATCCGGGCCGACGACGTCTTCCCGCAGCCACGCGGCCCCGAGAACAGGTAGGCGTGATTGATCCGCCCCGCGGACAGGGCCGTGGCCAGGGGCTCGGTGACGTGCTCCTGCCCCACGACGTCGGCCAGCTTGGCCGGGCGGTACTTGCGGTACAGAGCCAGAGCCACGGACGCGAGGCTACCGATGACCCCCGACTGTTCCCGACGACGGCAGGAACTCGAGAGGGCCCGGGACATGAGGGGACCCCGCGCACCCGCCAGAGCCTGCTGACCCTTGCTGCCTTCCGGCCCTGGGGGAGTTCACAGGATGGACGCCGCACGGGGTCCACGGACAGTGTGCCACGAACACCGCGCCGCGGGGACGAGGGGGCGGTGCCGCACCGCGTGCCACGGCGGGTAGCCTTGTTCGCGGAGGATTCGCCTAGTGGCCTAGGGCGCACGCTTGGAAAGCGTGTTGGGAGCAATCCCTCACGGGTTCAAATCCCGTATCCTCCGCCAGCCCGAACGGGCCGAGCGCCGGACACTCCACCGCGGGGTGCCCGGCGTTCGTCGTTTCCGGGCTCGTGCGCGGCCTCCGCAAATCCGTTGACGGACCGCGGGCGGCCGCTGCTAGCTTCCCGGAGGCCGTGCGAGAGATCGAGGAGGTGGTACCCGTGAACGCATCGACATGGGTGCTCCCCTCCGGGGTCACGGTCGGACGATAGGCAGGTCGTCCGGGAGCGCCGTTCGCGAGCACTCCCGAGAGGCACGACCATGCATGTCATTTCCGAGCAGCGGCTCGACGACACCGTTCTCGAACGCGAGTTCGTCCTCGGCGAGGTCCCCGGCACCCTGTGGACGCCGGGATCCACGGCGGCCCCGCTGATCCTCATGGCCCACAACAACGGCCTGCCCAAGAGCGACCCCCGGCTCGTGGCCCGGGCCCGGCAGTTCGCGACGCGCGGGTACGCGGTGGCCACCATCGACGCCGCCGGGTGCGGTGACCGGCCCCGGTCGGCCACCGAGGAACGGGCCCGCGCCGACCTCCGCCGGGCGGTGCAGGCCGGCGGACCGGTCGACGAGGTCTTCGAGTCCGTGGTCGGCCCGCTGGTCGAGCGGGCGGCACCGGAATGGCGGACCACCCTCGACACCCTCCTGTCGCTTCCCGGGATCGCCGGCCCGGTCGGGTACTCGGGGTGGACCGCCGTGGGCATCCGGCTGGCGGTGACCGAACCGCGAATCGCGGCCGTCGGCCTCTTCGCCGGGGGGTTCGTGCCCCGCACCCAACGCGAGGAGGCCCGCCTGGTCACCGTTCCACTGCTGTTCCTGCTGCAGTGGGACGACGAGGGGAACCCCCGGCAGCGGGCGCTGGACCTGTTCGACGCCTTCGGCAGCACGCAGAAGACGCTGCACGCCAACATGGGCGGGCACGTCGGCACCCCGTGGTTCGAGGTGGAGGACGCGGGTCGGTTCTACGACCGGCACCTGCGGTGATCGGGTCAGGGGTCACTTCCGCCAGAAGAGGTGGTGCGTGACCCCGCTCGAACTGGGCACGACGTCGAGGTGGAAGCGGTCACGGAGCTCGTCGGGAGACTCCCAGAGCCGTACCCCGGATCCGAGCTTCACCGGTGCGACCACGACGTGCATGGTGTCGACGAGGTCCGCGTCGAGGAACTCGCGGATGACGGAGGTTCCGCCGCCGAGACGGACGTCCTTGCCGTTCGCGGCCGCTCGTGCCCGTTCGAGGACCGTTGCCGGGTCACCCTGCACGAAGTGGAACGTCGTGTCGCCGAGGCTGAACGACGGACGCTCATGGTGGGTCAGCACGAACACGGGGGTGTGGAACGGCGGCTCGTCGCCCCACCAGCCGCGCCAGTCGTGGTCCGCCCAGGGACCACGCTGGGGGCCGAACTTGTTGCGCCCCATGATCTCGGCCCCGATGTTACGGGTGAAGTCCCGGGTGAAGTAGTCGTCGAGGCCGCGGCTTCCACCGGGATCCGTGCGGTTGGGCCAGCTCGCGGTGGCGCCGGCCCACGCGAACATCTCGCCGGGGTCGGCATGCCCGAACGGTCGCTCGAGGCTCTGGTTCTCGCCGGCGCCGAACCCGTCGCTGGAGACGGTGAAGTTCTGGACTCTGAGCATCTGGGTCACAGGGGGTACGACTCCCGGTGCCGCGCAAACTCATCGCCGCCCGCTCAGCGGGTGCGCAGCGCCGTGTCCAAGGCCGTCATGAGCCGGGCGACGCGGTTCACCCCGTCAGGCGGCGGTGGGTACCGGCGGACGATGTCGGCGAGCGCAGGCGTCGCACGCAGCCGGGCCCGCTCGATGTACAGGTCTCCGGTGGCAGGATCGCGCCCGGCAGCCAGCTCCGTAGCGCGCGCCGCGTGCGCGGCGGGGCGCAGGATGTGCCCGACCTGGGACGTCCGGGCCCGGATTGACGTCCACTCCCACACCGCCCCGGGTGGATGGAGGTACGCCGCCGCGGCCGCATCGCCGGCCGCGCGCGCCGAGTGCACAGCCGCCTCGATCGTCGCCTCCTTCGCGGCCCGGTGCGCGTCGAGAGAGGTGACGCGCTGCAGCCGGGATCGTGCCGCGCCGCCGACGAAGGCTCGCGCCGCGTCGATCGCCGCGCGCGGGCGTCGGTCGTGCGGATGCGGGTCCTCGAAGATCGGCAGGACGTCCTCGGCGCACTCGACGGCATAGCGGGTGACCACGCGGAGGTCCTCCGTCGTCAACCCGGCATCGTCAGGTCCGGCCTGCACCACGGGTGCATTGTGTCGGGCGGCCCCGTGACCGGTCAGGGTCCGGCGCGGCTGGTGTAGGTGTGCCCGGTCGGGGTGGTGGTCCGCACGGTGTGCGGCTGGTCGCCGAGTCCGTCGTGGATGACCTCGGCGGTCCAGCCGGGTAGTTCCTTGATCTGGTTGCCGCGTACGCAGGTGCCGCGGCCGTTGGTGTAGCTGGTGGGACCGCCTTATGCGTCGGGGTGGATGTGGTCGATGTTGCGGCACGGTGCCCCGCAGTAGGGGTCCCGGCAGCGGTCGTCGTCCCGGATCCGGATCAACGCCGCGAGCACGCCGTCGAAGTAGCGGCGCCGGGGGTCGGCGCCGATCAGCGGTCCGCCGGCCGGTCGGGTGAACAGGCGTCGCCACCAGCGGCGGCCCTTGGTGCCGGCCAGGACCTCGCGGGCGAGGCAGGCCGGGATCGGGCCGTGCCCGACCACCTGCGCGGTGGCCGGGGAGCGGGGGTCGACCAGGGCGTCGACCGGGATGACGATGCCGACCTCGACGTTCACATCGGCGGCTTCGGTTTGCCCGGTGAGGCGTTCGACCAGGGTGTCGGCCATGACCTGGTCCCGGTTACGGGGTTCGTCGCCGACCCCGACCGTGGTGTCGGCGTGCCGGCGCAACGCGGCCAGCGCGGCGACGCCTTGTTCGACCGGCACCAGGGCGGAGAGCACGGCCATGGTGTCCGGGGCCGGCCGCAGGGTGACCCGGCGATCCTTACGCGCGGTACGGCCCCGCTGGACATAAGCGGCCTTGTCCGCCCGGTAGGCGAGGTCGCGGACCTTCAACGCGGCCTGGCGCGGGTTCAGGTCCTCGATCCGGGTGGCGACGATCTGGGTGTCCACCTGCCGGCGCAGCTCCGCGGTCAGGTGCCGGGTCTCGGACACCACCTGGGTGGCGATGTCTTCGGAGATCCGCCCGGCCACCAGCAGGCCACGCACGCCGGGCAGGTCGGCGCGCAGGGTCCAGGCGGTGTTCAACCGCCGCGACCCGGCGGTGGGCGAGATGCGAGAAGCGAGGGCGATCTGGTCGGCGATCCCGCGCTGCACCTTGCTGGGGTGGATGTCGCCGCGGGCGAGCGTGTCTTCGACCTGGGCGCGGGCGAACCCGATCGCCTCGGTGTGCTGGGCCGCGGCGACCGCGCCACGGAGTTTCTCCAGCAGCGCGATCCGGTCGATCCGGGTCGCCGCGGTCACCCCGCCGGTGGGGTCGGTGTCGGTGTCGGCGAGCGTGGACAGCTGGTCGAGCATCGCCGACAGCGCGGCGGTGACCGGGTCCCCGCCGTCGCTCGACTTCGCTCGCATGTTCGAATTCTATCGTGTGGCCACGCCATCTTCTGGCCGTTCGGCGCACCGAAGGACCGCTCGCCGCAGGCTCACGGGGCGGTCCGCCACCTCCGACGAGGGCGGCACTCCGCGATCCGTGCCACCAGCGGGCCGTTCGTGGCAACGGTTCTCACGACGTCCGCGCGGACGGCGCCCTCGCCGCGAGCCGCCGCCGGCCCAGCAGCCCGTGTCGCGGGCCGAACAGGTACGCGAGCGTGAACTCCACCGTCAGGCAGACGACGACCGACCCACCGGTGGAGACGTCGAGGTGGTAGCTGAGGTAGGTGCCCGCCACCGCCGCAGCGACCGCGACCAGCACCGCGATCAGCAGCATCCGTTCCATCCGGTCGGTCAGCAGGTACGCCGTCGCCCCCGGCACGATCAGCACCGCGACGACCAGCACGATCCCCACCGCCTGCAGCGCGACGACGACGGCCAGCGCGAGCAGCCCGAGCAGCACCGCCTCGGTGCGGCGCGGGTCGATCCCGACCGCGTGCGCGTGCGTGCGGTCGAACGCGACCAGGGTGAAGTCGCGGTGCTTGACCGCCACGATCAGCACGGTCAGCGCGCCCAGCACGAGGATCTGGACGACGTCCGCCCCGGAGAGCCCGAGCAGGTTGCCGAACAGGATGTGGGCGAGGTCGGTGTCCGACGGCGTCGTCGAGATCAGCACCAGCCCGAGCGCGAACAGGCCGGTGAACACGACGCCGATCGCCGCGTCCTCCTTCACCCGCGACGTCCGCCGGACCACCCCGATCAGCGCCACCGCGCCCGCACCGAACACGAACGCGCCCACCCCGAACGGGATCCCGATGATGTAGGACAGCACCACCCCGGGCAGCACCGCGTGCGAGACGGCGTCGCCCATCAGCGACCAGCCGACCAGGGTCAGCCAGCAGGACAGCAGCGCCCCGACCGTCCCGGCGACCACGGCGACCAGCAGCGCCCGCTGCATGAACCCGAACTGCAGCGGCTCGACCAGCCAGGCGATCACGACGCCCCCCGCAGCCCGAACACCCGGCCGAGCACGTCGGGGGTGAGGACCTCGTCCGGGGTCCCGTCGGCGAGCAGCTGCCCGGCCAGCAGCGCCACCCGGTCGCACAGCCGGGACACCCCGCCGACGTCGTGCGTGGACACCAGGACCGTGCAGCCGGCGTCGCGCAGCTGGTGCAGCACGCCGGTCAGCTCGGCCTGCGTGCCGTGGTCGACGCCGGCGAAGGGCTCGTCGAGCAGCAGCAACGGCGCGTCCTGAGCGATCGCCCGGGCCAGGAAGACGCGCTTGCGCTGCCCGCCGGAGAGCCGCCCGATCTGCCGGTCCGCCAGCCCGGTCATGCCGACCCGGTCCAGGGCGGCCGCGACCGCCGCCCGGTCGGCCGGCCGTGCGCGCCGGGCGATCCCCATGCCGGCGTACCGCCCGGTGAGGACGACCTGGTGGGCGACGATCGGGAAGTCCGGGTCGATCTCCTCGGCCTGCGGCATGTAGGCGACGGCCGCCCGGCGGCGGGCTCCGGCCGAGGTCGTCCCCAGCACGCGGACCGTGCCCCGTTCCGGCGCGACCAGGCCCATCACCGCGCGGAACAACGTCGACTTGCCGGAGCCGTTGGGGCCCATCAGCCCGCAGACCGTGCCCGGGTCGAGCCGCAGCGAGACGTCGTCGAGGGCGAGCACGTCACCGTGCCGGACGGTCAGCCCGGTGACCTCGAGCGCGGTCATCGGCGGACCCCGGTGAGGCCTTCGGCGATCGTGCGGGCGTCGTCCCGGAGCAGGTCCAGGTACGACGGGACCGGGCCGCCCGGACCGGTCAGCGAGTCGACGTGCAGCGTCCCGGCCAGCCGCGCGCCGGTCTCCTCGGCCACCCGCCGCTGGGCGGAGTCGTTCACCGTGGACTCGCAGAACACCGCGGGGACCCGGTTCGCCCGGACGAACGCGACGACGTCGGTGATCTGTCGCGGGGTGCCCTCGCCCTCGCTGTTGACCGGCCACAGGTACGCCTCGCGCAGGCCGGAGTCGCGGGCGAGGTAGGAGAACGCGCCCTCGCAGGTGACCAGCACCCGCTGCGCCGGCGGGATCGAGGCCAGGTCCGCGGCCAGCTCGTCACCCACCGCCCGCAGCTGCGCGGAGTACCGCGCGGCGTTGGCGGCGTACGCGGCCGCGCCCTCCGGGTCCAGCCGGGTCAGCGCGGCCCGGATGTTCTCGACGTACCGGATGCCTGCGGAGGGGGACATCCAGGCGTGCGGGTTGGGCCGGTCCCGGTACTCCCCCGCCGCGATCGGCACGGGTGGCACGCCCTCGCTCGCCACGACCGAGGGCACCTCGGCCCGGTCGACGAACCGCTCGAACCAGCGCTCGAGCCCGAGGCCGTTCTCGATCAGCAGGTCCGCGCCCGCCCCGCGGACGAGATCGTCCGGCGACGGCTCGTAGTCGTGGATCTCCGCACCCGGACGGGTGATCGACTCCACCCGTACCCGGTCACCCGCGACCTGGCGGGTCATGTCGGCCAGCACGGTGAACGTCGTGAGCACGACCGGGCGCGGATCGTCGTCCGGCCGGGGCTGCCCCGAGCAGCCGGCGGCGAGCAGGCCCGCGACCAGCACGACCACTAATGTTCGCCATACCGAAGTCGAGCCGTTAGGCATAGCTAAACCATGCCGGAGAGCCCGGCCGTCGCACAACCCGGGGGCACGACGGCAGGATGCGGCCATGACCGTTCTGCGCTCGATCGTCCTGTTCGCGATCGCCGCCCTGTGCGAGATCGGCGGCGCCTGGCTGGTCTGGCAGGGCGTGCGCGAGCATCGCGGGTGGCTGTGGATCGGTGCCGGGGTGGTCGCGCTGGGCCTCTACGGGTTCGTCGCGACGCTGCAGCCGGATGCCCACTTCGGCCGCATCCTGGCCGCGTACGGCGGTGTGTTCGTGGCCGGGTCGCTGGCCTGGGGCGTGCTCGCCGACGGCTTCCGGCCGGACCGCTGGGACGTGACCGGTGCCCTGATCTGCCTGGCGGGCGTCGCGGTGATCATGTATGCGCCGCGTCCGGTGTAGACCTGGTCGGACCGGTCACCATCGCTTGCCCGTGCGCGCGGATCGCGCATCATGGGAGGTGGGCCGCCGCCCGGCGGCACCCCGGACGAGACGCGCCGTACCCGGAACGCCAAGACGACGCACTCGCCGGAAAGGGGTGTCATCGTGGCCTGGGTCTACCTGGTCGTCTCGGGTGTGCTGGAGACCGTGTGGGCGGCTGCCCTATCGCAGAGCAAGGGGTTCAGCCGGCTCGGACCGTCGGTCCTGTTCGCGGTCGCGCTGTTCTTCAGCATGGCCGGGCTGTCGCTGGCCCTGCGCGAGCTGCCGGTCGGGACCGCGTACGCAATCTGGGTCGGCATCGGCGCGGTCGGCGCCGCGATCTACGGGATGGTCGCGCTCGGCGAGCCGGCGACGACCGCGCGGCTGCTGTGCCTGGTCGCGATCGTCGGTGGCGTCGTCGGGCTCAAGGTCCTCCACTGAGGCCCGGCGGTCGAGGGCCGAAGCAGCCGCACTGAGGCCCGGCGGTCGAGGGCCGAAGCAACAACACTGAGTGCGGACGAGGACGGTGGGGCCGGCACCGTGGCGCCGGCCCCACCGCCTCCTGGGAGCCCCTTACTCGAAGGGTCCGTTGAGGAGCCCGCCGGCCGGGCCCTCGACGTATCCGGGGTTCAGCGCCGGGAACTCGGTCTCGGTGCCGTTGACCCCGTCGGGGCGGTTGCCCGGGAGGTGGCTGTCGGCCGCGTCGGCGAAGCCGCTCCCCGCGGTGCCGGTGAGGCCCTCCACCGCGCCGACGACCTGCGTCGGGCTCTGCGTGCTCGGGTAGCCGTGCCCGTCGCCCTCGTCGGCAGCGGCCGCGACCCCGGCCGGAAGCAGTCCCACGGCGCCCAGGGCGCCGGCGGCGATCAGCGAGCGCCGCGTCCGGTTCTTCATCAATCCGTCCTCTCCTCCAGCGACACCGTCACATGTTGTCGGCGCCGGCCTTGATCGCCTCGCGGATCCGGTTGTAGGTGCCGCACCGGCAGATGTTGCGGATCTCGTCGAGGGCGTCGTCGTCGATCGACCGGCCCTCCTCGGCGCACCGCTTCACCAGCGCCACCGCGGCCATGATCTGGCCGGGCTGGCAGTAGCCGCACTGGGCGACGTCGTTGTCGATCCAGGCCTTCTGCATCGGGTGCAGCTCGTCGCCGTCGGCGAGCCCCTCGATCGTGGTCACCTCGTCCGACTCGGAGAGCGCACCGACCGGCACCGAGCACGGGTTGAACGCCTTGCCGTTGATGTGCGACGTGCAGGCCTTGCAGACGTTGATCCCGCACCCGTACTTGGGGCCCTTGACCCCCAGCAGGTCACGCAGGACCCAGAGCAGCCGGACGTCGTCCTCGACGTCGACGGAGACGAGCTCGCCGTTGACCTTGAACGTGTGTGTCGACATGGACGGTCTCCTTCTCAGCGGGCGTAGTCGAGGCCGTTGGTCGGCGACGGCGGGACCGGCGGCACCGTCGGGTACGGCTCGAACGGGAGCGGCTCCTTGTGCAGGATCGGGAAGTACTCCGGCACCGTCCCGGTGGCACGGGCGTAGGCGTTGGCCACCGCGCCGCAGGTCGGCGCGACGCCGAGCTCCCCGACGCCGCCGGGCTCCGGCCGCCCGTTGTCGACGATGAAGATCTGCATGTCGAGCGGGGTGTTCCACTGCCGGGTGTAGAAGTAGTTGTCCCAGCTGGCCTCGATGAAGTGACCGTCCTCCAGGTGCAGGCCGGAGGTCAGCGTCATGGCGATACCGTCGTTGATCCCGCCCATGAGCTGGGCCCGGTACCCGAGCGGGTTGATGATCAGGCCGCCGTCACTGGCGAAGACCACCTTCGTGACGCGCGGGCCGGTGCGGGCCGAGCGGACCTCGCGGTTGACCGTCTCCGGCCGGCAGTCGATCTCGACCAGGCACGCGGCGTAGCTCTTGTACTCGACGTGGAAGCCGAGGCCCTGGGCGGTGCCCTCCTCCATGGAGCGGCCCCAGTTCCCCTCCTCCGCGACCTTGTCCAGCACCGCGCGCATGGCGTCGTTGCGCAGGAACTCGCGGCGGAACTCGTAGGAGTCCTTGCCCATCTTCGCCGCGATCTGGTCGACGATCAGGTCGCGCGCGGTGCACACGTCCGGCGAGTACACGTTGCGCATCGAGCAGGTGTTGAACCGCAGGTCGACCTCGGTGAGCGTCCGGGTCTGGGCCCCGAAGTCGTAGGGCGTGTTCTGGGTGAGCTCCCAGATCGCCTCGGAGACCCCGACCTGGCCGAGCGGCGCCTTGGCCGCCGCCGCGGTGACCGCGTCGCCGAAGCCGTGCCCGAAGTCGGTGGTGACGCTCGTGTGCCGCTGCTCGAAGCTGACGACCGACTCGCCGCTCACGACGGCCCGGATCCGGGAGGTCGCCATCGGGTGCGTGCGGCCCTGCCGGGAGTCGTCGGCCCGGGTCCAGACCAGGCTCACCGGCTTGCCCATCTTCTGCGAGACCTCGGCGGCCTCCTTGGCCGCGTCGCCGAACAGCCGGCGCCCGAACGAGCCGCCGCCCTCCACGACGTGCAGGGTCACCGCGCTGACCGGCATGCCGAGCAGCTCGGCGATGTCGTGCTGGACGGTGATCGGGATCTTCAGGGCCGACCAGATCTCGGCGGAGTCCTCGCGGACGTCGGCGATCGCGGCGTTCGTCTCCAGCGCGGAGTTGCTGCGGAAGTAGAACGCGAAGTCACCCTCGACGGTCTCGCCGGGCACGGACGGCACGGCCAGCGGCAGCTCGGCGGCGCGGACCTTCTCCAGCACGGACTCGTCGTTCTCGCCCTCGACGGTGCCGCCGTCCCACTGGACGCGCAGCGCGTTGACCCCGTCGATGGCCTGGCCGGTGGTCTTGGCCCGGACCGCGACGCCGGTGCTCACCATCTCCACGTCGGTGACGCCCGGCATGTTGCGGACCTCGTCGGCGTTCTCGACGCTCTGCGGCTCCGAGTTCAGGTACGGGCCCCGGCAGATCACGGTCGGCAGCGCGTCCGGGACCTGCATGTCGGCGAGGAACTCCTTCTTGCCGGTCACGATCGCGCGGGCGTCCGCCTTGGTCCGCTCGGTGCCGATGACCGTGAACTCCTCGCGCGGCTTGAGCGCGACCTCGACCTGCTTGGTCACGTCGCTGGCCGCGGCCTCGGTGAGGTCGGAGAACGGGATCGCGCTGCCGCCGGCTCCGGTGATCAGCCCGGAGCGGCTGGTGAGAGTGTCGACGTCCTGCCCGAGCATGTGGGCCGCGGCGTCGAGCAGCCGGCCCTTCGCGATGGCGGCGGCCACCCGGATCGGCGTGAACGTCGAGAACGTCGTGCTGGACCCGCCGGTGAGCTGGTTGAACACCAGCTCGGGGCGCGAGTCGGCCAGCGTGACGTGCACCTGGTCCGGGTCGAGGTCCATCTCCTCGGCGATGATCATCGCGGTGGAGGTGATGATCCCCTGGCCGTTGTCCGAGCGGGGCAGCGCGAACGAGACCGTGCCGTCCCGGTTGACCTCGACCTTGATCAGGTTGGCGGTGGGCCGGGACGAGTCGCGGATCGCGTCCAGCAGGTCGTAGACGTCCGCGGTCTGCGGCGGCGACGGGATCGCCGCCGCCGAGGCGTCCGGCGGGGCGAACAGCTGCTGGCGGCCGAGTTCGGCCGCGACCACCAGCGTGGGCGCGGCGACCAGGTATCCGAGGAAGCGGCGGCGGCTGACGTCGCGGCGCTTCTCGCGTGCACGTGTCGGGGCAGACATCGTCGTCCTCTCATCTCCTCCGGCGGCCCTGGTTCGGGGGAGCTGCCTGCCGGAGTCCGTCACGGGCAGAACGAAGCCCGGTGCGGCGGGATGCGGCGCCGGGACCGGCCCCGGCGAGGGCGCCGGTTCCGCACCGCGGACGGTGAGATGAGGGAGAACTGCAGGTCGGAGCAGCTGAGGTGAGGCACACTTCATCCGCAGATGCGGATGAATCCCGTCACGTTAATCCGTATTAACACGTTGTCCCGACAACATTGCGACGACCCGATCGGGTGAGTGCGGGCACCCCCGTCGGTGGGTAGTGGCGCGGGGCTCACGTCTCGGAGCGCGCGCTCACCCCCGCCGGCGGGGCGTGGCCGGAGCCGCGCACGCGCGCCCGCAGGGCGTCGACCAGCGCCGGGAGGACCTCGTGGAGGTCCCCGACGACCGCGTAGGTCGAGCGCGTGACCATCGGCGCCTCCGGATCGGTGTTGATCGCGAGGATGGTCCGGGCGTTCATGCAGCCGACCCAGTGCTGGGTCGCGCCGCTGATGCCGCACGCGATGTAGAGGTCCGGGGCGATCCGGGTGCCGGTCAGCCCGACCTGGTCCCGGTGCGGGCGCCACCCGTTGTTGGTCGCCACCCGGGAACAGCCCACCGCGCCACCGAGGAGGTCGGCGAGCTCCTCCAGCACGGCGTACCCCTCGGCGCTGCCCACCCCGCGCCCACCGGAGACGACGACCGGGGCGGTGGCCAGCGAGACGCCCTCGGCCCGCGGGACTCGCTCGACCACCCGGGTGCGGGCCAGTGCCGGGTCCAGCTCGGGGGTGAAGTCGACGATCTCCGGTGTCCCGGTGGCGGCAGGCGTCTCCGCTCCGGCGGCCGCGCCCGGTGCGACGGTCGCGAACGCGACCGGCGCGCTCAGCTCGGCGTCCTCGAGCAGGACCCCGCCGCTGCGCAGGCGGGTCAGCGACCACGGATCACCGGGCCGCAGCGCCACGCAGCGCGTGGCCAGCGGCACCCCGGCCCGCGCCGCGGCCTG